>NZ_JASJVL010000011.1:0-194998 GCF_035019745.1 Pseudomonas sp. 10S5
GCGGTAGGGACGGCAGTTGCCTGCCGCCCCCCGCCCAGATCCGTACGTGCGGAACTACCGCATACGGCTCCTGCCTTAGGTACGTGACGCGAAGCGATCCTCAGGATAAGGATGTGCATTTCTGGGTTTTGGTATGTAGAGGTCGGCAAGGCGTCCGTAGCGTGACCATTGAAGCCGATGACGCTGGCTGCGACGTTTGGTCGCGGTAGGGACGGCAGTTGCCTGCCGCCCCCCGCCCAGATCCGTACGTGCGGAACTACCGCATACGGCTCCTGCCTTGGGTACGTGACGCGAAGCGATCCTCAGGATAAGGATGTGCATTTCTAGGTTTTGGTTTGTAGAGGTCGGCAAGGCGTCCGTAGCGTGACCATTGAAGCCGATGACGCTGGCTGCGACGTTTGAGGGCTTGCCGCCATAGACGGCAAACCGCCGAACGAAAACCACCAAGACGTATCAGGTTTCCCGGCACCGCGTGGTAATTGAAGTAGCCCCTGACCACCCGGGTAAGCCACTGACCCACGACTTGAACAGATTCGTGGCGTCGGCGTTTCAGCTCATCCCGAATTGCCAGCAGCGTCGCACGCATTCGCTTCTTGACCGTCAGTCGCAGTATTTGAAAACCACCGCTTCTGTTGGTACTGCAACAGTGCGTGAAGCCCAGGAAGTCAAAAAACTCCGGTTTACCTAACCCTCTCTTTCTGCGATTTCTCTCAGCAAAACGACCAAACTCAATCAGTCGTGTCTTCGAGGCATTGAGAGATAAACCGAAACGGGCCAAGCGTTCCTGCAACTGCACCAGAAACTGATGAGTCTGCCATTGCGTCCTGAAACCCACCACGCTGTCGTCCGCGTAGCGCACAACGATCACATCGCCACGGGCGTGGCGTTGGCGCCACTGCCTTGCCCACAGATCCAGCACGTAGTAAAGATAGATATTCGCCAACAACGGCGATATCACTGCGCCTTGGGGAGTCCCCTTGGTCGCAGCCACCCTACGGCCGTCGTCCATTACGCCTGCCTGAAGCCATTTGCAGATCAGTCCGAGCAGGCGCCGGTCTGCAACCCGGTGTCCCAGAAACATCAGCATCCATTCATGGTCGATCTCATCAAAGAACGACGTGATATCTGCATCCAATATCCAGTTCACCTTCTGGCCTTTCAGCGCGACCGTCAATGCATCCAGCGCATCGTGCTGGCTCCGCCCCGGCCGAAACCCATACGAGAATCCTAGAAAGTCCTCTTCATAGATCGCATTCAGAACGGTAACAACCGCCTGCTGAACGATCTTGTCCTCCAGAGAGGCAATGCCCAATGGGCGCAGTCTACCGTCGGCTTTGGGTATGAAAACCCGCCGCGACGGCGTTGCCCGATAGGCTCCAGTGTGGAGCCTTGCGTGCAAATTGGTCACACGCTGGAGAAGACCTTCCTCATATTCTCGCCACGACATGCCGTCCACGCCCACCGCAGCATCGCGGCGCAGTGCATAGAAGCTCTGCGCCAATAACTGCGGTGTGATGTGGTGCAGCAATGCCGTGAACTGCATGCCCTTTTCCCTTCGGGCTGCTTCACGTACACCTTCAAGTCCCATCGACGCGCAACTAATCCGACTCTGTGTTCGGGGCGCGGGGGACGTGTCGGTGTTTCCCTTGGCTACGTCCCTTTCCTCCACCATCTCCGCAGGGCTCGGCCCTTTGTTCGACGGCTTCTCAGGTACTACGGACGTATCCGACTTCTCAGCGACGTAGACAGCAGGGTTACGGCTTTTGGCCTTTCCTACTCCGCCCGGTGCTTGCGCACCGGGCATCGCTGAGATCTCCCAGTTTCTGTGCGAAGGACTTCCCGACGTGCACAGGGTCTCCGACCGCGCGGGATCAGAGCATGACTGGCGTATAACGCCATGCTCCGTGTTGCCTTCTGCTTCGCTTAACAGCATCGGCATCCCGGACTTGTGATTTCGCGGCTCAATGGCTGGCCCATCGGTTTCCCCTGTCAACGCTTCACCCTGCACCTCACGGTGCAACATGCATGACTCGGGGTCTGGTTGATTCGCCATTTCTTACCAGTATCGAACTTTCATCGACTATCCTCCGCCAGCTTTAACTGGCGCACTAAGCGATCCATCACACCCACATTCAAAGCCGCCACTTATTAGCTGACGCTGTGCTCCCGATCTCTTTCTGGAGCCTGCACTCATGATGCGACCCGACGCTAAAGTTGAAAAAGTCTACCTCTACCCCAAGCCGGTGGACTTTCGAAAATCCATTGACGGCCTCTCGGCTCTGGTCGAACTGGATATCAAAGTGACAGTGTTCGATCCGGTACTTTTTGTCTTCCTTAATAAACCCCGTAATCGCGTGAAAATTCTTTATTGGGAGCGCAACGGCTTTTGCCTGTGGCTTAAGCGTTTGGAGTCCGAACGTTTCAAAACCTCACCCGATATCACTGACGAAGCCATCGTGCTGACCGTTCAGGAACTGAACTGGTTATTGGATGGTTTTGACCTGTGGCGCAACCGTCCACATCAAGTTTTGACGCCGCGATTTGTCGCATAGTTGGTATAATCCTCGGCATGGTGCGACACGAGATCGCGTGTTCAACTGTTTAACTTCAATAGGTTAGCAGTCAAACACGAGTCGTAAGCTCTGGATCTCATTGCTCAACTCCGCTTTCTGGAGTAACGAGCCTGACGTGTATCCGTCAGTTCACTAGATCGGCATGCGTCAGGAGCCAATCTTGGGGTGTGAAGCCCGATCAACAATGTCCCTCCCGCAAGAGAGTGCAACCCGGTAACGGGATGCGCAGCACAACCGAATTGCACGGTAGTACGGGGACTAGTGACCCAACCCGCATGGCTAACATATGTGAATCGTCGACAGAACCCTCGTAAGGATTGACGGGCCTACGGCAATTATCGGCCCCAGCCAAAATGGCATTGTAGCCAGCCATTCCTGTCATGTAATGGGATGCGGTACTAGAAGCGCTGCCGGGGGATAGACGAAGCCTAAACGGGGAATTGATGCGATTCAGGGAACGTGGCAATCCCGACCACTCGCCTTACCAGCCACATCGGCGGCAGACTTTCCGCAAGGGACGTTGATGAGTGTGGGGAATAGGAGGATGCAAAAAGCAAAGGACCGTCTGTAACGGATGGCATACCGGTTTCAACATTACCGGCAGGGGAAACCCTGGCTGACGTGCATCTGGTTTACGAGCGCAAATACAACTGTTGATTCCGTCGAACTATGAAGTTGGCACGGGTACACGCTAAGAGATCCTGTGCAAACAGTTTCTAACTTCGAGCAGGACTGTATGAATACGCAACCACCGACTTCGGTTACGTCTGCGTCCTTGGATGGGGCCATGAATTGGTACGGTCTTGATTGGGCCAGAATTCAAACCTCCGTTCGGAAAACACAGTTGAAAATTGCGCAGGCAACAAGGAAGGCCGACTGGCGAAAGGTGAAGCGCCTGCAACGCATGCTGACTCACTCGTTTCATGGGCGATGCTTAGCTGTGCGGCGAGTCACGGAGAACCGGGGTCGCAGGACGCCGGGGGTCGATGGCGAAACGTGGGAGACGCCCCAAGCCAAACTTCGAGGGGTGATGTGTCTATCGATCAAGCGGGGTTACTGTTCTAAACCGTTGAGGCGGGTATGGATACCGAAACCTGGTAAACAGGAGAAACGCCCACTCGGAATTCCCACGATGTTGGATCGGGCCATGCAAGCGCTTCATCTGCTGGCAATTGAACCTGTTGTAGAGAGCCAGAGCGACCCCCGAAGCTACGGCTTCCGACCAGATCGCTCGACGGCCGACGCAATGGTAGAGCTGTTTCATTTGCTGGCCGCCCAAGTAGCCCCTGTCTGGATTCTGGAAGGGGACATCAAAGGTTTTTTCGATAACATCAGCCATGATTGGCTTTGTCAAAATATCCCAATGGATAAGACGATACTGCGCAAATGGCTGAAAACCGGGGTTGTTGACCGGGGGCAATTTGTTGCTACGGAGGA
This sequence comes from Pseudomonas sp. 10S5, assembly GCF_035019745.1. Lineage (NCBI taxonomy): Bacteria > Pseudomonadati > Pseudomonadota > Gammaproteobacteria > Pseudomonadales > Pseudomonadaceae > Pseudomonas > Pseudomonas sp. 10S5. Next base: position 4,011 of record NZ_JASJVL010000011.1, read on the forward strand.
AGGCACGCCACAGGGCGGTATCATCTCTCCCTGTCTGGCAAACGCCACCTTGAATGGTTTGGAGCTTTTGCTGAAAGATCACTTGAAAAAACGCTTTGGCACCATGGAAGCGAAGAAAACCAAGGTTCAGGTTGTGCGCTATGCAGATGACTTTGTGGTTTTGGCAAACTCGAAAGAGTTGCTTGAAAACGAAATCAAGCCTTGGATAGAGCAATTTCTGTCTGTACGAGGGGTTGCATTATCGCAAGAAAAAACGCGCATCGCACACATCCATCAAGGCTTTGATTTTCTTGGGTGGAATTTTAGGAAGTACGTCCCGAAGTCGCCGCACAGAAAGGCAAAGCTGTTTATCAAGCCTGCGAAGAAGAATGTTTCAACGTTCTATCGGAAAGTGCGAGATATTATAAAAAACAGCGGAACCCTTACTCAGGGCGCACTGATGGGGCGACTGAACCCAGTGCTGCGAGGGTGGGCGCAATATCACTCCCCGGTTGTGGCGAAAGCCACCTTTAACAAGCTGGACCTTATCTTCTGGCGGATCTTGAGGTGGGCAAAGCGTCGGCATCCGAGGAAGTCTGTTGGTTGGCTTAAACGACGATATTACTGTTCCGGAATTCACCGGGCATTTGTATACCCAGTAAAGGGGATCGACGGGACAGTAAAGTTTCGCCAGCTATACATGCTGGCGGATACCGTAATCGTTCGTCACAAGCGCTTGCCGGGTGCGTATCAGCCGTACGATGCAGAACAGGAGTTCAAGTGGGAAGCATTAAGGGTTCAACGGATGCTACATAAGCTCCGGTATCGGCGGCAGGTACTGAGTCTTTTCAGGCGGCAACAGGGTAAATGTGCTTTATGCGGGCATGCCATCAGCAAGGATACCGGCTGGCACGATCACCACGTTGTCAGGCGGGTGGATGGCGGCCCGGATAAACTAAATAACCGTGTACTGCTCCATCCCGACTGCCACTTACAGTGCCACAAGCAGGGATTCAAGGAGCCACTTAAGCATAGCGGTTTGCAAAAACCACCTTCCGCGTGACCGGCCAGTAATAGACTGGCTTTCGTAAGCTTGAGCCGTATGCGGGGAAACTCGCACGTACGGTTCTAAGGGGGCCCCGGATCAGTAATGATCTGGGGCTACCCGACATTACCATGCCCAACAGCCTTCCAGAAGACCCGACTGTGCTCAAGCAATTGCTTGCTCAGCTGCAGTCTAAGGTCGTTCATCTTGAAGAAGAAAATGCGCTGCTTCGCCAGCGCCTGTTCGGACGTAAATCAGAACAAACGGTTGATGCCCTGACGCCACAATTGGCGCTTTTTAATGAGGCTGAAAGTGCTGCCGAACCTGCGGCAGAAGAATCAGAGGAAGAAGTCGTAGCGCCGATCAAGCGCCGTGGAAAACGCAAGGCTCTTCCCGCTGATCTGCCACGTATCGAAGTTATTCACGAGCTTCCTGAGCACGAACTGACCTGTGCTTGCGGTTGCCGCAAGCACGCCATCGGTGAAGAGACCAGCGAGCAGCTGGAGATCGTGCCGATGCAAATCCGCGTGATCAAACACATCCGTAAAGTGTACGGCTGCCGAGGGTGCGAAGCGGCGCCAGTGACGGCTGATAAGCCGGCGCAGCTGATTGAAAAAAGTATGGCCAGTCCAAGTATCTTCGCGATGTTGCTGACCACTAAGTATGTTGATGGTCTGCCACTTCATCGTTTCGAGAAAGTTCTGGGTCGTCACGGTATTGATATCCCACGTCAGACTTTGGCCCGCTGGGTCATCCAATGCGGCACACATCTGCAACCGCTGCTCAATTTGATGCGCGACCGGCTATTGGAAAGCCGCGTCATTCATTGCGATGAAACGCGGGTACAGGTGATGAAAGAGCCTGGTCGGGAGCCGACCAGTCAATCTTGGATGTGGGTACAAACAGGAGGACCGCCGGACAAGCCTGTCATCCTGTTTGACTACTCGACCAGCCGTGCGCAAGAGGTGCCGTCGCGCCTGCTTGAAGGCTATCAGGGTTATTTGATGACCGATGATTATGCCGGTTACAACGCATTAGGTGCGCGAGCTGGAGTTGAACGACTTGGGTGCTGGGCCCATGCCCGGCGTAAGTTCGTGGAAGCACAAAAAGTACAACCGAAGGGTAAGACGGGTCGTGCCGATATGGCACTGAACTGGATTAATAAGCTGTACGGTATCGAGCGCGACTTAAAAGACGTCGGCGATGAACTTCGCTACAAAAGCCGACAGGAACAAAGTCTTCCTGTGCTGACGCAGCTACACGCATGGCTAGAGAAAACAAAGCCCCAAGTGACCGCGCAAAACGCGCTGGGGAAAGCGATCAGCTATCTGGCCAGCAACTGGCATAAATTGGTGCGCTATACCGAAGCCGGATATTTGCCGATAGACAATAACCCAGCAGAGCGTGCCATCAGGCCTTTTGTGATTGGTCGCAAGAACTGGCTGTTCAGTGACACGCCCAAAGGCGCGACGGCAAGTGCTCAACTGTACAGTCTGGTCGAAACGGCTAAAGCCAACGGCCAGGAACCCTATGCCTGGCTGCGCCACGCACTTGAGCGGTTGCCACAGGCCCAGACGGTAGAAGACTTCGAAGCGCTGTTGCCATGGAATTGCACACCAGCGATTTCACGGTAACCCATCCAGCCCACCCTTGTTAGGTGGGGTTTATGGAGCGGTTACAATCGAGCGCGATCTCAAAGACGTCAGCGTCGAGCAGCGCTTTATCGGGCGTCAGGAATTAAGCCTGCCGGTATTGGCACAGTTAAAAAGCTGGCTGGATAAAACACAACCGCACGTCACGCCGCAAAGCGTGTTGGGTCGTGCAGTTAATTATCTGGCGAACAACTGGAGCCGGTTGAAGCGCTATGTGGAGGCGGGCTTTTTACCCATAGACAACAACGCAGCTGAGCGCGCGATAAAACCGTTTGTCATCGGAAGGAAAAACTGGACCTTTAGCGACACGCCCAACGGCGCCACCGCCAGCGCTCAAATCTATAGCCTGGTCGAGACCGCCAAGGCTAACGGCTAGGAACCTTATTCGTGGTTGCGCCACGTACTCGAGCGCTTGCCGCAAGCCGCTTCGGTTGAAGACTACGAAGCACTGCTGCCATGGAATTGCTCACCAGAGATGCCAAGATAAACGAACCGCCAATCTTGCGACAGGTGTGGTTTATGGATCGCTTACAAATTAATGACGCTCCCGATATGGTGGATCGCTTACTACTCTTTTGCCCCTCCCTCAAACTTATACGCCAACACAATCAACGGCAAATAAGCTAGCAGAAGGCCAAACAAGCCATCCAACCCACCAAGCCCCACCCAAATGGAAATCGGCAGTAGCCAGAATAGGTTGATAGTCGCCACCGCCAATGTCACCGGAGAGTGCTTACCCACTTTGCGGGAAGCAAATTGATAGGCGTGGCTGCGATGAGCTTCGTAAACCTTGTCACCGCGTAATAAACGCCGAAGCAACGTCCAAGTGGCGTCTACGACAAATACCCCGAGTAGAATCAACCAACTCCAAAATAACTGCGACGCAACCCATGCAGCTTGCAAGGACAACACACCTAGCGCTATTCCCAAGAAGCCGCTGCCGGCGTCACCCATGAATATCCGTGCTTTCGGAAAGTTCCAGTACAGGAAACCTGCTACAGCACAAGCTAGGAGCAGAGGCAGTAACGCTAACTCACCATGACCCATTAGCCAGTACAGCAGCGCGCCGCCCAAGCACACGCAAATAGCCTCGAGGCTGGCAATGCCGTCGATGCCATCCATGAAGTTGTACAGATTCAGCAACCACACTAGGTAAACCGCTGCCAACACATGACCAACCCAACCCAGGTCAAGTGCGAAACCAAAAAGCAGCAATGGAGGTAAACCGCCTAGCCACAACAACCCCCAAGAAGCCCCGATGAAGTGTCCCAGCAGCCGCCATCTTGCGACGATATGACCGTGATCATCAAGAAAACCCAGCAGAGCCACTCCGGCTCCGGCCCCAAGCAATGCCCAAAGCAAAGATGAGGCGACAAAGCCTTCGCTCGCGGCCAATATCAGGGCCAACAAAAAGCTGATGACAATGGCGACTCCGCCTCCCCGCGGGGTGGGCACTACATGTGAGCTCCGAGCGTTAGGTATATCGATCAAGCTTCGAGCCAATGCATATCGACGCAGGGCACCCGTCAACATAAGTGCAACGACCGCTACAACCGGTAAAAGCCACCAGATACTCATTTAGTATTGTTATCCAAAAAATGTTTAGCCGTTTTGCGTAAGGCTTCTTCAACGCTGACCGGCGGCGTCCAACCTAATAGTTCACGCGTCTTACTAATGTCGACCTGTAGTGAGCCGCACAACCTCTGCGCTAGCGCCTGCTTACCCAATAATGTTGCGCCCATTTCAAGCATCCAACTGGGTACCGGCAGTAAACGCGCTCGCTTATTCAATGCACTGCCCATTCTGCGCAGGAGCATAGTCGTGGACATATCGTCTCCGTCGCTCACCAGAAAGGCTTGGTTTGCTGCCGCTGGGTGATCGACGCACGTTACAATCAAATCAATCAGATTGTCCAAAGCAACCAGACTGCGTCGGTTATTAATTGCACCCAAGGGTAAAGGCACACCTTTGGACAACCAACGCATCATGCTCAGGAAATTGGCCTGCACACCGGGGCCATAGACCAATACCGGGCGAATGATCACCACTTCTATACCAGTCTGAGCAGCCAAGGTTTGCAATCCTTGCTCAGCTTCCAATTTAGAGATTCCATATGGATCCGAGGGTGCTGCTTTAGCATCGGGAATGTAGGACGCACCTAACGTGGTGCCTTCACCATTCACTTTGATGGAGCTGATAAAAATAAAACGTTTCACACCGGCTGAAGCCGCCTGTCGTGCGAGATTAAGCGTCCCTTCAACGTTGATCTTACGGAACTCGGCAAGCGGATCGGACGACTCCTCATTCATAACATGGACGCGGGCAGCGACGTGGATGACCAACTGCTGACCAGCCAGCACCGACTGCCAGTCTTGTCGGCCTGACATCCCTTCTATTACACGCTGCGTCACACGCGAATCCAAATTGGTCTGTTGCGAGCGCATCGCAGCGGTAACCTGATGACCGCGTTCGAGTAGGGGAGCAATCAACCCGCCGCCAACAAAACCGCTGGCGCCTGTCAAAACAACGCGCATGATCACACCCCTTCGATTACAGACATTATGTCTTTTGCCATATCGCGCTGAATGTTTGCACGGGCGAAACGCTCAACGAAGGTCACTCGTGGGCAAGTTACCATCTGCAGACGCTCAAAAGACTTTGCTGCACCCACCACATCACAAGGCGCAAATACCGCCGAATTATCAATGTGCTCCGATACGAAATCAGCTGCATAGCCAGCAACACCCGACCAAATGGGTTTGCCTAGTGCTGCATATTCAAACAATTTGGAAGGTAAAACCTTGCGAAAGGCATCGTAGTCATTGAGGTGTAAGAACAACACATCTGCTGACTTATAAACCTGAATCAATTCATCGCGCTTGACCGGACTCAATAGCTCGACGTTGGTACAACCCATCGCGGTGATAGCCTCTCTTAGCTGTGGGAGTCTACCGCCATCACCGATGAGCCGAAACCGCAATTTACCTTCAAACTGCTTGGCCAGTTGCGGAATGATATTATGCAATCCCTGCCCTTCACCTATGTTTCCCGCGTAGACGACTTCCAAAACCTGATTCGTGTTCGACGTCTCTTGTACCGGCTGAACGCTCAGAAATTCATCATCGATTCCATTGGTAAATACCGAATACACTTGATTGGGATAGTGGGCCTTGAAGTAAGGCAAGAAGCCGGCCGAAACCAGATTGACCTTTTTTGCGGTTTTAATCGTAAAGCGTTCAACCAGGGAGAAGAAAGGTTTGACCAGCCAAATTAGTTTCTTGGGCAGAACGTCCTTGATCGTATCAACAAAAATATCCCGAATATCCAGGTACAGCGGTATCCTCAGACGACGAGCTATGACAGCCCCCAGCGAAGCAGACATCAAACGTGATGAGGTAGCGTAGACAAGGTCATAGTTCTGCCTCTGAGCGATGCCCCGCACACGATTCGCATAGACGAGAAAAGCCTTGGCTTGATCGAGCATACCGCTCTTGTGGGCTGGCAAAGCAATACGGCGGACAGTCAGACGTGGAAACTCTTCCAGCTCTGGCGCTTCGCTGCTGAACGAGCTATAGCGGTTGGGTAAGGTAGTCACCAACTCAATATGGGCATCCGCGGGCAATTCATCCAAAAGAGCCTTGACCAGCGCTGTAGTACGAAACGAACCAGCTGAGAGATCGGGCTGATAGTAGAAGCTCAAGATTAAAATTTTCAAATAAACATTACCAGCTTATGGTTGTCGTAAGGGTTTCCGATGAAAGACCAGCAATAATACACTTGTTGGAAACTGACTTACCAAACTCAGGATGCCATGTAGAGTCAACCAGATTGATGCTGGAAGCCCCCCCAATACAAATACTGACTACCTCTCCCCTAGGCAGCGTTGCAATCAGATTTTCGCCATTTTGTACAACGCGGACCTCGGGGTGTACGAAAAGTCTGGCGACAGCCTGACCAAAAACCCCAGTGAGTCGATCAGTAACCTGCAGTTCCCCTACCTTCCCCAGCCATTCTCGGGCGTGTAGATTTTTGCCCTTTAAGCGCACGTAACCGTCGTGATGACAACTGATTCGCGCGCTATCAGCAGAAGACTCAAAAGTGTCCAACATGGCACGCGCGCGTCGAGCCACCCGGAACCCAGCCCACACCTCAGACGAATTTTGACCGTCGACTTCGACCGTGTTGTGCGCTGCAGTACTACGCTGACGTTTACGCTCGCTGTCTTCACCGTATTGGGAAGTTCCAGAATTGACAAAAATGCGTTGTCCGAAAAGGCTGAGTTCAAAACTGAGCGTATCAGCGTGGCTGTGTCCGGGCTGATAATCAGGGGCGATTTGAGCAAAATTCAACAGCGCTTTGCAGCTATCGCCGAAATCCATGACGGCATATCCACTTTCGATGTGGCATCTCATCGACACGGATGACCTGTCAGAATCACTATCATCCGGAAGGCAACCAATCAGCCTCGCATAGCCCTCCAGATCGTTTAACGTCGGTGCGATGCCAAATGCGGCGTCGTTAAAGAAGGGAATACCACCATCCGGGTGCTGAATGCTACGTAGCCACAAGATGCCAAGTTTGACAACTTGCTGCCATCGAACCAACCGTGACCTCAACGGAGCCAGTGGAGTGTGAAGCGCCAAATTAACCAGATCACACATGTCCCATAACAACGAAGCGTGATACATGGGTGAAAGTTCGAAGTGTGCTCCATCCGCCAGGAATTGCTCGGAGACTTCAGCGTCTAGTATCTTCAATCCTAGCGCTTGCCAGGATTCAGCCTGGGTGCCCTCCATAAAACAGCCAGCAATTACCAAGGCCTTCCCGTTTACAAACAGATGATTTGCCAGGATGTGGTATTCAACCTGTTCCGATAATGCATGGGTTTGGGCGGCCAAGCTGTCTAGCCACCGCGCCTGTAACGTCGATTGACGTTGAAACCACTTGATCAGATTCACAATGCGTAGCGAAAGCGGGTAAGGCTCCCATCCGATACCGACAAACGGAGGGTTACCCGAAATCCAGCTGTTGACCAAGTCGCCAGCCGCCGAGACGTCTTCATCTGAAGAAGCCAAATTGTCGAGATAGTGCAAATTGTAGAGCCAGATTTTTGGAAGGTTCGTGTTATCCCACTCCACCGGGCCTTGAATACCCATGAAGTTAAACTCTCCATTCGCCAAATAACGGGAAGCGTTCCACTTCGGAACCGCAGACAAACTAAATAAATCCCGTTTGCTGAAACCCGTCGAGGTAAATGGCGACACTTTGAAAAAGCGGTAGTAGATCCGGTAAAAAATCTGCTTGGACCTCAACATTTTAACCGTATAATAAAATTTCAGAAGTCGAGACATCAATGTTCTGTTCATAATAATACCGTAGCGCTGGCTAAAAACTTAATACCCTTCGAAATTCAGTTTTAACCAGCGTTCGAAATATAACAACTGCCACAGCTTGTACGTATTATTTACACCGCCAGAAAAGTGATTTTTTACCAATTTCGCTACCTCCTCGCGCCCGACATACTGATAGACCCGGTCGAACTCGGAAGATAACCGATCCAGGCCAATTCGACGGATCAGACCGTCCAAAGGAGGGTTAAACCCGGTTTTAGGTCGATCCACCAGAGAGGCAGGAAGCAGCTTTTTCAGGAGATGTTTAAGCGGTGCTTTTGTTTCACCACCCTCTAGCAGCTCATTACTTTTGGCAGTCAATCCATTAGCAAACACCCGTTCATCCAGCAAAGGGACACGTAATTCGATGCTAGCCAACATACTGGCCTTATCGGAAACGCTCAAGTTATGGCTTAAAAACCCGGTTTGATCCAGGTGCTGAGCGCACTTTACCTTATCGTCCGGATCCCCTTTATATTTAAGGATCAAGCTATCAAGCCTTTTGATATAGGTCTGCTCCAACCTCGAATATTCAGGAAAAAAACCTACCAATTCTTGTTTGGAAAAATACCCTAGCATACGAGAATAAGCCAATGGCCAGTAAGTCTCTTGAGCATAAGAGACAAGCCGCTCAAACTTTTTGTCCAAACGTTTGGGGAACAGCTTCATTTTCAACGCAAGCCGAAATATAGGATATAAAAGTCGAATTAGTTTGTGATGCTTAAGGACTGTGTACCGAGGATATCCGGCAAACGCCTCATCTCCCCCCATGCCGCTGAGCATGACCGTGTACCCATTTTTTCTAGCAGCAGCAGATAACTGGTACGTCGCCCAGAATGTATAGTCCGACACCAGTTCCTCAGTGTTTGCCGCGACGAAATCTATAGACTTAAAAACATCTTCATCTGAGTCCGACACCTCAGTCACGACAAGCTTTTTGCCCAGATACTTGGCAATATCACCTGAAAACCGCATATCAATAGCAGAATCCGCAGTTGCTTCGTATTTGGCAAAAAACAGATCTGCATTACCGGTGAAGCTGGCGAGGATACTCGAATCCGCCCCACCGCTGAAAAAAACACCAACAGGAACGTCTGCGACCAACTGTCGCTGGATAGCAAATTTCACACTATCGTATAAAATGTTTTCAGACTTAAAGTTCAATATGTCTTGATAAACCTTTGCCTGGCATTCGCCGGTTGTTAAGTCATATTCAAGATACGATCCCGGCAGCACTTTTTTAATAGCTTTATAACCGGTGTTTGGCTCATATAGGAAGCCATTATTAAAGAACTCAAACACATCGTCGCGATCGACGTCCGCGACCACTTCCGAGTAACTTTTTAGCCCTCGAATTTCTGAGCAACCATATATACCATTGACGTCGGAATAATAATAAACAGGCTTAATACCCACAACATCCCGGACAATGAACGTCTTCTTTCTGAGCTCGTCGAGAATAACGAATGTAAACATACCTTCAAGAAGCTTAAACGCGTGCTCTTTATACTCAACATAGAGCTTAAGGATGACTTCAGTGTCCGAACTACCATTGAAGCTGTAGCCTTTGCCTATCAAGTCGTTACGCAATGCACGAAAGTTGAAGACCTCACCATTGAAAATAATACTAATCCCACTACCGGAAAACATCGGCTGACTGCCTGCCGCCGATAGATCCAAAATGCTCAACCTGTTGTGGCCGATACCCACCTGGTAATCATCGACGCTAGTGAAGTAGGTCCCGGAGGCATCTGGCCCACGATGTTTCGTGACGGCCAGACTTGCCGCCATTTGCCCCTCCAAGCCTATAACATCACTCTTTACACAAAAGAAGCTTAGACCACACATTATAAGGATGCTCCCGCATTCTTTTGGTTTACAGACTCTGACCCAGGGAGTACAGCTTCAACCGGGTGCAAAATACGACCTGAGTTATTATCGTTATTAACGCTGCCCTGCGTCTTTTGATGACGGGTCAATAGTTGCGAAAATACGGTTCCCCAAGCCGCCGCAAGTAATAGATTGAAGGTAATCAGACGAAAGACAGCAAAAAACAAGCCATATACGACCATTGTTAAAATAGTCACGCGAATAACTGTCCAGTGACTTGATTCAGACCTGATTGAACTTAAGCGAAAAAGAGCCGGCCCCAATAAAACCAGTCCATAAATCAGTAGGCCCACTCCGCCACCGACCATCAATATGTACAACGGCCAGTTATGCACATAAGCGACGAATTGAGTAAATGAAACACCCTCCGACGTTTCCCAACGCATCTCGTGCTTAGCGCCAAGCCCATTCCCCAGAAACGGGTGCGACAAGAACATTTTCCAAGCAATGCGATATTCATCGAGGCGGGACGAGACGTTAAAATCAGTAGTTACTTTTTCAGGCGCTGGGGCGTCTCCAGTATTCGATACATCAAGTTTTGAAATACTAAGTTTTGGACCCACAGCTTCAATAACTGTTTCAGCTCCCGACTCCATCAACAGGCTCATCCGCCCGAACCATATTTCTTGCATGCCGGTAGCAAAAATGAATAAAAACCCAAGTACGCTCATCGCAGCTAAGGTCGTTAATACCTTCACTCGCAATGCCTGGCGGTAGTGCATGACGAAGACCAAAAACAAAACCAGTACCAAAAGCGCACTCAGTAACATACTTCTCGTGAAAGTGATAAGTACCGCAAACATAGAAACAACAGACATCAATAGTCCAACTAAAGCAATGATTCTACTGCGCGCTAATGTACTGATCACGACTCCTGCAACCAACCCCGCCGGCAAAAACACGTCTGTGGCTTGTGCGACCAACATTGTTATCCGATCCCGCATTGGACCTACGGCCTTTAAATTATCCAGCGCCGCTTCCTGGGAAATTCTTACGGACTCCCCATTGACTGAAACAAGCCAGTATGGTTGCCATATACGATGATAGAAATAATAAAAAACTACAAAACCAGCTACCAAAAAACCCAACGTAACAACAGAGCCTCCAAGCCAGCGGATTCTACTTTCATTGCTGCCAACCAGCACCGATATAGGCAACAGAGTAAATAAAAACAAAAATGGAATAACCCCTCGGACCCAATCTACCAGCGGGACGTTATTATTTACGGCTACCGCTAGGTTGACACATAATATTACCAGCCCGATCAGAACAGGGTAAAAGTAAAACTCACCCACAGACCTTATTTCTGAGGAGCGCAAGACCCTCACGAACGTGCCAATAAATATTACCGCCAAAAGCGCGACAAAGGTAAGTTCCGGTAACCCCATAGAAGTCGGCGCTGGGGGCAGCATGAATGCGAGAGGATAAAGTGCTAACAAACCTAACCAAGGTGAAACGGCAGCCATCAAAAGTAAAAAACAAATCCCGACTATACCCGCGTAAAAAAGACTACCATTTCCCTGCAAAATAAGAATGGCAACACAGGCTGCAAGCGCTATTGCCAACCCATTTTTAATACGATCATTAGCATCTGTCATAACATTCACCCTTCGTATTAAGAGCGTATAGCCTTAAATTCAATTGAAGTCTGCCCCACCACGCGGGCAGGAATACCAACAACGATAGCGTTGTCGGGTACGTCCTTTAGCACCACCGCGGAGGCGCCTATTTGACAGTTATTGCCGACCTTTATGTCGCCGATAATTTTTGCACCCGCCCCAATGTAACAATTATCTCCAACAACAGGGCACCGATTGATCTCACGTGACACGTAACCTTCGGCGGCTCCGACAGTGACACCTTGGCCGATGACACAACCGCGGCCGATCTGCGCATTTGCGTGCAATACCACTCCAATTGCACCGTAAGCAAAGATTGAATCCCTTCCTATAGTGGCCGAGACCGGAATATACGAGTTAAACAACAAAAATATTAAATTACGCACGATACCGGGGACGAATGGAATTCGCTTCTTATAGAACCAGTTCCCTATACGATACAGTTTCACTGCATTCATTATTAAAACCTCAAATTAAGAATGTCTCTCGGTCGAAGGCGAAGAATCCCGACCGAAATAATGAAGAGTGAGCACATGTAGGCCGCCCCCCCCATCAGGTTAATATTCTTCATGAAGATTGCCAGCGGCGAAAGTAAGGCCACCCAGCAAACGACCATGAGATTGACCCCCGGCCGACAAACCAAGTGTAAAAGTAATAAATAGGTGGAAAACCCTAATGCATATAGTAATTCTGCGTGTTTAACTTCCTGAGCGTAAACAACCATGAACAGCACGGCAATCACACCTATAACCAAATTTATAACCATGACCTTCCGATAAAACCCGGAGGCGACGAGGTATCTCTCTGACACTACGGCCCAATAGAGAACCGGAAGGCAAGGCAGCATCGCCAGATACGGCGTAAATTTCGGGAACAGCCAACCCACCGCATAGCCACACAGCCCTAGTAGGGCAAAATAGCAGATGGCAACAGACATGATCGTTTTAAACTGGACCTGACGCTGCTCACTGTGAACAAAGGAAACAAACACGGCCCGCACGTTTACAGGAAACAGGCTAGTAGCCGCTTGAATTATGGAAACGACGACACGAAAAAGCCCAAGGTCTCGACTGGAAAGACTCCGGGAAAGGATATAAGGGAGAATATTAGTAAACAGGTTGAAGACTAGGGTAATCGAAATCATACGGGGTAATAACATGGCAACTTGTCTGAATGTAGATAGCCACTGCCGGCCTAACGGCAACCTTGCGCCATTGAAAATCAATACAACAAAAGCAAACGCACAGGGAACCAAATTGGTAAGAATTAGAACCTCAACAATACTCAGTGGAAAAAAATTCTGATAACTTATAATTAAGGATATAGAAAAAATACCGAGAAACAAAACAAGGTATCCGACAATCCAACTGTAAAGCCTTAGACCAAATAATGAGAGCAGGCAGGCCGAACTCAACAACATTACACTTAGCATCCAAGGGTTCCCGATCTCGCTCACTGCATTGAATGCACTAAATCCGCAAAAAACTAAGACAGCCATGCATAATGACATCGCAAAAATATACTGGGCTTCCACACTACCCAAGAGCTGCTCGTTTATTATGTCCAACAGTTTCTGGAATAAAAAAACGAGTACGTTAGCCTTGATGAACTCGCCATAAGCGTCCAAGCCATAAAGGCCAGGTATGACAAAATTTACAACAAGACCACTTATCAGCGTCAGCACCTGAATCAGCAGATTGACCATCGTAGAATCCTTTCAGCTTCATCAGAGCACATTCGAAGACACCATCATTTACGTTAAGAATTATAGTGACGTTGTGGCGCGGAATGAAGCGCAGCGCCACATCTATCATCCGCACGATTGTCAGAAGCTCAAATCAAGTCCAGATACCCCGAGTATCGATAAGCTCAACCGAACTCAAACGGTTCTTCGGGATTGCCTTGAACACACTGTGGTCAACGAGCAGAACGACGATATCTGCATGTGACAACGCATGGTCAATATCGCACAGCGTTGCTTTGCCCTTTAAAGAATCAGGAAGGCTGTCAATATTGGGTTCTACGGCCAAAACTGCACCCGGATGGGCTTTTATTATCCGTCGGGTAATCTCCAAGGATGGGCTTTCGCGAAGGTCATCGATGTCCGGCTTGAACGCCAGACCTAGACAAGCAACAGTGGTATCTGCAGATGTCTTGGATGGATTCTCTTGAAGAAATTTACCTATTGCTAGTCGAACCTGATCAAGTACCCATTCAGGCTTGCTCTCGTTTACTTCCCGGGCTGCACGTATCAACCTTGCTTCGTCTGGAGTTTTACTCACGATAAACCAAGGGTCAACAGCGATACAGTGTCCTCCAACTCCTGGCCCGGGCTGAAGGATATTAACTCGCGGATGATGGTTAGCTAGACGAATCAGTTCCCAGACGCTTATATCAATCTTATTGCAGATCATCGACAATTCGTTGGCGAATGCAATATTCACATCGCGGAAACTATTTTCCGTAAGTTTGCACATCTCTGCTGTACGGGCATCAGTTGTGATGCACTCTCCTTCGACGAAGGTTTTGTACAAGCGTACGGCAGCGGCAGAACACTTTGCAGTCAAACCGCCAATAATTCGGTCATTCTCAATCAGCTCGCGCAATACATGACCTGGTAACACGCGCTCGGGGCAGTGGGCCAAGCGAATGTCTGAATCTTCGCCATGAGTCCGCGGAAAGCTCAGATCTGGCCGTGCGTCTGCAAGCCAAGCTGCCATTTGCTCAGTTGCGCCTACCGGTGAAGTTGACTCGAGTATGACTAGATCACCTTTTTTCAGAACGGGAGCGATAGCTTTGCTAGCCGACTCGATATAAGACAGGTCGGGTTCGTGATTACCTTTGAAGGGCGTCGGTACAGCGATCAGAAAAGCATCGGCCGGCTCAGGAGTTGTGGTAGCTCGCAGATACCCGCCATTCACAGCTGCCCGTACAACGATATCCAGGTCGGGTTCAATAATATGAATTTCGCCACGATTTATCGTATTAACAGCGTGCTGATTTACATCAACACCTATGACTTTCTTTTTACGTGCTGCAAAAACAGCCGCTGTGGGCAACCCAATATAGCCAAGGCCGACTACAGAAATAGTTTCAAAGCTCATAGTTTCGCCCTACTAAATTTTGGAAAGAGTTTCAAGAATACGAGCACAAGCTTTACCGTCACCATAAGGATTGTGGGCAAAGCTCATCCGTGTATAGGCTTCGGTATCTGTAAGCAGATACTTCAAGCTATCCTTGATGACTTTGACGTCTGTGCCAACCAGCTTCACAGTACCCGCCTCAATAGCCTCCGGACGCTCGGTGGTGTCACGCATTACAAGGACTGGCTTGCCCAGCGATGGAGCCTCTTCCTGTATGCCGCCTGAATCACTCAGGATCAAATAGGCGCGATTCATCAAATAAACAAATGGCAAATAGTCCAGCGGTTCAATCAGGTAAATATTTTTGACGTCCGCCAAGAGTCGATTCACGGGCTCGCGCACGTTCGGATTAAGGTGTACGGGATATACGATCTCGACATTGGGAAATGCTGTTGCCGTTTCAAGTAGCGCTTGGCAGATATTCTCGAAGCCCCCCCCAAAACTTTCGCGACGGTGGCCCGTTACAAGGACGATACGCTTCCCGTCACCGAGAAATGAGAATTGTTCGTGAAACTGCTTTTGAAGGATTGGACTGTCAGTAACCCTCGCGACTACGCCCAGTAAAGCGTCAATAACAGTATTACCAGTAACATGAATGCACGCTGGATCAACGCCCTCCCTCAGTAAATTCTGTTTAGACGTCTCTGTTGGCGCGAAATGCAAAGCTGCCAACGCACCGGTCAACTTGCGATTAGCCTCTTCCGGCCAAGGCGAATAGAGGTTGCCCGTACGAAGCCCTGCTTCAACGTGAGCCACGGGAATCTGCTGATAGTAAGCCGCCAAGGTAACTGCAAACGTAGTGGCAGTATCACCGTGTACAAGAACTAGATCAGGCTTGAACCTCGCAAAGACTGCTTTCATTCCCTGCAAAATAGCAGTAGTCACGTCTGTCAAATCTTGGCCAGGCTTCATGACATTTAAATCGAAGTCAGGCGTCAGTTCAAATAAATCCAAAACCTGATCCAGCATCTCACGATGCTGTCCGGTTACGCACAGCTTTGCTTCGAAGCGTTCGTCGGCCGCAAGACTCAAGGCTAAAGGAGCCATTTTTATTGCTTCAGGTCGCGTGCCAAACACACATAAGGTTTTCAAGGTCATCGCTACACCACTATTAAGAGAACACGCGCCACGGATAGACTGGGACCGACACCATATACTTCACCATCAAACGGCGCTCACCGGGTATTCGTTTACTCTCGCCAGTGCACTTGACATCAGGAGAATCATTCTCACCTACGGTATTGTCCCGAGGGTGACGAAAAATGTATTCATCAAGGCTATACATTCATTCGAAAGCCCTGAATGCAATCAATGGTCGCTAGGTTGACACCCCGGATAGGCGGAAGAAGCCGGAGATGTATACAATCGGACAATGGCTGTCGCCTACATGAAAAGATAATGATTTACTAAGAACGGCATTTTCACTCCAAGTCTCCCTAAGCCAGAAAGCAGAGGGATCCTTCCCTACAACCTGGTCGTTAACATCGCCCTGTGGGAGCATTAGCTTTCAAAGTTCTGAGCGGCGCTGCTGATAAATCCAGTCAACGATTTCTCCCTCCGGTGAATAACCGCTCACCGTTTCCCGCAACAGCTGACGAACTTTATTGTAATCGTCATTTTCAACAGCACCAAGAAGCTCTGATAGCTTCACTTTTAGCACGTCCCAAGGTAGATGATCCTCGTTAGCGCTCATGATCATAGGGTGCTTTGTGGCGACTACATTTTCCCCAATCAGAAGCTCCTCGTAGAGTTTCTCGCCAGGGCGCAGGCCACTAAATTCAATAGCAATATCACCGTGTGGATTTCTTTCAGACCGGATGCTAAGCCCTGACAAATGGACCATTTTTTCAGCAAGTTCAATTATTTTGACCGGCTCGCCCATATCCAGCACAAATACGTCGCCACCCAACCCCATCGAACCGGCCTGGATGACCAGCTGTGCCGCTTCGGGTATGGTCATAAAATAACGGGTTATTTTGGGATGGGTGACTGTCAAAGGCCCCCCGGACTTGATTTGCTTATAAAACAGCGGGATGACGGAGCCAGAGGACCCGAGAACGTTTCCGAAGCGAACCATCGTAAATCTTGTTTTGTTGACCCGAGAGACATTCGATTTATCGCCAAACATTACCGGTGCAAGCTCGCGGCTTAATGCCTGTAGCGTAAGCTCCGCTAGCCGCTTTGTGCTTCCCATCACGTTAGTCGGTCGGACAGCCTTATCCGTAGAGATGAGTACGAAGTTAGAAACCCCGGCCTGCACAGCCGCTTGAGCAGTGTTCAGTGTGCCTATGACATTATTCAGTACACCCTCAGCAATATTGTGCTCCACCATCGGCACATGCTTGTAGGCGGCAGCGTGGTAAACAGTGTCTACCTGCCAGGTCTTCATCACACTTAAGATCTTATCCTTATTTCGAACGGAACCTAGGATCGGCAGCAGTTTAACCTCAAGAGATTCGCGCGCCACGTGCTGCTCAAGCTCTGAAAGAATACTGTAAAGGTTGAACTCACTGTGTTCGAACAATAGCAGTATGGTTGGCTTAAGCGTAAGGATCTGGCGACAAAGTTCCGAGCCAATCGAACCTCCGGCCCCCGTTACAAGTACCACTTGCCCTGTTATGCAATGCTCAAGCAGATCATCTTGGGCAGGCACAGAGTCCCTACCGAGCAAATCGGCGATATTGACCTCTTGAATATCGTCCACCTTGACCCTACCGCTGGCCAAGTCCATGAAGCCTGGCACGCTTCGCACATGCAAAGGGAAGCCTTCCAGGTAACCTAATATTTCCCGGCGACGACCGCGAGAGCAAGAGGGAACGGCAAGCAGTATTTCCTGCGCCCCAGTAACTTCAAGCATCCTCTGAATATGACGAGGCTTATAAACTTGAAGACCCGAAATTATACGATTTGAGATACTGTGATCGTCGTCGATAAAGGCAACAGGTCGCATCAAACGTCCCATTCGCAACGCAGCCACTAGTTGATTACCAGCGGCACCCGCCCCATAAATTGCAACCTTGGGAAGGCCATCATCCCTACTGGTAAACGGGACGTGTCGCACGGCTGCAAACCAATCACCCAAAAAATATTGGCGCATCGCTAAACGCAATCCACCAATCATGACCATGCTCAACCACCAGTAATTAAAAATTATAGAGCGCGGCACAATATTATGATGGTCACCAAACAAATAAACTACTAATGCGAGTATAAGGGAAGAAAGACTCACGGCCTTAATGATTGCTATTAAGGCATCATTACCAAAATAACGCATTACCGCTCTGTACATGCCAATACGAATAAATAGGGAAACGGCCACTACCGGTGCACTGAGGAACAACCAAAGATAATCAACCGGATTTATGAGATCGTCGATGCCCAATCGAACGACAAACGACAGCCACAAAGCCGTCCAGATCAAAATGACGTCCGTAAATACTTGGATCATCCGTTTCCGGCGGCGTGGCAGGCCTAGAAGTCCTGTCCGTATCCTATCCATAACACCTTCACTCACCTCGAACAACTCCTCTGGCTGATTCCAGCCTCTCTATCGCCCGTATTTGAACATCTCAGAACACTTTTCAAAACAAAAAATTCATCATTTTGAGTCCGATCAAGCTGGATAGTTTCAAGCTAACCTGCAGGAACTCCCGAGCCCGGGCATCCAAACACACGACTGGCACAATCAAATTAATAGGCCCAACCGTCAACGTCAGTAGCTGGTTACGTCGCCAAGACTGTAGATCGCCGGGCGGCATTCTAGGATCAACCCTGCATCGACAGGCCTCACGAGTCCTTCAGTTGACTGCAATCACAATCGCATGAGCGCGCTTTTCTAATTGATACTTTCTTTGCAATATTCTCTGGAGCTCCCTCGTTGCCTTAGGCTCCCATGTACCAACCTAATATCCGCAGGCCCTTCCTGCATCCCCTTCACAAAATCCACCAGCCCTTGCTGACCGGCATGCGCCGAGTAGCCACCTAGCGTGGTGACACCAGCCCGGACCGGGTAGCGCTCGGGATCAAGTTCTACATAGCCGCCTTTGGGCTCATGAGCCGGAAGGGCTGCGCCGGGGGTGCATTTGGCCTGGTAGCCGCCAAAAACCACGTTATAACGGTTATCGCCGAGCATGGCTTTCAGGTAGTTTATGATTCGGCCGCCGGCGCACATGCCACTACCTGCGATCACAATAGCAGGACGCCCAGTGCGGGAAGGTAGTTAACCATCTGTAAATGCCGGGCGTGGCTGTCGATCTTGATCAAATGTTCGAACTGCAGAGGTCGATGATCGCTGCTGAGGCGCTCCTGCGCATCGTCATCCCAGATGTCGTTGAATGCCCGGTATACCTGGGTGAAGCGGCTTGCTAGGGGTGAGTCGAGAATTATCCGCAGTTGCGGCCAATCGATGGTCAGGACCGCACTGTCGTTGTCGTCTTCTGCATGGATCTTCTCGGGTAGCGCCTTGCGATGCAGGATGTCTTCAATCTCGTACAGCAACTCTTGGGTGCACCTAGGCTGAATGCCGGAATCAGTATCGTGCCGCGGTCGGCCGAAGCTTTATCGATGACCTGTTCCAGTCGCACTTGTCGCGTGTTGCGGTCTTCGTGCAAGTGATCGCCATAGGTGCTCTCCAATACCAGGATGTCGGCGCGCTCGGGTGACCGAGGGCTCGGCAATATCTGGGCATGGGAAGAACCGAGGTCACCCGAGAACACGATGCGTCGGGTTTTATTTTCCAGGTGGTAAGCCAAGTCAAACTCGACGTAGGCCGATCCGAGGACGTGCCCTGCTCGTTGCAATCGAACGCGACAATTGAGTTCGGGGGTTTGCAGGATGTCGAACCAGGAATCGAACGACAGGGCGATGGTGCTTAACGCTACGCGTTTGAGGTAGTGATCAATATCGTCCTGGCTGCAACCGCGTTCGAGCTTGAATGCATCTCCCAGGACCAACGGCAGCAGTTGCGCTGAAGGTTCGCTGCAGAGGATCAGACTGGTATAACCTGCCGCCAGTAGCTGGGGAATTCGACCGACGTGGTCGGCGTGGACGTGGACGTGGGTCACGATCAGCGCTTTGAGGGTGTCGGGGGATAATCCTAGGGCAGCGCGATCTGCGTTGGGCCTTGCATCGCTGTCCGCTTCGTGGCCTTGAAACAAACCGCAGTCAATCAAGTAGCTGCAATCGGCACTGACGCTCAGTTGGTGACATGAGCCGGTCATGCTTTCAATAGCGCCGTGATGAAGTATTTCTGGGTAGAGCATTCGACTTCCTTGCGAGGGACCATGAAGGGACGCGATTACCCCATAAAAAGCCAACCAATGCAGCCGAGGCAGGCTTAAATGGGTTCCTTAACGTTTTGCAAGATTTTTCTAAGCGGGGCGGATAAAGACGTCAGAAGATCAGACGGGTCTGATCCTTGGCTTTGCTTTTTTGCCTAACGATAAGACGGCGCTGATGACAGGCCCAATCACCATCCCAACCAGCAACGCCAAAATAACTGGTACTGCCACCGACATCTGCGGACCTGTCCAACCCAAAAACACCAACGCAATGGGCTGTTGGTTTTCTAACAGAAACACTACCGTTGCCAAAGCAATCAGCAGAATAACTGTGACCAATATAATGCGCATTAAGTTCCGCATCTGCACCTCCTGCCATCAAGGGTATTCATAGCCCTCTTCCTCTTCTTCGTTGACCCTGTCACGCAGTTCTTTACCCGGCTTGAAGTGAGGGACGAATTTGCCGTCCAGACTGACTGACTGACCGGTCTTGGGGTTGCGTCCGACGCGTGGTGAGCGGTAGTGGAGGGAGAAGCTGCCAAAACCACGTATCTCGATGCGATCACCAGTGGCAAGGCATTGGGACATTTGCTCAAGCATTGTCTTGATGGCCAGCTCTACATCCTTGGATGACAGCAGCCCTTGATGGGTGACAATTCGTTCGATCAACTCCGACTTCGTCATATTTTTCCCTTCTTTTTCAAGCAGCTAGGTAAAGCGCTTCAAAGGTTTTAGCATGACTTGAGGGATTTGAACAGTCTAAGCATTGACTTATGTGAATTGATGAGTCGGAGCAGGTATTTGATTTGCGGCGTCAATGCTGAGTACAGGCTGGCACGATTACCTGCAGATGATCAGCATGCGACGACTAAAGTAGCCCGCAGGATTCCAGCCAAACGGATAGTCTTCGGGATCTTCTTTCACATCGCTAGACTTGGCGACGACTTTGAACGTGCCTGGACGACATTCGTGGGCAGCCCTTGTGTAGCAACGATCCCAGTTTGAAAACATTCCCGAACACTCAATCCGCAAGCCGCTCTGGCCTCGTATTGCTTTAGTTTTGTGGGCCGTAGAACAGCCTGCAAGGGCGATGATGATCAATACGACTATTACTTGGCGCATGTATTCCCTTATGCGAGCGTGAGCCCAGCGACTGCCCGGAGACAGCCAGAGTCTAGCCGCGTATGGGCCGCGTTGTCTGCATCGGAAATTTCAGCGTGTAGATGAGGATAGGTCTGACAGACAGAATTGCAAGGCATCCATCTGGGTTACCACAGGAATTGTAGGCACAAAAAAGGGCGACCGAAGTCACCCTTTTTCTAATGGTTAATCAGAACTTAGTTCTGTTTTTCCATTTGTGCGCGAAGCAGGTCACCAATAGTGGTAGGACCTGTGCTTTCCGCAGCTTCTGGCTTAGTGCGCAGACTTTGGATTGCTTCCTTCTCGTCTTCAACGTCTTTCGACTTGATGGACAATTGGATTACGCGGCTCTTGCGATCAACGCTGATGATCTTGGCTTCAACTTCTTCGCCTTCTTTCAGAACGTTACGCGCGTCTTCAACGCGGTCACGGCTGATTTCGGAGGCTTTCAGAGTAGCTTCGATGTCGTCGGCCAAAGTGATGATGGCGCCTTTGGCATCTACTTCTTTAACGATACCGCGAACGATAGCGCCTTTGTCGTTGACCATCACGTACTCAGAGAACGGATCGCTTTCCAGCTGCTTGATACCGAGCGAGATGCGTTCGCGCTCTGGATCAACAGACAGGATGACGGTGTCGAGCTCGTCGCCCTTCTTGAAGCGACGCACGGCTTCTTCGCCCACTTCGTTCCACGAGATGTCGGACAGGTGAACCAGGCCGTCGATGCCGCCGTCCAGACCAATGAAGATACCGAAATCGGTGATCGACTTGATGGTGCCGGAGATTTTATCGCCCTTGTTGAACTGGCCAGAGAAATCTTCCCATGGGTTAGATTTGCACTGCTTGATGCCGAGGGAGATACGACGACGCTCTTCGTCGATGTCCAGAACCATAACTTCCACTTCGTCGCCAACTTGTACGACTTTTGAAGGGTGGATGTTTTTGTTGGTCCAGTCCATTTCGGAAACGTGTACCAGGCCTTCAACGCCTTCTTCCAGCTCAGCGAAGCAGCCGTAGTCGGTCAGGTTGGTAACACGGGCGGTAACGCGAGTGCCTTCTGGGTAGCGAGCTTTGATAGCGACCCATGGATCTTCGCCCAACTGCTTCAGACCCAAGGAAACACGATTGCGTTCGCGATCGTACTTCAGGACTTTTACATCGATCTCATCGCCAACATTGACGATTTCCGATGGATGCTTGATACGTTTCCAAGCCATGTCGGTAATGTGCAGCAGGCCATCGACGCCACCCAGATCGACGAATGCGCCGTAATCGGTGAGGTTTTTGACGATACCTTTGACTTGTTGGCCTTCCTGCAAGGATTCCAGCAGAGCTTCACGCTCAGCGCTGTTCTCAGCTTCAAGGACGCTACGGCGAGAAACGACAACGTTGTTGCGTTTCTGGTCGAGTTTGATGACCTTGAATTCGAGTTCTTTACCTTCCAGGTGAGTCGTGTCACGCACTGGGCGGACGTCAACCAGAGAACCAGGCAGGAACGCACGGATGCCGTTAACGTCGACAGTAAAGCCGCCTTTAACCTTACCGTTGATAACGCCCTTGACCACTTCTTCAGCTGCGAAAGCCGCTTCCAGAACGATCCAGCACTCAGCACGCTTGGCTTTTTCGCGGGACAGCTTGGTTTCGCCAAAGCCATCTTCGACCGCGTCCAGTGCAACGTGCACTTCGTCGCCGATCTTGATGGTCAGCTCGCCAGCATCGTTGTGGAACTGCTCTAGCGGGATGAGGCCTTCAGATTTGAGACCGGCGTGAACCGTAACCCAACCTGCTTGGTAATCGATATCAACGATGATCGCGGTGATAATCGAGCCAGCCTGAAGGTTCAGGGTCTTTAGGCTTTCTTCAAAAAGTTCTGCAAAGCTTTCGCTCATTTTAATTCCTGTTGATCAAGGGCGAAGAATACGCCCATCTGCCACATTCCAGACAACGTGGGTTTCGTTCAAGTAAAAGAAGCCTGTGGGACTATGACTGGTCTCCCACACGCTTCTTCTCGTCATCCGGCGATATCGCGAATCGCGACTTCACTCAAGATGCGTTCCAACACCTGCTCAATCGATAATTCGGTGGAATCCAGCTGAATGGCGTCGTGCGCCGGCTTTAGCGGGGCTACCGCTCGCTGGGTGTCACGCTTATCGCGTGCACATATCTCATCTAGCAGACTCGACAGACTAACATCATCACCCTTGGCCTTCAACTGCAAGTAACGGCGGCGTGCACGCTCTTCGGGCGTAGCAGTCAGAAAAATCTTCAGCGGCGCATCAGGAAAAACTACCGTACCCATGTCGCGACCGTCTGCGACAAGGCCCGGCATTTCAAGGAAGGCACGCTGACGCTGGAGCAAAGCGTCGCGCACCGCCGGCAGTGAAGCGACTTGCGAGGCCCCATTGCCGATCGTTTCGTTGCGAATGGCGTGGGTAACGTCCTCACCTTCAAGGGTAATGCGCTGCCCGTGATCGTCGTTGCCCGCGTTGAATTGCACATCCAGATGAGCGGCCAGAAGTTTCAACGCTTCTTCGTTGGTCAGGTCGACCCCATGGTTGCGCGCTGCGAAAGCCAAAAGACGATAAAGCGCCCCGGAATCGAGCAGACACCAGCCCAAATGCTTGGCTAACCTGCCCGCGACTGTGCCTTTGCCAGACCCACTAGGCCCATCGATGGTAATAACTGGCGGCTGAACCTTCACGACTGTGCCTCTTGTGCTAAACGCATGCCGACTTGGGCGCACAGTGCAAGAAAGTTGGGGAAAGATGTGGCAACGTTGGCGCAATCATGAATACGGATGGGCGCCGATGCGCGCAAAGAAGCAACGCTGAAGGCCATGGCAATCCGGTGATCACCGTGACCGTTCACTTCACCGCCGCTGAACGCTTCAGCACCGAAACCGGCGCCATCAATGATAATGCCATCCGTTGTCGGTTCGGCTTTAACGCCCAACGCGAGTAAGCCATCGGCCATTACTTGAATGCGGTCCGACTCTTTGACGCGTAATTCTTCCGCGCCACGCAATACGGTCCTTCCGTCGGCACAGGCTGCGGCAACGAACAGCACCGGAAATTCGTCGATTGCCAAGGGCACCAGCTCTTCCGGAATGTCGATACCTTTAAGCTTGGCCGAGCGCACGCGCAGGTCAGCCACAGGCTCGCCGCCGACTTCACGCTGATTTTCAAGCGTGATGTCAGCACCCATCAAACGAAGGATGTCTATGACGCCAGTACGGGTCGGATTGATGCCGACGTGTTCCAGCAGCAAGTCCGAGCCCTGCGCAATAGATGCCGCGACCAGAAAGAACGCAGCCGACGAAATATCTGCGGGCACTTCGATGTGGGTAGCGGTCAGCGTATGGCCGGACTCTACCGAAGCAGTGCTGCCCTGGGTGCTGACGGGATAGCCGAAACCACGCAACATGCGTTCGGTATGATCGCGGGTCGGGGCAGGCTCGGTCACACGAGTCTCGCCGTCGGCATACAAACCTGCCAGCAACAGGCAAGATTTAACCTGCGCACTGGCCATAGGCATGCTGTACGTCAGCCCAGTCAAACGCTGGCCACCACGAATAGTCATCGGTGGACGACCTTCGGCGGCGGTCTCGATTACTGCGCCCATTTCCCGCAAAGGATTGGCCACGCGATTCATCGGACGTTTGGACAGTGACGCGTCGCCGGTCAGGGTGCTGTCGAAGCTTTGAGCTGAGAGCAAACCAGAGAGCAGGCGCATCGAGGTGCCGGAGTTGCCCAGATAGATGGGGCCCGGGGCTGCTTTCAGGCCGTGCAAGCCAACACCGTGAATAGTCACGCGGCCATGGTTCGGGCCTTCGATAACCACGCCCATGTCTCGGAATGCTTGCAGGGTTGCCAGCGCGTCTTCGCCTTCGAGGAAGCCTTCGACTTCGGTCGTGCCTTCAGCCAGTGAGCCGAGCATGATCGAGCGGTGGGAAATTGATTTATCGCCTGGAACTCGGATACGTCCGCAAACGCGTCCACCAGGGTTAGCCAGGAAAATCAGGTCGTTGGTGTTCATAGCGTCCACATAGGCCCGACGGGCCAGGATTTTACTGAAATGCTCGCGAGCAACACGGGCGCGGGTGAAAACGCCCAACAATTGATGCCCATCCCCTGCATCGACCGCGTCGCGCAAGGCGTCGAGGTCGCTGCGAAATGTATCTAATGTGCGTAACACCGCTTCGCGATTGGCGAGAAAGATGTCGTGCCACATCACCGGGTCACTGCCCGCGATCCTTGTGAAATCGCGGAAACCTCCCGCAGCGTATCGAAAGATGTCTAGATTCTCGTTGCGCTTGGCCAGCGAATCCACTAAACCAAACGCCAGCAAATGCGGCAAATGACTGGTGGCGGCCAACACTTCGTCGTGGCGCTCGACCTGCATGTGCTCGACATCTGCCCCCAGCTCGGACCATAACCGGTCGATAAGGGCCACTGCCACTGGGTCAGTATCGACCAGCGGTGTCAAAATCACTTTATGCCGACGGAATAACTGCGCGTTGGACGCCTCCACTCCACTCTGCTCAGATCCCGCAATCGGATGCCCCGGCACAAAGCGCGCAGGACAATCACCAAACGCCAGCTGCGCGGCCCGAACTACATTGCCCTTGGCACTGCCTACATCAGTCAACACCGCATCACCCAAGTCGAAGGTGGCCAATAACGTCAGCAGTTTTTCCATCGCCAGAATAGGCACAGCGAGCATTATCACGTCAGCGCCGCGACAAGCGGCAGCAATGTCTTCCTCGCAGCGATCCACAATGCCCAGCTCAACGGCCATTAAACGGGAGCGAGGGTCCAGATCGACGCCGACGACTTCACCGCACAGCCCGCTTTCACGCAGACCTTTGGCAAACGAACCGCCGATCAAACCGAGGCCGATTACCACCAGGCGCCCGATCATAGGACGGACTGATTGCAGGGACGTGACATCAACCACGCGCGAGAACCTTCGCCAACGCGTCGAGAAAACGCAGGTTTTCGCTCGGCAACCCAATGCTTACCCGCAAGTGGTTGGGCATGCCATAACCGCCGATCGGACGCACGATCACACCTTCATTAAGCAGCCCCTGATAAACCGATGCGCTTTCACGACCCAGATCAATGGCCAGGAAGTTGGCTTTCGACGCAATCCAGCTCAAGCCCAGCTCGCGCAACCCTTGTTCTAAAAGATTCATGCCCACTTCGTTGAGGCGGCGACTTTCGGCCACGTATTCGACATCGTCCAGCGCGGCACAAGCGGCAGCCAGCGCAAGGCTGTTTACATTGAACGGCTGGCGGACGCGATTGAGTACGTCCGCCACCGCTGGCGACGAAAGGCCATAGCCGACGCGCAACGACGCCAAGCCGTAGGCTTTGGAGAATGTCCGCGAGACCAGCAAATTGGGATACTGCGCCAAATAATCCAGGCCGTTTGGCAAATCTGTGCCGGCGGCGTATTCGATGTAGGCCTCATCCAGCACCACAAACACGTTTGCCGGAACATCGGCGAGGAAATCAGCCAAGGCGCTCGGACCGAACCAGGTGCCGGTGGGGTTATTTGGGTTAGCGATAAATACGACACGGGTGTTGCTATCAATAGCAGCCAGCATGGCAGGCAGGTCGTGACCCCAGTCTCTGGCGGGCGCGACGTGGGCGTCAGCACCTACCGCTTGGGTGACGATGGGATAAATGGCGAACGCGTGTTCACTGAACACTGCGTTTAGTCCCGGCGCCAAGTAAGCGCGGGCGACCAATTCAAGAATGTCGTTAGAGCCATTGCCCAACGTCACCTGATTTGCCTGCACCCCACAGCGCTCAGACAGCCGAGCCTTAAGGTTGAAACCATTGCCATCCGGGTAGCGCGTCAGGCCTGTCAATTCGCGTTGAATCGCCGCCAGTGCCTTGGGGCTAGCACCTAACGGGTTTTCGTTGCTGGCCAGCTTGATGATGCTGGCCGGGTCTATATTCAGCTCACGCGCCAGTTCGTCCACAGGCTTTCCCGGGACGTAGGGTGAAAGTTTTTGCACGCCCGGCTGTGCCAGGGCAAGGAAGTCGCCGCTCATATCACTACCCTTTAAAGAACCGCTTTCGGGTATGAACCGAGCACTTTGAGTGCCACTGCTTCCTGACTGATCTGCTCTAGCACGGCTTTGATCAGTGGGTCGCGGTGATGACCGACGAAGTCGATAAAGAACACGTAGGTCCATTTACCGCTGCGTGAAGGCCGAGTCTCGATGCGCGTCAGGTCAATGCCGTTCTGATGGAACGGCACCAACAACTCATGCAACGCGCCAGGTTTGTTGCTCATCGAAACAATGATCGAGGTTTTATCGTCGCCCGTAGGCGGCACTTCTTGGCTGCCAATGATCAGGAAACGCGTAGCATTGTCTGGACGATCTTCGATTTTTTCGGCGATACGCGTCAGACCATACAGTCCAGCGGCCATATCACCGGCAATCGCGGCTGAACTCCACTCACCCTTCACCCGCTTGGCGGCTTCGGCGTTACTGGCAACCGCAATGCGCTCGACATTCGGGTAGTGCGCGTCCAGCCACTTGCGGCACTGAGCCAGCGACTGAGCGTGGGAGTAGATGCGGCTAATGCTGTCGGTCTTGGTGTTTTCACCGATCAGCAAATGATGGTGAATACGCAGCTCGACTTCGCCACAGATCACCATGTCGTGTTCAAGAAAGCTGTCGAGGGTGTGATTGACCGCACCTTCGGTGGAGTTTTCTACCGGCACCACGCCAAAATTCACGGCACCCGCCGCGACCTCACGGAACACTTCGTCGATGGCCGCCATCGGCAAGCTAATCACCGCATGACCAAAATGCTTCATAGCCGCCGCTTGGGTAAAAGTGCCTTCCGGACCGAGGTACGACACTTTCAATGGCTGCTCAAGCGCCAGACAGGAAGACATGATTTCGCGGAACAAACGCGCCATTTCTTCGTTGCCCAACGGCCCTTTGTTGCGCTCCATGACGCGCTTGAGTACTTGTGCTTCGCGCTCTGGACGATAGAAGACCGGCACTTCGCCTTCCGCCAGCGAGGCCATTTTCACCCGCGCAACTTCTTGCGCGCAGCGGGCACGCTCACTGATCAGCTCCAGGACTTTTTCATCCAGGCTGTCGATGCGTATCCGCAGCGCCTTGAGTTCTTCCTCAGACATTAGCCGTGTTCCTTCTCGAACTCTGCCATGTAAGCCACCAAGGCATTAACCCCGTGGATATCAACGGCGTTATAGATGGAGGCACGCATGCCGCCTACCGATCGATGGCCCTTGAGGTTGAGCAGGCTGCGCGCTTCTGCGCCTGCAAGAAACGGCTTGTCCAAACGGTCGTCGGCCAGGCGAAAAGGCACGTTCATCCACGAGCGGTCGGTTTTGTTGATTGGGTTGCTGTACAGCCCGCTAGCGTCGATGAAGTCGTACAGCGTGCGCTGTTTGAGGTCATTGCGCATACCCATGGCCTCGACACCGCCTTGTTCCTTGAGCCACTCAAATACCAAACCCGACAGGTACCAGGACAAGGTAGGAGGCGTGTTGTACATCGACGCGTTATCGGCAGCGACTTTGTAATTGAGCATCGTCGGGCAGATTGAACGGGCGCGCCCGAGCAAGTCTTCACGAATGATCACGACGACGATACCGCTAGGCCCGATGTTCTTTTGTGCACCGGCGTAAATCATGCCGAACTTGGAGACGTCCACCGGGCGCGACAGGATATCCGAGGACATATCAGCTACTAGCGGTACATCGCCAGTCTCGGGGATCCAATTAAATTCCAGACCGCCGATGGTTTCGTTGGGTGCGTAGTGAACGTAGGCGGCGTCTGTGGACAGCTTCCACTCGTTCTGACCCGGAATTGCGAAATAGTCATAAGGCTTGGCGCTGGCAGCGACGTTGACGTTGCCAAAGCGCGAAGCTTCTTCGATTGCTTTCTGCGACCAGATACCGGTGTCGATATAATCGGCGGTGGCGTCTTCAGGCAGCAGGTTAAGCGGAATTTGTGCAAATTGCTGGCTTGCGCCGCCTTGCAGGAACAACACTTTATAGTTTGAGGGAACATTCAACAGGTCGCGCAGATCTTGCTCGGCCTTATTGGCAATGGAGACGAATTCATCGCTGCGATGACTCATTTCCATGACGGACAGGCCTTTACCATGCCAGTCCAACAGTTCCGCCTGGGCGCGCAGCAGAACAGCTTCAGGGAGCGCGGCAGGGCCTGCGCAGAAGTTAAAAGCTCGCTTGCTCATATCCACTCTCGTCAAAGGCTTGGGCCTGTATCGAACCATTCGCAGGCAAGCCTGCTCCCACAGGGTCATGTGGGGCAGGAGATCACATTTCAATTGTAGGAGCGGGCTTGCTCGCGATCTACAGGTTTCAATCTTCTTCTGGGGTGTCGGCTTGCAGGGTATCGGAGGCTTCGTCAGCATCCAGGACGATCAAATCATCGTCGCCTTCCAGCACTTCGCCGTCGAACTCTTCACCTTCGAGCTCTTCGCCTTCAACTTCTGAAGGCTCCTGAACACGCTCAAGGCCAACCAGCTTCTCATCATTGGCCAGCTTGATAAGGGTCACGCCCTGGGTGTTACGCCCCAGACTTGAAACTTCATCGACACGGGTGCGAACCAAGGTGCCCTGGTCGGAAATCAGCATGATTTCTTCGCCATCGAGCACTTGTACCGCGCCGACCAGACGGCCGTTACGCTCGTTGCTGACCATGGCGATCACGCCCTGCCCGCCACGCTTGTACTCAGGGAACTCGGTAATCGCTGTACGCTTGCCGAAACCACGTTCGGATGCGGTCAGGATCTGGCTACCCTCTTCTGGGATCAACATCGAGATCAGTTTCTGACCCTCTGGCAGACGCATGCCGCGCACACCGCGAGCAGTGCGACCCATGGCGCGAACGTCGGATTCTTTAAAGCGCGTGACCTTGCCGCCGTCGGAGAACAGCATGACTTCGCGCTCGCCGTCGGTGATGGCGGCAGAAATCAAAATGTCGCCTTCGTCTAGCTCAAGGGCGATCAGGCCAACACTGCGTTGACGGCTGAACTGCACCAGCGGGGTTTTCTTTACCGTACCGTTGGCGGTCGACATAAAGATGAACGGTGCTTTCTTCCGGTCTTCGGCTTTGATGCGTACTTTGCGTTCTTCTTCGGTTTCGCCGGTCGCGGTTTCGTCCGATTCCACGGTGATAACGTCGTCACCGCCTTCTTCTTCGGACTTCTTGCGCATGGCTTCCATGTCTACCGGCAGCATGGTGGTGATGTATTCACCCTCACTCAACGGCAGCAGGTTGACCAGCGGACGACCACGGGCAGCGCGGGACGCTTCCGGAATCTCGTAAGTCTTGAGCCAGTAAACCTTGCCCTTGCTGGAGAACATCAACAGCGTGGTGTGGCTGTTGGCGACCAGCAGGTGCGCGATGTAGTCCTCGTCCTTGACGCCAGTAGCCGACTTGCCTTTGCCGCCACGGCGCTGTGCCTGATAGACGGCCAATGGCTGGGTTTTGGCGTAACCACCGTGAGAGATGGTGACAACCCGCTCCTCTTCGGTGATCAAGTCGCCCAAGGTCAGGTCCAGACGGGCATCGAGAATCTCGGTGCGACGCACATCGCCGTATTCTGCGCGGATCAGCTCAAGCTCTTCGCGGATGATTTCCATCAAACGCTCTGCGCTGTTGAGGATGCGCAGCAGCTCGCCGATCTGGCTCAGGATTTCCTGATATTCGGTCAGCAGTTTTTCGTGTTCCAGACCGGTCAAACGGTGCAGACGCAGTTCCAGAATCGCTTGAGCCTGCTCTGGCGACAGGAAATACTTTCCATCGCGCAGGCCGTATTGCGGATCAAGGTTATCCGGGCGGCAAGAATCAGCGCCGGCACGTTCAACCATTTCGACCACAGCGCTGGATTCCCACGGGGTCGCGATCAACGCCACTTTGGCTTCGGCAGGTGTCGGCGAGGCCTTGATCAGCGCGATAACCGGGTCGATGTTCGACAAGGCAACGGCCTGACCTTCCAGCAAATGCCCCCGTTCACGGGCCTTACGCAGCTCGAAAACGGTACGACGGGTAACCACTTCACGGCGGTGACGAACGAAGGCTTCCAGCAAATCCTTGAGGTTCAGGATCCGTGGACGGCCATCGATCAACGCAACAATGTTGATACCGAAAACGCTTTGCAGCTGGGTTTGGGCGTAGAGGTTGTTAAGTACAACCTCAGGCACTTCGCCACGACGCAGTTCGATCACGACGCGCATACCGTCTTTATCAGACTCGTCGCGCAGTTCGGTAATACCTTCGAGCTTCTTCTCTTTGACCAGCTCAGCGATCTTCTCGATCAGACGGGCCTTGTTCAACTGGTACGGCAATTCAGTAATAACGATTTGCTGACGACCACCGACCTTGTCGATGTCTTCGATCATTGAGCGCGCACGCATGTAAATGCGCCCGCGACCGGTGCGATAGGCTTCGACGATACCGGCGCGACCGTTGATGATCGCGGCAGTCGGGAAGTCAGGACCGGGGATGAACTGCATCAGCTCATCAATGGTGATGTCAGCGTTATCGATCAGCGCCAGGCAACCGTCGATGACTTCACCGAGGTTGTGCGGCGGAATGTTGGTCGCCATGCCCACGGCGATGCCGCTGGAGCCGTTGACCAGCAGGTTGGGAATGCGGGTCGGCATGACCGCAGGGATCATCTCGGTGCCGTCGTAGTTCGGCACCCAGTCCACGGTTTCTTTATGCAGGTCGGCCAGCAGTTCGTGGGCCAACTTTGTCATGCGCACTTCGGTGTATCGCATGGCCGCAGCGTTATCGCCATCGACCGAACCGAAGTTGCCTTGACCGTCTACCAGCAAGTAGCGCAGGGAAAATGGCTGCGCCATCCGTACGATCGTGTCGTAAACGGCAGTGTCGCCATGCGGGTGATACTTACCGATAACGTCGCCGACCACACGAGCAGATTTCTTGTACGGCTTGTTCCAATCGTTACCCAATTCGCTCATTGCGAACAGTACACGCCGATGCACAGGCTTCAAGCCGTCGCGCGCATCCGGCAATGCTCGACCGACGATGACGCTCATCGCGTAGTCGAGGTAGGACTGTTTCAGCTCGTCTTCGATATTGACCGGGAGGATTTCTTTGGCCAGTTCGCCCATGAGAAGCCTGATTCCTTTTTCTGGTGAAACTTCGTCATCCATGCGGGAAGAACGAAGCTAGCCGCTGCAGGCGTTTGCCATGCAGCGACTTACGGCAAATTAACGAGTTGTGCCATGGATCTGCGCATTAAAGGCAGGCGCATCGCGCGACCTTGGGAACCGCCGGATATTATCACAATGGCGATCAGGGACCTATCCCTTGAAAACCTGCCCAACCACTAATCGATGAGTGATCGGCCTTTATAGCGCCTCTGAGGGGCTTGGAGCCTATCAATGAAGGGCTTAACCTCTGCAGCGCCACTTGTTGTCGACAGGCCTGCCTCCACACGGCTTCAAAAGCTCACCACCCGCTGGCTCCTGGGGCGCACTCAATGCAGCCGCTTGCGGCACATAAGTAGCGCCATTTTTGCAGTATCTGGCCGCTCGACGATGCCTTTTTCGGTAACGATGGCGTCAATCAAATCGGCCGGGGTGACATCGAAGACCGGGTTGAAAGCGTCAACATCAGCCCCTACACGCTGGCCACCAACTTCCAGCAGTTCTCGACCGTCACGCTCTTCGATAGGAATGTCATCGCCGCTTTCGAGGGTCATGTCGATGGTTGAACTTGGCGCGACTACCATAAAACGCACCCCATGGTGCATCGCTGCGACGGCCAGTTGATAAGTGCCGATTTTGTTTGCCACGTCGCCATTGGCGGTGATGCGGTCGGCACCGACGATGACCCAGGTAATCCCTTTGGTTTTCATCAGATGCGCAGCCGCCGAGTCGGCGTTGACGGTGACCGGAATCCCTTCGTTAGCCAATTCCCAAGCGGTCAATCGCGAACCTTGCAACCACGGCCGGGTTTCATCGGCATAGACGCGTTCGATCATGCCTTCAAGGTGCGCTGCTCGAATAACGCCCAGCGCAGTGCCAAAACCACCCGTGGCCAGCGCGCCAGTATTGCAGTGAGTCAACACGGTTTGTAGGTTGCCCTGATGCTTGCGAATCAGATCGGCACCGAGCTGAGCCATGGTCAAGTTGGCTTCGCGGTCGCTGAGGTGGATGGCCACTGCTTCGGCTTCCAAAGCAGCCAGCGCCGATTCATTGCCCTTGAGTCGCGCCAAGCGATCGCGCATACGGTTGAGCGCCCAGAAAAGATTGACCGCCGTGGGGCGTGAATTGGCGAGTACCGTAAAATCTGCTACCAATGCCATGGCCCAGTCGCCGCCTTCGGCTATCCGCTGCCGTGCCGCCAACACAATGCCGTACGCCGCACAGATACCAATCGCTGGCGCGCCGCGTACGACCATTGAGCGAATCGCCTCTGCGACTCCAGCTGCCGTTGTGTAGGCGTGCCAGGTTTCCTCAAACGGAAGCGCACGCTGATCAAGCAAATGCAGGGCGTCGTCCTGCCAATCGATGGCTTTCACTTTCTCTGCAGCCAATAGTCGATCGCGCATCTCTCACCCCATACTCAAGAAACAAAAAACAAAAAACTAGAAGTCAAAAACCGCCGATTATAGCGAGCCGTCCGTCAAGACGCTCGGGTATACTTTGCCGCTTGTGTGTCTACCCCGCTATATAAAGAAAACCAAGCCACGGATGCCCGCCATGCCCAACGCTGCCACCCCCCTCGACCTGCTGCTCTTGCCCACTTGGCTGGTGCCGGTCGAACCTGCTGGCGTGGTGCTTAAAGAACATGGGCTGGGCATTCGCGATGGCCTTATCGTCTACATTGGCCCGCGAGCTGAAGCGCTTAAACAAAACGTTCTCGAGGTCCGTGAACTGCCGGGAATGCTGCTCAGCCCCGGCCTGATCAATGCTCATGGGCATGCCGCAATGACCCTGTTTCGCGGCTTGGCTGACGACTTGCCGCTGATGACTTGGCTGGAAAACCATATTTGGCCCGCCGAAGCCAAATGGGTCGATGAGGCGTTTGTCCGTGACGGCACCGACCTGGCAATCGCCGAGCAACTTAAAGGCGGCATCACGTGCTTTTCTGACATGTACTTTTACCCGCACGTGGCCAGCGAGCGTGTGCACAATAGTGGTATCCGCGCTCAAATTACTGTGCCGATACTGGATTTCCCTATTCCTGGCGCACGTACCACGGATGAAGCGCTGCACAAAGGCGTCGAGCTGTTCAACGATCTAAAACTCCATCCGCGGATCAAAATCGCTTTTGGCCCCCACGCGCCGTACACCATCTGCGATGACAATCTGGAAAAAATTCGCGTCCTCGCTGACGAACTCGATGCGATGATTCATATGCACATGCATGAGACCGCCTTTGAAGTAGAACAATCCGTTGAGCAACTTGATGAGCGGCCGCTCGCGCGCCTGAACCGACTTGGCCTCTTGGGTCCACGCTTTCAAGCGGTGCACATGACCCAAGTCAGCGACGAAGACCTCGCCTTGCTGGTAGAAAGTAATTCCAGCGTGATTCATTGCCCCGAATCGAACCTGAAACTGGCTAGCGGCTTTTGTCCGGTAGAACGGCTGTGGCAGGCGGGCATCAATGTCGCCATCGGTACGGACGGCGCTGCCAGCAACAATGATTTGGACTTGCTGGGCGAAACACGCACTGCGGCCTTGCTGGCCAAAGCAGTCGCCGGCTCGGCGACCGCACTGGATGCCCACCGGGCCTTGCGCATGGCGACGCTCAATGGCGCACGGGCCATGGGCATTCAGTCTGAGACAGGCTCATTGGAAATCGGCAAAGCCGCCGATATCGTCGCGTTCGACCTATCTGGGCTAGCCCAACAACCGGTATATGATCC
This sequence comes from Pseudomonas sp. 10S5, assembly GCF_035019745.1. Classification (NCBI taxonomy): domain Bacteria; kingdom Pseudomonadati; phylum Pseudomonadota; class Gammaproteobacteria; order Pseudomonadales; family Pseudomonadaceae; genus Pseudomonas; species Pseudomonas sp. 10S5. The sequence continues at coordinate 39,076 of NZ_JASJVL010000011.1, forward strand.
GGTGTCGCAGCTCATCTATGCTACCGGCCGCGATTGTGTGACCCATGTGTGGGTTGCCGGCAGACAGTTGCTTGATGACAAACGCCTGACACGCATGGATGAACAGGCTCTGTGTGAAACCGCTAAGGCTTGGGGCCAGCGAATATCGGGGCATCAAAGCCAGATCGAACAATGACCGTGCGGGTCTAATTGCCCGGACAGGACGAAAGAATCGAGTTTTTGAGGATTACCCATGAGCAACGTCGACCACGCAGAAATCGCCAAATTCGAAGCATTGGCCCATCGCTGGTGGGACCGCAACAGCGAATTCAAACCGCTGCATGACATCAATCCGCTGCGGGTCAACTGGATCGACGAACGCGTTAATCTGGCTGGCAAAACCGTGTTGGATGTCGGTTGCGGCGGCGGTATCCTCAGCGAAGCCATGGCCCAGCGCGGCGCCATAGTGATGGGGATAGACATGGGTGAAGCACCCCTGGCCGTGGCGCGCTTGCACCAGTTGGAGTCGGGAGTGACCGTAGATTACCGCCAGATCACCGCCGAAGATCTCGCCGACGAAATGCCCGAACAGTTTGATGTCGTGACGTGCCTGGAAATGCTGGAACACGTACCTGACCCGTCATCAGTCATTCGTGCCTGCTTTCGTATGGTCAAGCCCGGCGGCCAAGTCTTCTTCTCCACCCTGAACCGCAATCCCAAGGCGTTCCTGTTTGCCATTGTTGGCGCCGAATACATTATGGGCTTGTTGCCGCGCGGCACTCACGACTTCAAGAAATTTATCCGCCCGTCGGAACTGGGCGCCTGGAGTCGCGAGGCGGGTTTGCAGGTCAAGGACATCATTGGCCTGACCTACAACCCTCTGACCAAGCATTACAAGCTGGCGTCCAACGTCGACGTCAACTACATGATCCAGACCCTCCGAGAGGCATAACTCCATGCGTTTGAGAGCGGTTTTATTCGACATGGACGGCACCCTGCTCGATACCGCGCCGGATTTCATCGCGATCTGCCAGAGCATGTTAGCTGACCGAGGTTTTGCGCCGGTGGCGGACAAGCTGATTCGTGATGAAATCTCCGGTGGCGCCAGGGCAATGGTTGCAGCCACTTTCGCGCTTTCCCCGACCGCACCTGAATTCGAAGCATTGCGTCTGGAGTTTCTCGAACGCTATCAAATTGACTGCGCTGTAAATAGCAAACTGTTCGATGGCATGGCCGAACTGTTGGCTGACATCGAAAAAGCCAATCTGATCTGGGGCGTGGTGACCAACAAACCTTTGCGATTTGCTCGACCTATCATGGAGCAACTGGGCTTGGCTGACCGTTCGGCCATCCTCATTTGTCCCGACCATGTCACTTATAGCAAGCCTCACCCAGAGCCGCTGATACTTGCTTGCCAGATGCTCGACCTGGACCCTGCCAGCGTCCTGTTTGTCGGCGACGACCTGCGCGATATCGAATCGGGCCGCGACGCTGGAACCAAGACGGCGGCAGTCCGCTATGGCTACATTCATCCGCACGACAATCCAAATCATTGGGGCGCCGACATCGTGGTCGACCACCCTTTGGATCTGCGCAAAGTGCTCGACAACGCCCTATGTAGCTGCTGACCCCGTCGCGTATGAAGGCAACCCGGTCTATCTGGATTTGTATATTTTCCACTGAGGTTTTTCATGTTTGATTATTCTGCACGCCCTGCACTGCTCAAGGACCGGGTAATCCTGGTAACCGGCGCAGGTCGGGGCATAGGGGCCGCTGCCGCCAAAACGTATGCGGCACATGGCGCCACTGTTCTGTTGCTGGGCAAGACCGAAGCCAATCTGACCCAGGTCTACGACGAAATCGAAGCGGCGGGCCATCCTCAGCCAGCGGTTATCCCCTTTAACCTCGAAACGGCCCTGCCGCATCAATACGATGAGTTGGCTGCGATGATCGAAACTGAGTTCGGTCATTTGGACGGCTTGTTGCACAACGCATCGATCATTGGCCCGCGAACGCCTATAGAGCAGCTGTCTGGCGAAAATTTCATGCGTGTTATGCACGTCAACGTCAATGCCATGTTCATGCTTACCAGTACGCTGCTGCCACTGCTTAAGTTATCCGCCGACGGGTCAGTCATCTTCACGTCAAGCAGCGTCGGACGCAAAGGACGCGCTTACTGGGGCGGCTACGGCGTATCCAAGTTTGCCACCGAAGGTCTGATGCAAACCTTGGCTGATGAGCTTGAAAACGTCGCGCCAGTTCGGTCCAACAGCATCAACCCCGGTGCCACGCGTACCAGCATGCGGGCCCACGCTTATCCGGGTGAAAACCCCAACGATAATCCCGCCCCCGAAGCCATCATGCCGGTGTATCTGTATTTGATGGGTCCAGACAGTAGAGGCATCAACGGTCAGGCCTTCGACGCTCAGTAAGCTGAGGTGCGTTAACCGCAAACGCTGCCCGCCCACCGACGGATTTATGTCTCTAGCCGGGCAGCTGTATTAAAGGGTGGATTCTTAAGTCAAATTAACGTCGTGTTTCACCGGACGCGTCTCATCATGGGACGTTAAGTCACTGTATTCTATTCGTTTTATTTAAGTGAACTGATTGGCACGACTTTCGCTCTAAGAAAGACCATTAAACACGGCCTTATCTGTTTTAGGAGTGTAAAGATGAGCTTAGCCACCCAGCCCCGCGCAATCGATTTTGACCATGCTAAATTGCAACGTCTGGGCTTTTGTCAGTTGCAGAGTGCAGCGCTGCCCCCTATTGACGTTACTGAACTACGCCAACAATTAGGTCTTCAACTGCAAACGAGTCTAGATGCAGAAAAAATTCTGACGATTTTTTTTCGCGGTATTAAACGCTTGATTGCCCTCGATGGTCTGACCTATGGGCATCGTTCATCTGACCTGCATCTGAAAATGGGTGAACGTGCCCATCATTTTGCGAGTTACACATTGAGCAGCGAAGGTGAACACCTAGGTGAACTGGTGTTTCAACGCAGCCACCGTTTCTTGGAACTCGAACTGACGCAAATAGAATCATTGCTTCCCAGTTTGCTGTTCCCCCTGCGCAACGCCCTGCTTTATCGCTCAGCGACCCAAAGTGCCCTGCGCGACCCGCTTACAAATACGGGTAATCGCGTCGCCATGGATCAGACCTTAGCTAGAGAGATCGAACTGGCGATTCGGCATAAAGGTTCGCTGTCGGTGCTGATGCTCGACATTGATCACTTCAAGCGGGTAAACGACATGCATGGGCACGCCGTTGGCGATGAGGTCCTTAAAGCCGTAGCAGGTTCAATCAAAAGTCAGTTACGCAATGTCGATAGGGTATTCAGGTTTGGCGGGGAAGAGTTTTTTATCGTGCTCTCTAACACGGACCGCGAAGCCGCAGCGATGGTAGGCGAACGGCTACGCCAGGCAGCGCAGCAACTGACGTGTTCACCCGATCATCCGATCAAATTGACGGTCAGCCTCGGAGGTGCAGCCTTGTTACCAGCTGAATCGGCCACCAGCCTTCAGCTCAGAGCTGACAGTGCTTTGTACGTGGCCAAGCGCGAAGGGCGTAATCGCCTGGAGATGGCAGGTTAAGCACCGGTTGCCCCGCGCGTTTAACCTGCTAGCCGTTGGATGTGCCTCCAGCGATGCAAATGCCTAATCGGTTTCAACCAATGCCATATTCTCGCGCAGCTGTGGCGTCATTTCCTGCTGCATGCAGCTCTCTAGAAACAGGAACATGTACTCGTAGCTTTTGGTGACGGCTTGGCGCAGCTCTGTCTGCAGCTGAACAGTTGGGTTATTGCCGGCCAGCGTGCAAATAATTTCCAACGCCTCCCACGGGTGTGCATCGTCATACTGCGCGTGCATGTTCAGCCACTTCATTGCGCGCTTGCGCTGGTCTTCCGGGAAACCCGCAGCATAGGCATCGCTGGAACAAACGATCGCTGACCACTCGCCAGTGGCACCTTCGATGGCGTAGTTGGTGGCGGCAACCGCAACAATCAACGAATCCGATGCGCTGGTGTGCCAGCACCAATGGCTGAGTGCATGCAACTGCGGCGACACATGCTGAGCCTGCAAATCTCCCAAACTAACGCCATGCGCGAGACTCCAGTTCACCCAATAATCAGCATGATTGAGCTCCACCCGAATATTACGCATCAACCAGCGACGCGCCATGTCTTCACCGGGGTGACGGGCGAAACGGGTTTTGGCCAGATTTTGTGCCATATAGACGGCAAACTGCTCGACCACTGGCCAGCCGCCAATCAAATATTGGCGCATGGTTTGAGGACTAAGACAGCCGTCACGCATCCGTTGATAAAGCACATGTTCTACCACCCGGCGCTTGGCATCACTGCAATTTTTAATCAATTGCTGTGCCCAGCCTGGGTAGCTGGTTGCTTCCATGAGAGGACCGGTTCGGTTAAAGGTATCGATCACAGTTAGGGCTCCTTTTTTATGTGGGGTAGTCCCACCAGCACTATGTTTAGCGAAAAATCCCGGGCGCCCGAAACATCAAAGGAGCAGGCCTGACTGGCCTAGAATGCAGACTTTCACACGTAAACAATTGCGGGCGTTGAATAATGTAGCCTTGTGCAAAATCAACGCCAATCTCAAGCAGTGCCTGCTCGATCTGCGGCGTCTCAACAAATTCGGCAATTGTCCTTTTCCCCATAACATGACCAATATGGTTGATCACTTCAACCATGGCTCGATTAATCGGGTCATCAAGCATGTCTTTAACAAAGCTGCCGTCTATCTTAAGAAAGTCTACAGGCAAATGTTTAAGGTACGCGAACGACGACATCCCAGCACAAAAGTCATCAAGCGAAAACAGGCAACCTAAACCTTTTAATTCATTAATAAATCGGATGGCGCTGCCCAAATCAGAGATTGCACTGGTTTCGGTAATTTCAAAACAAATCAGATCGGGGGGTATTTGATAAGTGTCAAATTGCGCCTTCAGATATCCAAGAAAGGCATCGTCTCCGATGCTGGTCCCTGACAGGTTGATGGCACACATAGCCATGGGGCCGCTGTGTTTATTCTCGTGCAAGCACTGGGAAATGATCTTAAACACGTTTCGAACCACCCAGCGGTCCAACGTTGTCATAAGACCATAACGCTCCGCCGCTGGTATAAAACTATCTGGCAGCACCATGCGCCCGGTTTCATCGTGCAATCGCAGAAGAATTTCAATATGTCCACCTGCGTGCTCGGTAACACCCCCTAAGTTTGCAATTTCTTGGGAATACAAACAGAACCGGTTCTCTTCCAGCGCCATGTGTAACCTTTGAATCCAGGCCATCTCACCGACACGTAAAGACAGTTCAGAGTCATCCGCATGATAAACCTGCACCCGGTTGCGACCTTTTTCCTTGGCCATATAACACGCCATGTCAGCCGCACGTAATGAGCCTTCTAGCGTAGCGGGGCTTTGGGCAATATTGACTAAACCGATACTGACCGTCGTCACAAAAGGTCGGCCCTTCCAAACAAAATGCAGACTTTGTACTGTCTGACGCAGGGACTCGGCAATTTTTTCAGCTACATCAGAGGGGCAATTCTTTAGAAGAATACCGAACTCATCGCCACCCAACCGCGCCAACGTGTCACCTTCACGCAGCCCCTGTTGCAGCAGTGCACAAATATGTCTAAGCAACTCGTCCCCGGCTGCGTGTCCGCTGGTGTCATTTACCAGTTTGAATTGATCAAGATCGAGGAACATCAGCGTGTGACGTCCGGACTGGCGCGAAAGATTATTGAGGGTCTGTTCTAGTCGAAACTCAAATTCACGCCGGTTAACCAGTCCGGTCAATGCATCGTGAGTTGCCTGCCAAGACAAATTAGCAATGTACTGCCGCTCCTGCGTCATATCATGCAGTACTAGTACAGTGCCGCTAGTCTTGCCTTCCGTTTGAATCGATGAACCGACCAGCGCCACCGACACCGTGCTGCCATCCAACCGTTGAATCAGTCGAGAATGCTCACTGCCGCCACTTAGCGTGCCACTGAGGATGTGCTCGATGAGTGTGAAACTGTCTTTCTGATCGTTTTCGTCCAACACGTTGAACAGTGCGGCCAACGGCAAACCTTGAGCCTGATCACTCTTCCAATGTGTCAATTGCTCGGCAGCCGGATTCATATAAGCTATTGAGCCTTCTACATCGGTAGTAATGACCCCATCGCCAATCGATTCGAGCGTGACTTGAGCGCGTTCTTTTTCCTGCTGTAAAGCGCTGGCAAACGCTTGTCGCTGCGCCAACAGTTTGTGGGCCCGCAGTAGAGCCAGCAGAATCAACACCACGGCGGTGGCTAAGTTTGTGATCAACAGCAATCGCAGAATAAACCGCGACCCCTCCCCTAGAGCATCGCTAAACGCTTTAGCCGCTGGCGTTACCTCTTCGTTGATGGCGTTAATTTGCGACTTCCAACCAGAAACGGCAGCGGCGCTGGCATTACTTTGCGTAAGGCTGCTATGCATCTGCTGGGCAATAGCATCCAATTGCACCAGATACCCATCACCGACCTTCCATAGCTCGATGGCTTTTTCAAGGTAGCTGAAATGGCGAAAATTCAAATAAAGCCAAATGATGCTCATTGCATCATCGGGATGATTTCCCCCTTGCAGTAGGCCGGCACGGGCAGCCGCCAGGTCTGGAATCGGTCGTTCAAGTGCCACGCGCAAGTCATGACCACCCTGAGGAATAGCAATCGCCTCTTTGTATCTAAGGTAGCTCTGTTCATCCCCGCCGCTGGCATACAAATTCAAGTAATAAATGGCGTCCTTTTGCCCTTTGGACCAAAGGCTTTCGCCCGCAACATAGCCCCGGACGGCCGATAACGTGTACAAGCTCACGCACCCTAGAAGCGCCTGAAAAAGCACAACTGCAATAAAGGGCCAAACAATGCCCAATAATCGAGGCTCAAGAATCAGCTTTTGCTTCATGGATTCCCTTAATAAGCGTTCCTGACTACCCACCATGCAACAGCAAAAAACTAAGTGAGCTTAGGTTAAAAAGAGACAACACCAAGGATGTTTTTATCTCAAATTTGACACACGCTACCGCCGCATCAAGAGTGATCAGCCTAAAGGTAAGAATATAAGAAGTTTGAAAAAGTTCGGTATATCAATGCTTTCATAAAAACGACGTCGGGATGCGTGATTTCCGGTATCAGATTTGCTGTAGATGGCCGTAAAGTTTTGCATACAACCCGCCGTCAGCGATCAACTGTTGATGGTCGCCCTCCTCAACGATTCGCCCTCCATCAAAAACCAATACGCGGTCCGCCTGTTTAACCGCGGACAAGCGATGCGCAATGATTAATGTTGTGCGTCCGTTAAGAAAGCGGGACAGGGCTTGATGCAAATTGTATTCGGTAGCGGCATCGAGGGCCGAAGTAGCCTCATCAAGGATCACCACTTTGGGGTCGGCCAATACCATCCGGGCAATGGCCAGTCGTTGCCGCTGACCACCGGATAAACGCACCCCTGAGCGGCCCAGAACGCTATCCAGCCCTTGGGGCAAGCCCTGGATAGTTACATCGAGCTGCGCGATTTCCAACGCCCGCCAACAGGCGTCATCCGTGCGCTCGCGGCCCATAGTCAAGTTGGCGCGTACGCTGTCATTGAACAGCGCAGGATGTTGCAAGACCACCGACACATGCTCGCGCACCGTTTCGAAACCGATTTCCTGCTGAGTCAAACCACCGAAACGGATACTGCCTGATTGCGCGGTGTACAGCCCCAGCAACAGTTGCACCAAGGTACTTTTACCACCACCGCTGGCACCGACGATTGCTACTTTTTCTCCCGGTGCAATGGACAGCTTCAACTGATTCAGCACCGGCTCTTCGCCGTAACCGAATGTCAGGTTGCGCACCTCGATGCCAACCGTTTCGCGCCCTGTGAACGGATCACCGCCACCGGGGTATTGAGGTTCATCAGCACGCGCAAGCAGCTCATTGATCCGCGTCAGCGCCCCTCCTGCAGCGTAGTAGGCATACTGCAGATTGAGCAGCTGTTCAACCGGTCCAATCATGAACCATAGATAACTGAACACCGCCAACATCTGGCCAATTGAAAGATCAGAGAACAGCACTGTGAGCATCGCTGCCGCGCGAAAAATATCGATTCCGAACTGAAATAACAGGCCGCTCGCTCGATTGGAGGCATCGCTTTTCCATTGTGAGGCAACAGCGTAATCGCGCACTTCCTTCGCCCGCATACCCAGCCTGCCGAGAAAATAACCTTGGCGGTTGCCAGCCCGAATCTCCTGAATGGCATCCAGGGTTTCAGTCAACGCCTGGGTGAAACGCGAAGTGCTATCGTTTTCCTGTTTTTTCAGGTGTTTAACGCGCTTGCCCAGCTGGACTGTGGCGTAGATTACCAGTGGATTGAAAAGCAAAATCAGCAACGCCAATTGCCAATGCATCCATAACAGAATGCCTGCCGTGCCTACCAGCGTCAGCATGGCCACTAGAAAGCGGCTCAAGGTTTCGCCGACAAACTTATCCAGGGTGTCAAGGTCGGTCACTAAGTGCGTGGTCACCGTGCCACTGCCCAGACTTTCATATTCGCCGAGAGAGATGCGCTTGAGGCGTTCGATCAGACGAATGCGAATCCGATAGACAATATCTTTGGCTAGTCGGGCAAATAGCCTCGCCTGCACAACGTTGAATACCAGCGAACCCAGACGCAAAGTAAACGTGACCAACAACATCAGGCCGATGTAACCAATCGCTTGTTGAAGCCCCTCCGGCAGCACGTGATTCATGAACTTGAGGGCTGAGTCGCCGTGCCCGAGCAGTACTTCATCGACCAACAACGGCAACAGCAACGGAATCGGCACGCTGCATAACGTTGCCAGCACAGCTACGCCATTGGCAATCCACAGCGCTTTGCGGTGATGCAGTGCCAGTCGACGAATTTCGGCCCAGCTTAATCGATCGGTACGCGGTGAGGATTGGGGGTGAACCGACTGCTCAGGCACAGGCTGCACGCTCCAACCAACGACCCAATAGCGGAGCCAATGCCTCAAGAGGCTGATAGCCATTGGTCAACAACGCCAACTGACCATTATGCTCGGCAAGCAAGGTCGGAAAGCCCGCAATACCCAAGTCTTGTACCCACGTGAAATCCGCAGCGGTGGCGGTGAGTTGTTCGACGCTATCAAACGCCTCAGCGAACACGATGCGCGGCAAACCGGCCTGATCGGCTAATTCCACCAGAACCGAAGCCTGAGTGACGTCGCGGCCCTGGGTATAAAAGGCCTGCTGAATTAATCTAGCCAAAATCCAGGCACAGTGTGGATCTAGGCTTCGTGCTGCCACTACGGCGCGGCACGCCGGCTCGGTGTCATAAACAAACCCTGTAGGCAACGCGCCTTCGAAACGAAACGGCTGACCGGTGGTGTCTGCCACAGCTTGCCAGTGTTCAAGAATGTAGCGCCGCGCGGTCGGCTCCAGCGCTGCGCCACTACCTGTGCGTAAACCACCCACCACCAGGTGCAGCTCCACGCCCGCCGTTTGTGCTTGCTGCATCAGGGCTTGTGCTACCGGGGCGAAGCCCCAGCACCAGGAACACATTGGATCCATGACATAAAGCAGCCGCGCTTGCATGGCTTAAGCCTCGGTTGGAAGACGGTAATTGCGACCAATGGGATGTGGCTCGTTTCGCGCTTTGGCCAGTTCGATCTGCTTCTGACGATCAATAGCGCTGCGTCGGGTTTTCTCGCTTAAGTTATCCCAACAGTGCGGGCAACTAATACCCGGCAAATAGTGTTCACTGTTGCGTTCATCAATGCTGATCGGCGTCCGACAAGCGTGACATTGGTCGTAATCACCTTCAGTCAGGTCGTGGCGCACGGTAACGCGATTGTCGAAAACAAAGCAGTCACCGCGCCACTGGCTTTCTTCTTGCGGGACTTTTTCCAGATATTTAAGGATGCCACCCTTGAGGTGATAGACCTCATCAAAGCCTTGGCTGAGCATGTAGCTCGAAGCTTTTTCACAGCGAATGCCGCCGGTGCAGAACATCGCGACTTTCTTGTGTTTGGCCGGATTGAAGTGAGCTTTGATGTAAGCCGGGAATTCACGAAAGCTAGTAGTCTTCGGGTCAATGGCGCCTTCAAAGGTGCCAATCGATACTTCATAGTCGTTGCGGGTATCGATCAGCAGAACTTCAGGGTCGCTGATTAGCGCATTCCAGTTTTCAGGGTCGACGTAGGTTCCGACCTGTTTGTTCGGGTCAACACCCTCAACGCCGAGCGTGACGATTTCTTTCTTGAGCTTGACCTTGGTCCGGTAGAACGGCTGATCGTCGCAATAAGATTCTTTGTGATCGATATCGTCCATGCGCGGATCATTTTTCAGCCAGGCCATCAAGCCGTCGATGCCTTCACGGCTACCGGAAATGGTGCCATTGATGCCTTCTTCGGCGATGAGCAAGGTGCCCTTGATGCCGTTGTCGACCATTGCTTGCTGCAAGGGCTCGCGCAGGTCAACGTAATCAGTGAGCGTGACGAATTTATACAGTGCCGCCACGACAATTTTTTGAGTCATGTTGCGTCTCCAGGTGGGTGCTCTCGCAAAGAGCCGACCCGATATAAAAAAAGCGCCGACTAAGCGGCGCGATCAAGATTCTAACAAAGTTTCTGCACTCCCTTCACCCTGAGTGCCCTCCACCGGCACAGGTGGGTGAATCGGGTGCGGCACCGATCTTTGCCCATTCTTCAGGCGTATAGGTGTGCAACGCCAACGCATGGAACTCGCCCATCAAATCGCCCAGCGCGGCATAGACCCTCTGGTGGCGTTTGACCGCATTCAAGCCAGTGAACTGATCGCTGACCAGCACTGCCTTGAAATGAGTCTGCAAGCCACGACTGTGCATGTGGCTTTCATCAAGCACTTTCAAGTGCTGCGGCTGAAAGGCGGCCAGCGTGGCTTCTATTCGCTGCTGCATGGTCATGTCGTCAGGCTTCGCTTAAGGCTTTTTGGCGGGTGCAGGAGGAGCAACGGCGTTCTTGCTCGGGTCCAGCTCATTGGTCATGTCGGCTAGCAGCTTATTGACAACAGGCACGGCGGCTTCCAGCTTGCCTTGAGTCAACTGAGCCGATTGCTGAGTCAGCTCAGGCATTTTAGTCAGCACTTTCTTGCCCAACGGGGACTGATAAAACGCAACCAGCTCCTTCAATTCGCCTTCAGTAAAGTTAGCGGTGTAAAGCTTGACCATATCAGGCTTGAGCTTGTCCCAACCGATGGACTGATCCAATGCAGCATTGGCCTTGGCCTGGTAAGTCTCAAGCAGAGCCTTTTTCGCCGCTGGGGCTTTGGATTCATCAAAGCGCTGCTGGAACATCTGCTGAACTTGCATGTACACCGGGGTGCCAAGCTTGTCGGCATGAGCCAGCTTGAGGAAAGTTTCGGCACTGGCGTTGTGGCTAGCGGTATCGGCAAAAACCTGGCCGCTGGCGCATACCAGAGCAACCGCAGTACAGATGGCACGAAGACGGGTCATCGAGTGTCCTTTATCATCTAGCAGGCGAGGCATAACCCCAAGGCCGGACATTCTGCGCTCATGTCAGCGTGTGGCTCAACCCCTGACTGCCTGAGTGGTTAGTTGGGGGCTAAAAAGGCCATCGAGGGAACCCATGAGGATTAACTAAGCCTAAACTGCGCAAACAGCCTAGAGGAGCAAGCCCGATGAGCCGTATCGAAACCGACAGCATTGGTCAGATCGACGTCCCCGATGATGCTTACTGGGGCGCCCAGACTCAACGCTCGTTGATCAACTTCGCTATTGGCGACCAGCGCATGCCGCTCGCGGTGTTGCACTCGTTGGCCCTGATCAAGAAAGCGGCCGCACGGGTCAATGACCGCAACGGTAGCCTGCCTGCTGACATTGCTCGCCTGATCGAACAGTCCGCTGACGAAGTGCTAGATGGCCAGCTGGATGAACAATTCCCGTTAGTGGTCTGGCAAACCGGCAGCGGCACCCAAAGCAATATGAACGTCAATGAAGTTATTGCCGGACGCGCTAACGAGCTGGCCGGCAACGGCCGTGGCGGTAAAATGCCGGTACACCCGAACGATCATGTAAACCGCTCGCAAAGCTCCAACGACTGCTTCCCGACGGCGATGCACATTGCCGCAGCGCAAGCAGTAAATGAGCATCTGCTGCCCGCTATTGTTCAATTGTCCGATGGATTAGCCGAGCAATCAGCGCGGCACATGAAGCTGGTCAAGACTGGCCGCACTCATATGATGGACGCGACGCCGATCACCTTTGGCCAAGAACTTTCGGCTTATGTGGCTCAACTTGATTATTCAGCGAAAGCCATTCGTCATACCTTGCCCGCCGTCTATGAATTGGCGCAAGGCGGCACCGCCGTAGGAACCGGTCTAAACGCGCCGCACGGATTTTCCGAGGCGGTTGCTGCCGAACTGGCCGCCCTTTCCGGTTTACCGTTTGTCACAGCACCGAACAAGTTCGCCGCCCTCGCAGGACATGAACCTCTGACCGCATTGTCTGGCGCGCTTAAAACCTTGGCGGTGACACTCATGAAAATCGCCAACGATCTGCGTTTGCTGGGTTCTGGCCCAAGAGCCGGGCTTGCCGAGGTCAAGTTGCCAGCTAACGAGCCTGGCAGTTCGATCATGCCGGGCAAGGTCAACCCGACCCAATGTGAAGCGCTGTCTATGCTCGCCTGCCAAGTGCTGGGCAATGACGTCACGATTGGTTTCGCTGCCAGTCAGGGCCATTTACAGTTAAACGTATTCAAGCCAGTAATCATCCACAACCTCCTGCAGTCGATTCGCTTGTTAGCCGATGGCTGCAATAACTTTCAGGAACATTGCGTCTCAGGCATGGAGCCTGATGCGGCGAAGATGGCTGAACACTTAGAGCGTGGTTTGATGCTGGTGACAGCCCTTAATCCGCACATTGGTTACGATAAATCAGCGCAAATCGCTAAAAAAGCCTACAGCGAGGGTTTAACCTTGCGCCAAGCGTCGTTAGCGTTAGGGTATCTGACGCAAGCAGAGTTCGATGCGTGGGTACGCCCCGAAAAAATGCTGGGAGCGGGTAATGACTGAAGTTATGCGGCGTACCCTCTGTGAGAGAGGGCACGTCTCATTTTTTTTGCTTTAAGCCTCAGCCAACCTCGCCCGTCGTGCCCGCAGGCCCGCGATCAAGGAAGGGCCTAGGGCGGTGAGTGCCGAGCCAAGCACTACCAATACTGCTCCGCTGTAACCCAATCCGTTTAGGTCTTCTGCCTGCACATAATCGGGCCATAACCAAGCCGCAGTTGCCACTGAAGCGAGGGTGACCAGAGGCGTCAGCGCCAGCGTGGCGCTGACTCGCGATGCCTCCCAATGCGCCAACGCTTCGGCAAATGCGCCATATGCCACCAACGTATTGAGGCAGCACGCTAACAATAACCAACCCTGTAACCGGCTAAGCTGCAAGGCTTCGGACGGGTGTGCCCAAGGCGTGATTAATAGCGCACAAAACAGGTAAATGATCATCATCACTTGCAGTGAATTCCAGACGGTGAGCAACTGCTTCTGACTTAATCCATAAAACGTCCAGACAGCTGACGCCAGTAATACCGTGAGTATTCCCGCCGTGTAATCACTTAACGAGGTCAACAGTTCCTCCAAGCGCTGGTTGAAGAACAGACCAAACCCCATCAACAACACCAGCAGCCCGATCCCCTGGCCAATACCGAAACGTTCCTTGAACAGAAAAATGCTGCTGATGAGCAATAAGATCGGCCCTACTTGAATAACCAACTGCGTAGTACCAGGGCTGAGCATTCTTAAACCGATCAGATAAAGCACATAGTTGCCAACCAATCCAAAAACAGACAATGCCAACAAAATCTTGCCCTTGCGGCCAAGGAGTTTGAAGCTGGGCAAACGCCTCACCGATGCTAGCCAGATGAATAACAGCGACCCTGAGACTAAAAGCCGGAACCACGTCACCGTGATGGGGTCCATCGCTTGGAGTACCTGCTTGAGTTTCACCGGCAGAACGCCCCACAGCACCGCTGTTACAAGAGCCAAAGACAAGCCATATAACCATCGGCCAGATGAAACATGCATGAGCGTGCTCTCTGTAAAGGCAAAAACGGAAAATGCAGCAGTGATCGCCATTCTAGGCGCGGATGAACGAACGACACAGTGACAGTTGAGAGGGGAGATTCCCGAAAACTGTGTTCCGTTCTCTGTGACGTGCGGCCGCTTGACGCTTTTGTGCCACTAATGGCCAGTTTCGAGTTACTGTTTTAGCCACTAGACTTATCAGAAGGTCCAGACTCAGGATATCGACCATGTTCGGAAAGCGCTTGCAAGACCCAATCCCTACCGTTCATTACCGCAGTGATCGTGTTTCGTTGGTTAATGGGAAGTACTTTTTCAGCACCCGGGAAAATACCCTGGAAGGCCCTTACTTCACTCGTATTGATGCTGAACGCGAGACGGAGGCATATATCAACCGGATGATCGAATCCAAGGCCGCCCGCCAGTCATCACTGAACGGCTGAAGCTATAGGTGGTGGCGCTGATAAGTATCTTCGCCCATTGCTGCAATTTGACCGTCGATCAACGCATCGAAGGGCCGTAAGAGCAGCGTGAATGTCTTGGGCGACTCTAGCGTATTGAGGGCCTGCGCGATGGCTTCTATGGTCGATAACGCACTTGGATCTGGCGCTTTGCGCAGCCGATAGCGCGAGGCAACGGCTTGCCCGATCGTAACCCTTGGTAGCGCTGCTAACGCAGGATTCATATGCAGTAACTTACGCGCTTTGCGCCACGTGCCATCCGGTACGACCAATAGCAGTGGATGATCATCTTTATATTCTGCGACATTCTGATAAGCGACCAATGCCTGCGCACCCTCCCCTGGAAACAGTAGCCGCGCGTGGTAACCCGGCCGATCTAACAATATCGGCAAATCATCGAATACCTCGCCTACAACCAACTCGGCATTGATGAGTCCCAACGCCGCTAGACGGGCGGTATTGAGGGCGTGGCCTACTTCGCTGGGATGCTGGAGAATCAGCACTCTAGTATGACTGTCGAGCTGCGGAATCAATGTACACAGGCAGTGAGTCTCGGGACGCAGACAACGAGCGCATTGGGTACGGGACATAGTATTTCTCAGCTCTGCTGTTGATTGAGCTGCGTTTTCAGCAGATCACGGAAAGTCTGGATCAACGGCTCACGGCTGCGGCCACGGCGCACAATCATCGAAAACGGCGCCTGATAGCCAAAGGTCGCGGGCAACAGCACCCGTAGATGACCTGAGTCGGCCCACGCTTGCGCATAGTGCTCGGGCAAATAACCAATGTATGCGCCTGACAGCACCAATATTAGCTGGGCCTCCATACTTTCCACTGTAGCTGCGCTGTGTTTGAAACCGTGTCGCGCCAGCTCCGCTTGGCTCCAGTAACCCCGACCAACCATACGCTGCTGTGCGATGACCGGCTCGGGAACACGTCGCTCGCTAAACAAGGGATGGCGGTTGCTGCAATAAAGCCAGTGTTGCTCGCGATAGAGCGGCTGATAAACCAGTCCACTCATTCGCGTAGAGAACGCGCCTATCGCCAGGTCGAGTCGATTGTCCTGGACACCGAGTTGCAACTCATACGGACTCATAACCGACAGGTGTAAATGCACGGCCGGGTGTTCTTGACTGTAGGCGCCAATAGCTTCGGCGAAGGGCAACGCTCGATCACTCACGGTGGAATCAATCACGCCCAGATTAAGCGTTCCGCGCAGCTCGCCCTTGAGGGACGCCGCGTACTGCTCGAAACCTTCAAGCTCACCCAGCAGGCGCAAGGTTTCCTGATGAAACAACTCGCCCTTGCTGGTCAAACTGAATCCGCCACGCCCTCGATGGCAAAGTATCAGACCCAAGGCCGTCTCTAGCTGGCTCATGTACGTACTAATGGCCGAAGTAGAGAGGTTAAGTTCTTGCTGGGCGCTGGAAAACCCCTGGTGACGCACCACGCTGGCGAAGATACGCAGGAGTTTCAGGTCGGGTAACGTGCTGGCCATTAAAAATCCGTAGGCGTGATCAAATGAGTACCAGACTCCTACAGAAGAGAGTGGAATCTAAGGTGAGGAGGCCAAAAAACAGACTTAGTTTAGCGTTAGTTCCGATTTCTCTGAACTAAGTATTTTGCGTCAGCGATTCTTTCCACAGGCCAGCCTTTGCACAATCAACCTACACGACAATAACGATGAGGCAATCCTGTGGAAAAGATTTTGCACCAACCACTGGGCGGGAATGAAATGCCGCGTTTCGCCGGTATCGCCACCATGATGCGTTTACCTCACTTGCAGTCGGCGGCTGGCTTGGATGCCGCTTTCATCGGCGTCCCGCTTGACATCGGTACGTCGCTGCGCCCCGGCACTCGCTTCGGGCCACGTGAAATTCGTGCCGAGTCCGTGATGATTCGCCCCTACAACATGGCTACTGGCGCTGCTCCGTTCGATTCGCTTTCCGTGGCCGATATCGGCGATGTGGCGATCAATACCTTCAATTTGCTGGACGCCGTACGCATCATCGAGGAATCCTATGACCAGATCCTCGAACACAATGTCATCCCGCTGACCCTGGGCGGCGATCACACCATCACATTGCCCATCTTGCGGGCGATGCATAAAAAGCACGGCAAAGTCGGGTTGGTGCATATCGACGCCCATGCTGACGTCAATGACCATATGTTCGGCGAGAAAATTGCTCACGGCACGACGTTCCGCCGCGCGGTAGAAGAAGGCCTGCTCGATTGTCAGCGGGTTGTTCAGATCGGTTTGCGAGCTCAGGGATATACCGCTGAAGACTTCAACTGGAGTCGCAAACAAGGCTTCCGCGTGGTCCAGGCCGAAGAGTGCTGGCACAAATCTCTGTCCCAACTGATGGAAGAAGTCCGCGAAAAAGTCGGGGGCGGCCCGGTTTATCTCAGCTTCGATATCGACGGTATCGATCCGGCCTGGGCGCCAGGTACTGGCACTCCTGAAATCGGTGGTTTGACTACAATTCAGGCCATTGAAATCATCCGGGGCTGCCAAGGTCTTGAATTGGTCGGATGCGATCTGGTAGAAATCTCGCCGCCTTATGACACCACCGGTAATACCTCATTGCTGGGCGCCAACTTGCTTTACGAAATGCTTTGCGTGTTGCCTGGCGTAGCGCACCGCTGAAACATCACAGCCTGATTCCGCTACACGATCGACTGGGCTTCCTCGAATGCAAGCAATTTGCCGGCGGGGGCGTCTGAATGAAGACTGCGCTCGACAGTCGACGAACCACTATAAAAATAATGATTGGAGACACCCTGCCATGGCTTTAGATATTTTCGTTGTCCTCATATATGCCGCCGGCATGTTGGTGCTCGGCTGGTACGGTATGCGCAAAGCAAAAACTCACGAAGACTACTTGGTCGCAGGACGCAACCTCGGCCCCACTTTGTATATGGGCACGATGGCCGCCACAGTACTCGGTGGCGCGTCAACGGTTGGCACCGTTCGCCTGGGTTACGTCCACGGGATTTCCGGTTTTTGGCTATGCGCAGCCTTGGGCCTGGGCATTATCGCGCTCAACTTGTTTCTTGCTAAACCGCTACTTAAATTACGCATTTTTACCGTCACTCAAGTGTTGGAAAAACGCTACAACGCGACGGCCCGCCAGGCCAGTGCAGTGATCATGCTCGCCTATGCACTGATGATCGGCGTGACCTCGATTCTGGCCATAGGCACAGTGATGCAAGTGTTATTCGGGTTGCCATTTTGGGTGTCGGTATTACTCGGCGGTGGCGTGGTGGTGGTGTATTCGGCGATTGGTGGCATGTGGTCACTGACTCTGACCGATATTGTCCAGTTCGTGATCAAGACCGTCGGCCTGATGTTCATCCTATTACCCATCTGCCTGTACCGCGTTGGCGGTTGGGACCAGTTGGTGGCCAAGCTTCCAGCGTCGAGTTTCAGCTGGACGACTATTGGCTGGGACACGATCATCACTTACTTCTTGATTTACTTTTTCGGAATCCTGATCGGCCAGGACATCTGGCAGCGCGTGTTCACTGCGCGCACGGACAAAATCGCCAAATACGCAGGGACCGTCGCAGGTGTGTACTGCATTTTTTATGGCTTGGCCTGCGCGCTGATCGGCATGGCTGCCCACGTTTTACTGCCCAATCTGGACAATGTTAACAACGCTTTTGCGGCCATTGTTAAAGTCTCACTGCCCGATGGCGTGCGTGGTTTGGTGATCGCTGCTGCGTTGGCGGCCATGATGTCCACCGCCAGTGCTGGCCTGCTTGCAGCATCGACCACTCTGACCGAAGACCTGCTGCCACGCTTGCGTGGCGGCAGACAATCGAGCCTGGGCGTCAACCGGCTGTTCACTGCGTTGACAGGCTTGGCAGTACTCGCTATTGCGCTGGTAGTTCATGACGTGATAAGCGCGCTGACTCTAGCCTACAACCTGTTGGTAGGCGGCATGCTGGTTCCATTGATTGGTGCGATTTACTGGAAACGGGCGACCACCGCAGGCGCGATAACCAGCATGGTCCTCGGGTTTTTGACGGCGTTGGCTTTTATGCTCAAGGACGGATTCGATGCCAACACACCGATTTACTACAGCTTATCGGTGGGCCTGATCAGTTTCGTAGTGGTCAGCCTGTTGTCACCGCGACCGGCAGCCGTCGCGCAGCCTATTTAAGGCGCAAAGCCCCTGGAGTTACCCTGTGGTTGCTGCGCCTCGGCCAACAATCACAGAGTGAGCTAGCCTTACTGACGAGGGCCTTGGGCAGGAAAGTACGAGGCTCATTTCTGTCAGTGACGGAAGCGGAATTGTCATGGAGCGACTAGATATTCAGCAACACCTCTACAACACGCTGGGCGTGATGCTAATTGACAAGCAAGAAATTCACGAAAACGCAACGCTCAAAGACTTGGCGTTGGAACACCCCGAGATCGAGGATCTGCTCGATCGACTGGAATCCGAGTTTGATATCGTCTTTCCCACCCGAATCAAAGTCCGAATCCACAAGGCGCCTGAATACCTAACGCTGCAAATTCTAGTGGATGTGATTCTGGTACTCACCGGAACCGATTGAATGCCGAGCAGCTATCGACGAGGGCGCCGACGCTCTTCATCCGTACGAACCGGGATAGGCTGTAGCTTTGGCCGCTCGATCAGGCCAAGGGCAACGCCGAAATCATGGAGCCATTCTTGCAATTTACTGTTCATAACGCCCCCCTTCAGGGAAATGCTCCGCGACTGACATACGCCTTGCCGCGTCTTACTAATCATAGTGCGATGTCGTACTTTACGCCTGCTTCCGAATGTCGCGGGAAGAATTTGTGACATAACGTCTCAACGACTAAGCCACTCGTCGACTAGTACAGCCGCAATTCAGCAATTTTCATTTCACTCCGGCAACTGCCGTCCACCGTCTTCGTCGGTCATGGCTTTTTCCAGCAAATCAGCGGGAAGGTTTTTACTGGCGCGCGCGCCGAGCAACTTCAATTGCTCGCTGCGGCTGACCAGATTACCCCGGCCATCAGTCAGCTTGTTACGAGCTGCACCGTAGGCTTTATCGAGTTGCTGCAAGCGATTGCCCACTTCGTCCAGGTCCTGGATAAACAACACAAACTTGTCGTAGAGCCAGCCCGCACGCTCTGCAATTTCGCGGGCGTTCTGGCTTTGCCGCTCTTGCTTCCATAAGCTGTCAATCACGCGCAGTGTCGCAAGCAAGGTAGTCGGACTGACAATAACGATATTACGGTCGAACGCTTCTTGAAACAGGTTCGGCTCCGCTTGCAGCGCAGCAGAAAAGGCCGCCTCGATGGGCACAAACAGCAGGACGAAATCTAGGCTGTGCAGACCTTCGAGACGCTTGTAATCCTTGCCTGAGAGGCCTTTGACATGGTTACGCAAGGACAGCACGTGTTGTTTCAGCGCAGCTTGGCCTATCTCCTCATCATCGGCTGATACGTATTGCTGATACGCAGTCAAGCTGACCTTGGCGTCTACCACTACTTGCTTATCGCCAGGCAGCATAATCAAAACATCCGGCTGAAAACGCTCGCCGTCCGGCCCTTTAAGGCTGACCTGAGTTTGATATTCACGGCCTTTTTCCAAACCAGCGTGTTCCAAAACTCGCTCAAGAATCAGCTCGCCCCAGTTACCTTGAGTTTTTTGCCCTTTGAGCGCGCGCGTGAGGTTGGTAGCTTCATCGCTTAGACGCTGATTCAGCTGCTGGAGACGCTCCAGCTCCTTACCAAGCGAAAACCGCTCACGCGCTTCCTGCTGATAACTTTCCTCAACGCGTTTTTCAAACAACTGAATGCGTTCTTTTAACGGATTGAGCAACTGCCCAAGTTGTTGCTGACTCGTTTCAGCAAAACGCTGCTCCCGTTCGTCGAATATCTTGCTGGCCAATTCGGCAAATTGCGCACGCAATTCATCCCTTGATCCTTGAAGATCGCTTAAGCGCTGCTGATGGCTTTCCTGTTGCTCGCGTAACTCGGCGTCCAGCGATGCACACCGCGCACCCAGATGTCGAAGCTCAGACTCTTTACTCGCTTTCTCCAGATTCCAGTTTTGGGCAACGTCGCGCGCAAAGGCACGGTCCTGCTGCAATAGCTCAACCTCGCGACGCGTAGCTGCAAGGTCTGCTTGCTTTGCGGCGTTAGCGTGGCTCAAGTCACTGATTTCGTCGCGAGAAGCGTCAAGTTGAGCATTGAGGCCGGCCTGCGCCATTTGCGCGGTAATCAAGCGCTCGTCAAGCAAGGCAGCCTCGACGAGCTGTCGAGCTAGCCGCCGCTGCAGTTGCCACGCAAGCGCCAATAATGGCAACGCCGCCACACCCAGGCCTAGCCATACGCTGGTCAGCTCCAAAGCCATAAGAACTCCAAAACACCATCATCGAACGGGCCAGGCAAGGATACCCGCCGTTTTTGGTCACGGCGGTTCATATCCGCCGCGGGCGTGAATAAAAGCGCGCGACTGTACGCTATTTTCCAACGGAGTAAAGTCCACAACCAAATTCACCAGCACAGTGCGACATTGGTAATCATCCCAAAGACTTAATAGCGAAAATTTATACCTGTCTCCCTCTTAAAAAATGATTCCGATTTATATAATGCCGATTTGTAAAAAAACACGTGGCACCCCCGAGCTAGAGCAAGCGCTTGGGACAATCCACAGAAGCTGTGGATAACTCAGTGGACAACCCGCCTTAAACCCTCGCTAACGCAGGTGATACGGGGCCTGCGTTTAAACTGACGATTTTTTCACCAGTAAAAAAAGACGATATTTTTCATTGACTTAATTATTTGTACAATAAAACAAACCTTGGTCGTCTCGCTAAATAACGTCATTACAGAAATGAAGGGCCATGTGTGCAAATCGATTACCGGAAGTTATAACAAGGTCGATTTACCGGCAAAGGCTTGTCCGCAAGCGGTACGACGCCACAGCACTGTCGGGGGATCGAGAAGATCATTTGCATTATTTATAAGGAGGCTCTTCCCTTAATTGAATCGATCCGTTAGAATCCGCGCCGTTAGTACCAAGCTGAAAGTCAATTCTGGTCGAACAAATCCCTCGGCAAAAGCGTTTAGAACGTGAAAATATTGCTGAACAAAGGGATCGACCACCTCGATGGTTTCCAGGCGTGAACTCGATACACTGCCTTCCTCAATAACAGGAAGGGTGTTAGCAGCTCTGATGACCTGACAAAACCAGCCTGCAAATTGATCAGGATCTCCACCTCTGGCGTCGAACCTTTGCCATTGTTGTGCCGCCTGCCCTCCTAAGTACCTACCGGTCAGTCCGAGCGCCATACGATTAAGCGCGCTTCAGCTGTCTGCTTTGTTCCAGTCAGGTTAATTCGCCTTACCACGTGTATTTGTATGCACGGGCCCGCGTTTACTGGAACCTTTTATTTTTGCACGGTTCTATGCTGTGTCGCTTGTTAGGAAACACCCAACCATGACTACTCATACCCAGACCCAGGACGCCATTCGCACCCTGACTAACGCTTTTGCTCCGATGAACTGCCTTATCATGGCCGCTCGCAAAGGCTGTTTCAGTTTCACCATCGTCAATGAACACGGTATCGCTCGTCACAGCGAACGCCTGTATCCCGATCAGTATTCCAGCGCAGAGCCGCTGCAAGCCGTGATCGAACGCACCCGCCAGGCCCTGGTTGCCTGATGCAGTGACGCCTTGGCTGCTTGAAGCAGCCATCCACGAAGCCTCGCCCTTCAAAGCGGGGCTTTTTATTGGCAGCGATTTGACACATCGCGCGAATTTCTACCCTTTCACTTTACGCACACCTTGGCATTAGCTAAGCACCAAGAGATATATGAAGGATATTTGGCGGCGGTAAATGTTTTAAAAACAGTCTTTTACGGGCGCAATTTGACACTACACTTCAACTTAAGCGGCTAATAGCTGCTTCCGGCGGGTTCTATCCGATCCACTGCTGCCAAGCACCAGAGCCACGCCGGCCACTACGCAGTCCAAAGATGCCAAGAGGGCTTTATGGGAATCGCTGCCAGTGAGTTGAGTCAACATGTCATCCGTCCCACGTTGATCTATCTCGGTTGCCATAGCCTCTGTGCTGAGTCCTTACTGCTCGGAGTTGCTGCCAGCCAATCGGCGCTGGGTGACGCGCTCGATAGCCGTCGAGGTCATGGGCTCTACCGCATCACCGAATCACGTCATCAGCAGCTTTGGGACAACTATCTGGCGCTAGACCCGGATAGAGCTAGCCTGGTTCGCGGTCTCGCCAGTCAGCACGCTTTTCTAAAAGGCCCTCACCTAGAACTCACGGTCAATATGCGTTATGCCACCGCCATTGCTTGGTTGCTCATCGAGGCACAAGGGTCACCCTTACCTGCGACTTGCGATGTGTTGAGCATGGCCAGAATCTGGCGTCAGACGTTCCAACCTCAAGGTCGTTTGCGCGACTTCGCGATGGCTTGGCAAAATTGTGTAACTTCACGTCAGCAACTTGCTTGAAATTTCCGTCGACTGGACGGATTCACTGCGAATCAACGCAGTTTGGGCAAATTGTCCTACAAAAAGGCTCTATCTCGGGCAATTCAGACTATAGCGCTAAGGCGAAAATCTTGGTAATTTCCGCCCGGTGATCAACAAGGAGTTCTAATAATGAAAAAAGTAATGCTCAAGACCACACTTAGCCTCGCTGTAGGCCTTATCTCCACCCAGCTCTTTGCAAGCGGCTTCGCCCTCAACGAACAAAGCGTTAGTGGAATGGGAACCGGTTTTGCTGGACGCTCCTCCGCCGCTGAAGATGCG
The DNA here is from genome assembly GCF_035019745.1 of Pseudomonas sp. 10S5. NCBI lineage: Bacteria > Pseudomonadati > Pseudomonadota > Gammaproteobacteria > Pseudomonadales > Pseudomonadaceae > Pseudomonas > Pseudomonas sp. 10S5. Next base: position 62,407 of record NZ_JASJVL010000011.1, read on the forward strand.
AGCACTATTGTCGGTAACCCGGCCGGTATGTCGAAGATCAAGCGCGAACAAGTCAGCTTGGGAGCGGCTGCTATCGATGCCAGCACCGACCTCAAACACACCAGCGGCCAACCTGGCAGCACCAACAATGGCGACATGGTTCCGTTTACCGTTGTGCCTTTTGGTTACTACGTTAAACCGATCGACGAGCACTGGGCCTTTGGTTTGGGCATCTATGCACCGTTCGGCCTCGTGACCGACTACGAAAAAAGCTTCCAGGGTCGCTATTACGGTGACAAGAGCAAGGTCTCGGTCATCACGGTTCAACCCACCGTCAGCTATGCATTCAACGACTACGTATCGATCGGTATCGGTCCGACCTTCAACCACATCAAAGGTGAGTTGACCTCGGCCATACAATTGAATCCTGCCGGCACCAACGATGGCAAAGCGCGCATCAATGGTGAAGACAACGCCTGGGGTTACAACGTCGGTATCCTCGTCACGCCGACTGCGACCACCAACTTAGGCTTGACCTACCACTCCAAGGTTAGCTACGGCCTGGAAGGTAACACCAAGTACTCTGGCGCGAATTTCGGCCCTAACGGCCTTAAGTTCGACGGCGGCCTGGATCTGACCACGCCAGAATCGGTTGACTTCTCGATCACCCAGAAGCTCAACCAAGACTGGACTGTGTACGCTGGCAGCACCTGGACACGTTGGAGCCGCCTCAAAGACATCACCGTCAACAACGAAGGTGTTCCAGCGCAGCTGGGCGGTAACGCGGGTCCTCTTGGAACGATTAGCGAGCCGGAAAACTGGCACAACACCTGGGCTCACGCCATCGGTGCTTCTTACCAGTTGAACAAAGAGATCGTGCTGCGTGCCGGTTTCTCGGTTGACCAATCGCCTACCAACAACGTTAATCGTTCGGTACGGATTCCAACAGGCGACCGCCGCATATTCAGCTTGGGCGCTGGCTGGAGCCCAACCGATAACATCACCATCGACGTTGCTTATTCTTACTTGAAAGAAGAAAGCGTGTCGGTCAATGACACCGGTAAGGGCGCGCCCTATAACGCCACGTACCACAACAGCGCCAACGGCTTCGGTTCGTCTGTGACTTACCGCTTCTGATGCTCCCATTCGCGGTAGGCTGAAAAGCCTAACAGGCGAATACGAGAAAGCCCTACCGCCAGTCATGGCGGTAGGGCTTTTTCATGGCTGCGTTTTAACCGGCTCAAGGCTTGGACGCGATAGCCTTCTCGACAGCAGCAATCATCGCGGGATCATCCGGCTTGGTTAGGCTGGAAAAATTCGCGATCACATTGCCCTGCCGGTCGATGACGTATTTATAGAAATTCCAACGCGGCGCGCTGCTTTGTTCAGCTAGCACTTTGAATAGATGCGTTGCGTCAGGCCCCTTGACCGTTTGCGGATCGGTCATGGTGAAGGTCACACCATAATTCACATAACAAACCTTGGCGGTTTCGGCGCCATCTTTTGACTCCTGCTTGAAGTCGTTTGATGGCACGCCAATCACTTCAAGACCCTCCGATTTGTAGCGTTGGTTCAAGGCCTCAAGACTTTTAAACTGAGGTGCGAATCCACAAAAGCTCGCGGTGTTAACCACCACAAGGGGCTTGCCCTCAAAACGCTTGCATAGGTCGATATTTTCTTTAGCGCGCAATTTCGGTAGCTCACCCTGCAATAGCGGGGGGCATTCGGCGGCCATTGCCGTTCCGCTAATCGCGAACAGCAATACCGGAAGTGAAAACCAATGAATTGTCATGACAGCATCCCTTGCATCGTAGAGGTCAATGTGCCTGAAAAATAAAATACTCCTTGCCGCTTAACCTGCCTAGCACAGGCTCATCCCCAGCTGCAGCGCGCCCAAGCCGACACGCTGCCAGCCCCACCACACCAACGCCAGCAGCACAACCCCAAGGGTCATGCTAGCGATCCAAGGCCAGAGCCTGTTCACGCGGGGCTGCCTATAGCCTGCAACCGCGCCACAGGCCGCTCGCGCACCGGCCAGTTCAGGGCGGCGGCCAGTACACTGAGCAAAATCGAAACCTGCCAGATCAAATCGTAGCTCCCAGTGCGGTCATACACGACACCACCCAACCAACCACCCAGGAAGGCGCCCAACTGGTGGAATAAGAAAACGATACCGCCGAGCATCGACAAATTACGCACCCCGAACAATGTCGCGACGGTACCGTTTGTCAGCGGCACGGTAGACAGCCACAGTAGCCCCATGGTGACACCGAACAGGTAGGCGGTAGTTTCAGTCACCGGCACCCACACAAACACGGTAATTACTACTGCGCGCAACAGGTACAAACTGGTCAGCAAACGCGGCTTGGATATACGTCCGCCGAGCCAACCGGCGGTGTAAGTGCCAAATACATTAAACAAACCGATCAGCGCTAGCACGGTTGTGCCAACTTTGGCAGGCAGGTGTTGGTCAACCAGGTAAGAGGGCAGATGCACGCCAATAAACACCACTTGGAAACCGCAGACAAAAAATCCCAAGGCCAGGAGCCAAAAACCCGAATGGGTGCATGCTTCGTGCAACGCTTCACGCAGTGTCTGCTCGCCACCGGTCTTGGGCAATGGCACATCCTTGAGCATGGTTACTAACGGCAGGATCAAGGCCACGAGCAAGCCCAGCGCCAACAATGCGGCGGACCAGCCGAGCCAACCAATCAGGCCAAGAGTACCGGGGAGCATGGCGAATTGGCCAAACGAGCCTGCCGCGCTGGCAACGCCCATGCCCATGCTGCGTTTCTCGGCAGGCAGTGCCCGACCTACCACCCCGAGGATCACCGAGAATGAGGTACCTGACAGGCCGATACCGATCAGTAAACCTGCGCTCAGTGATAACGACAGCGGCGAATCGGCCATGCCCATGCAGGCCAACCCCAGCGCATAAAGCACGCCTCCGACAAACACCACCTTCGAGGCACCAAATCGGTCTGCAAGCGCGCCGGCAAAAGGTTGGGCCAAGCCCCATATCAAGTTTTGAAATGCGATGGCGAACGCAAAAACCTCACGACCCCAGCCGAACTGCGCACTCATCGGCGCTAGAAACAAACCAAAACCGTGCCGCACGCCCAAGGACAACGCAAGAATTAGCGCACTCCCCAGTAAAACCCATCCACTGGCACGCAAAGCCGATGTCATTTTTCATTCTCCGACCTAATTAGGCTTATATGCCCGCAAGACAAGTGCAAGAAATTACCGGTGGATGGAGGGGGGTGTCAATAATTCCTGTAGGAGATGCCACCCGTCATCGACGCCGCGATGTCGCGCAACAAACCCACACCACGTAGGTAGCTGCCGAAGGCTGCGATAAGGTTCGAAGTATTGGCTCCGGTTCAGATATTTAAACCAACGCCAGAACCACCAGAACCGCCATTTCCAGCAACTCCAACAGCGCGCCCGCCGTGTCGCCGGTGCTGCCACCGAGCCGACGCAGCATCAGATGCCGCAGCCAGAAGAAGCAGACGCCTGCCGTCAGCAGTGCAATCAGGCCACTGAACCCCGCCACCAACAGGCAGCCCATCGCACTGATCAACAGCACCTGCCTTCCCATCGTGCGGGGAAGGTGATCAGCCAACGCTTGCCCTAACCCGCCCGCACGCACGTAAGGCGTGCCAAGGAACAAACCGAGCATGGCGCTACGGCCAATGACCGGGGCCAATAACAGGCCTACGCTGCGATGGCTTTCGATTAACGCCATCAGCGCACAGAATTTCAGCAGTAGCACCATCACCAAGGTAATCACCGCAATCGGTCCGCTGCGGGGATCTTTCATGATGCTCAGCGTACGCTCGCGGTCTCCGAAGCCCCCCAGCCAAGCATCAGCGCTGTCAGCCAGGCCGTCGAGGTGCAATCCGCCGCTGAGCAAAACCCAAGCGGTCAGTAACAGCGCGGCGTGCAACATCAATGGCGCACCGGCCAAGAGGCTGTCGAGGACCATCAACAGCAAGCCAAACACAACGCCTACCAACGGATAGAACAACAATGAGCGGCCCAACTCTTCAGATTTCGGCATGTCGGGCAAACGAATTGGCAAGCTGCTGAGAAATTGTAGGGCAATCCACATTGGCAACAGATTCATTCGCTCAATACGCCTTGGGCATTGACTTCAACCGAGAGTAGCGCGCCGTGACCGACTTCGACTTGCAATAACTGCTCACGTGGCAACCCCCGCGCTTGAGCCAATAACAAGCGCATTACCCCGCCATGGGTGACCAGCAATATCCGCTCGGTGGCGTATGTCAAGTGCAGACGTTCGACCACCGACACTACTCGAGCAGAGAACGCCAGCAGCGGTTCACCGCCCGGCGGTGTGAAAGCATACGGATTGGCCCAAAACAGCCCCAAATCTTGCGCGTGGGTTTCCATCAACTGCGCTGCGCTGCGCCCTTCCCACTCACCAAAATGCAGCTCTTGCAGACCCGATTCCATGTGCAGCGGCACTCTCAGCGTCTCGGCCAGTTCTTCGGCGAAGCGCGCACAACGTTGCAAGGGCGAACTCACTATGCGATCCCATGGTCCGCCCTCAGTCACCGCCGCACGCATTTGCGCCCAGCCAATATCCGTCAGCGCGTCATCCAGGCTGCCGCGCAAGCCGCCGCCCAACTCGGTTTCGCCGTGGCGCAACATGTCCAGGCGCACTGTCACGCCGGGCGGTCCGCTACCGCAGCTTCAGCGAACGTCGCCATGCCGTTATGCAGTTCGCAGGCCAAGCGCAGCAACGGCACCGCCAACGCCGCACCACTACCTTCGCCCAAGCGCAAGCCAAGGTCGAGGAGCGGTTCAGCCTGCAACACTTCCAACACATGGCGGTGACCGGGTTCGGCGCCACGGTGAGCAAATAGTAGCCAATCGCGGCACGACGGGTTCAAGCGCACAGCGACCAAGGCCGCGACACTGCAAATAAAACCGTCAACCAACACCGCGACGCCTTCTTGAGCACACGCTATATAAGCGCCGACCAAGGCGGCAATTTCATAGCCGCCCACACAAAACATACCGTGCAGCGGGTCACCCGCGTGATCGGCGTGCAGGGCCAACGCACGCTCAATCACCAATGATTTATGAGTAACGCCCGCCGCGTTTAAACCGGTGCCGGGACCGACCAAGAGACTGGCCGGGCGATCCAACAGCAGGCACGCCAACGCACTGGCTGCCGTGGTGTTGCCGATGCCCATCTCGCCCCCGATAAACAATTCAGCGCCGGACGCCACAGCTCGGCGCACGCTATCGCGCCCTGCGTCCATCGCCAGCAAGCCTTGGGCCTTAGTCATGGCCGGACCTTCAACGAAGTTCGCGGTGCCCGCGCCCAAATTCAAATGGCGGACGCCTGGCAGGTTCATCGGCGCAATCGTACCCAAATCCACCACGTCCAACTGTGCTGACAGTTGTTTGGCCAGCACGCTGATTGCTGCGCCTCCGGTTACGAAGTTGTGCAGCATCTGCCCGGTGACTTCTTGGGGAAACGCAGAAACGCCTTCAGCAACGACGCCATGATCGCCGGCAAAAATGGCGATCCACAGGTTATCGACCGCAGGCTTGGTCCGCCCTTGCAGGCCGGCCAGTTGCACCGCGATCCGCTCCAGTTGCCCGAGCGAGCCGGCCGGTTTGGTCAGTTGCTGCTGACGTGCCAAAGCGCTTTCGCGCGTTGGGACGCTGATTGCTTTTGCCGGTTTAAGCCACCAGGAATTAGTCATAATGCGGGTCCTTTCAACGTCAGGGGCAAGCCAGCAACCGTTAACACCACGCGTTGACAACGTTCGGCCAAGGCTTGATGCAGCCATCCGGCTTCGTCGACATAGCGGCGGGTCAGTTCACCGAGGGGCACAACGCCGAGCCCGGTTTCGTTACTGACAAAAATGATTTCGCCCGGAAGTTCAGCAAGGCAGCTCAACAGCGCCTCGCGCTCAACAACCAAGCGTTCGCGATCTTCAAGCATCAACAGGTTGGTCAACCACAGGGTTAAACAATCCACCAACAACAAGCGGTCGGTGTTTGCGTTTTCTCGCAAGACCCGCGCCAGTTCGATTGGCTCTTCAATCAGTCGCCACTGCTCAGGGCGGCGCTGACGATGGAGGGCGATGCGCTGATTCATCTCGCCGTCCAGCGATTGGCTAGTGGCGATGTACGTAACCTCAAGGCAGCTTTTGCCCGCCAAGCCCTCCGCCAAGCAGCTTTTACCAGAACGCGCGCCACCGAGGATTAATTGCAGCATGTCAGCCGACCTCCACCGGAGAATGGGCCAGACCACATAATTCAAGTAACAGCCTGCCATCCAAGTGACTTTCCACCAGATCCGCCAATCGTTCGATATCCCGCTCGCGCATGGCGTGATAATCGACCGCTTGCACATTCTCCAACCCCGCCCAGCGCAACAAGGCGCTACAGGCAGCAGGGGCCTCGAACAGGCCGTGCAAGTAAGTGCCGAGAATTTGCCCGTCTGCGCTTTGCGCGCCATCGCGCCGACCATCATCCAGTTGCACCACCGGGTGTTCCATCGCCTCACCACAAGTCACTCCGGCATGAATTTCATAACCGCTGACCGGCGCGTCCTCCAAAGCAAGCCGACCTTGCACATTGCGCAGTTGTTTCTCTTGTTCTAATACCGTGCTGATGTCCAGCAGGGCCAAACCGGCACTAGATCCCGCAGCACCTTCGAGACCTAGAGGATCGTGGACCTGCTGACCCAGCATTTGCAGCCCACCACAAATACCGATCACTTTGCCGCCATAACGCAGATGACGAACAATGGCGGTGTCCCAACCCTGACTGCGTAAATAAGCCAGATCGCTGCGCACACTTTTTGAGCCCGGCAAGATGATCAAGTCGGCGGCGGGGATGCTCTGACCGGGACCGATAAATTGCAAATTGACCTGTGGGTGCAAGCGCAACGGGTCGAAATCAGTGTGGTTGCTAATGCGCGGCAATACCGGCACCAGCACATTCAGGACTTGTTCGACTTTCTGGGTTTGGCGCTGATCAAGGCCGTCCTCGGCCTCAAGGTGCAGGTCCATAACGTAAGGCAAAACGCCCACTACCGGTTTTCCAGTGCGGGCTTCGAGCCAGTCAAGACCGGGTTGCAGCAGCGCAATGTCGCCGCGAAAGCGGTTGATGACGAAGCCTTTTACCCGTGCTTGTTCGCTGGGAGACAGCAACTCCAGAGTCCCAACCAAATGGGCAAACACGCCGCCGCGATTAATATCAGCGATCAACAAAACCGGGCAATCCACCGCTTCGGCAAAGCCCATGTTGGCGATGTCTCCCGCACGCAAATTAATTTCCGCAGGCGACCCCGCGCCTTCGACCATGACCACGGGGTAAGCCGCACTCAAACGTTGATGGGAGGCCAGCACCGCTTGCATCGCAATCTGTTTATAGGCGTGATACGCCACCGCGTTCATGGTGGTGACCACACGGCCGTGGATGATCACCTGGGCGCCGGTGTCGCTGTTAGGTTTGAGCAGCACCGGATTCATGTCAGTGTGCGGCTCAAGGCCTGCCGCTTGCGCTTGCACTGCCTGTGCTCGGCCAATCTCACCGCCGTCTGCGGTCACTGCGCTGTTGAGTGCCATGTTTTGCGGTTTGAATGGCACGACACTGACACCCTGGCGGGTCAGCCAACGGCACAACGCCGTTACCAGCGTGCTTTTGCCGGCATCAGACGTTGTGCCTTGCACCATCAGCGTGGTCATTGTGCTTCCTTGTTGTAGTCACTGAGCACCTGCTCAAGTCGTTGCCACTGCGCTTCTTGCGCCGGCAGGCCGAACCTTAAACTGCTGTGTTGCGGAGTTTGTGTGTTCATAAATAATCGCAACAGGACGCCACGGCTCCCGCAGAACTCATGCACAGAAATCGCCGATGGGGTAATAAGCCATTGAAACAGCGCACAACCGCCATCCGGCATCAGGCCGTATTGCGTCATCAGCGCAGCCAGTCGTTCGCTGGCCTGCTGCGTGCGTAAACGCTGCTGCCTGTGACCTTCGACATCGCTGAGACACGCCTGCCCAAGCACCCGCGTTGGTCCACTGATGGCCCAAGGGCCGATGTGGCGTTCCAGCACTTTAAGAAACTGCGGTTCGGCAATCACAAACCCTAGACGCGCACCCGCCAGACCGAAGAACTTACCGAACGAACGCAATACGATTAGCCCGACGCGCCAAGTCTCGGCGCTCAAACTTAACTGCGGCGTATTGTCCATAAATGCTTCATCAACTACCAGCCAGCCCCCACGCTCGGCCAACCGCGCATGCCACTCCAAGAGGCGCTCGGGCGCGATGTTTAAGCCAGTGGGGTTGTTGGGATTAACGACGACCAGCACATTAATGCTGTCGAGAAAATAATCCACTTCGTGTTCGAGCATTTCGCGGACTAGAAAACCGCTGCTGCGCCAAGCTTCAGCGTGTTCGGCGTAACAGGGGGACAACACACCGACTTTACCTGACCGACGCAAACGCGGCAGCGCTTGGATCGCACATTGGGAACCAGGCACCGGCAACACATGTTTGGCACCGTAATAAACACAGGCGGCCGCTTCAAGACCGTCCCCAGTTTCCGGCAAGCGTGCCCATGCACGTGTCGGGATCTCGGGAATTGGCCACGGCCACGGCGCAATGCCACTGGACAAGTCCAGCCAATGCTCTTCGGCGATGCCATAGCGCACAGCCGCCTCTTTCAAGCGGCCCCCGTGTTCAAGCATAAAACTCAGCTCCCACGCACACGATCAACAACCATAACCAGACTCCGCGCTGGACCAGTTGCCAGCCACGATCAATCGATTGGGCATCGGCCGCAGCGCCTTCGCCTAGCTGTGGACGCTGATGCAGCTCGCCGTGATAAATCGCCGCCCCGCCTAGCTCCACATTCAATGCTCCAGCGCCAGCGGCCATTACCGGGCCGGCATTGGGACTGTCCCAGAGTGGCGCTTGATCACGCCAGCAGCGTAACGCCAGCCGAGTGTTGCCCAACACGGCGTAGGTCAACGCCACCAACCGTGCCGGAAGGTAATTTAAAAGATCATCGATTTTCGCCGCCGCCCAGCCAAAACGCTCGAAACGTTCGTTGCGATACCCCCACATTGCATCCAGAGTATTGCTCAGGCGGTACAACACTACGCCCGGCACACCGGCAATCAAAAACCAGAACAATGCAGCGAACACTGCATCGCTGCCATTTTCCAACACCGATTCAGTCGCGGCGCGGGCCACTTCAGTTGAGTCCAGCTCCGCCGTCTGTCGGCTGACCAAGTACGATACCCGGCGCCGCGCTTCATTCAAATCATCGCCACGCAACGCCTTGGCCACCGGCTCTACATGCTCGCCAAGGCTGCGCAAACCCAGCGCGCAATACAGCGCTGTCACGTCTACCAGCCAACCGACATAGGGCAACCAACTTAACGCCGTCGCCAGCAACGTCAACGGCACAACCGCAATGAACCAGGCGGTAACGCCATGGCTGCGCCATCCACGTCCAGCCGCATTGAAGCGCTGCTCAATTCGATCGGCAAAGCGCCCGAAGGCCACCAACGGGTGTGCGCGTTTCGGCTCGCCCAGCAGCGCATCCAACGCGACCCCGGCGACGCTCAATAACGCAACACTCATCGGGTCACACCCCACTGGTTCTCATACAGCAACTCGCTCAATGGCCGTATCTGCGCCCAACCTTCCAAGGCCAGCATCGGCGCCGGATAGAATTCGGCCACCGGTCCCAGGCATAGAACTGCCAGTGGTTTGGCCCCGGCTGGCATGCCCAGTAAGTCAGCCAATGCCTGGGGCTCGAACAACGACACCCAACCCATGCCCAATCCTTCGGCGCGAGAGGCTAGCCACAGATTTTGAATCGCACAAGACAAGGACGCCATGTCCATTTCCGGCAAGGTACGGCGACCAAAAATATGCCGTTCGCGGTCGTCCATCAACGCGGCGACCAAGACTTCCGCGCATTCATTGATGCCTTCGACTTTGAGCTTCATGAAGTCGTCCGCGCGCTCGCCCAGGGCTTGAGCGGTACGAATTCGCTCTTCCTCGACTTGCGCCTGAATACGCGCGCGCAACTGCGGGTCGCTGATTCGAATAAAGCGCCACGGCTGCATCAAGCCCACGCTGGGCGCCTGATGGGCCGCTTCCAAAAGACGCGCCAACAATTGGGGGGCCACTTCGCCGCCGATGAAGTGCCGCATGTCTCGGCGTTCGGCAATTGCACGGTACACCGCTGCACGTTCGTCAGGGCTGAAAGCCAGATCATTCATGGTTTGAAAAGCGCCGCAACCGCGTGGGGGTTGGAAGGAAAATAGAAGTGGACATAAGACGCAGTCATCCGACCGTCACGGTAAACCGCCTCGGCACCGCGCCCACCGTTGGGGCTCAGGCCACGGGCGATGGGTTGCAACTCGGTGCTGGTCAGCGAATGGTGATACGTGTGCCCGCGCAAGACGCCTTCGGGCAATTCGACAGCTTGTAAGGCTAACGCGGCTAAACGCTTCTGCATCACCGCTTCGCCGGTCAATAGACCCACCAATTCGGCACGTTGGCCGTCGACGTCGGTCAATGCGTCGAGCAGATAAAGCATGCCGCCGCACTCCGCCAACAACGGCTTGCCAGCCACATGGTGCGCACGTATGGCCGCCAGCATGGGCCGGTTTTGTCCCAGTGTTACGTGGTGCAACTCCGGGTAACCGCCGGGTAGATACAGGCTGTCAGCAGCGGGAATCCGAGTGTCACGGATAGGCGAGAAAAACGACAGCTCGGCACCCATAGCCCGCAGTAAATCGAGGTTAGCGCCGTAGAGAAAGGCAAACGCCTCGTCATGGGCGACAGCAATCGTGATGCCTGCCAGCGACGGTTCAGTCTCGACAACTTTGGGGGCTGCGAACTCGACCGGCGGTGGCAAAGCTACCTCACAGGTGCTGGCTAATGCAGCTGCGGCTGCATCAAGGCGGGCGTCCAGATCATTCAGTTCGCTGGCCTGGACCAAGCCCAAATGACGGCTCGGCAATTCGATCCCGGTTTCCCGCGATAAAGCGCCATACCAACGCAATCCTTCGGTGAGGCTGCCTTCCAGCAATTGCGCATGCCGCACAGTGCCAACCCTATTGGCCAACACCCCAGCAAACGGCAGGTCCGGTTGATAAAGCGCCAGACCCAAGGCTAATGCACCAAAGGTTTGGGCCATCGCCGTGCCGTCGATCACCGCCAACACCGGCACCCCGAAGTGGCGCGCCAGGTCGGCACTTGAGGGTGTGCCGTCGAACAGTCCCATGACGCCCTCAATCAGAATCAGGTCAGCTTCGCCCGCAGCCTCCCACAACAGACGGCGACTTTCATCGGCACCGACCATCCATAAATCCAGCTGATAAACCGGCGCGCCACTGGCCCGCTCAAGGATCATCGGGTCGAGAAAGTCCGGGCCGCATTTGAATACGCGCACGGTGCGCCCTTGATTGCGGTGCAGACGCGCTAAGGCAGCGGTGACCGTGGTTTTACCCTGACCAGAGGCAGGCGCGGCGATTAACACCGCCGGGCAATGACGCGGCGCTCTCATAAAAGGTTACTCACAACTCAATGCCTTTCTGTGCGCGGATTCCGGCCTGAAAAGCGTGCTTGACGACGCTAATGTCAGAAACAGTGTCGGCCAAGTCGATCATTTCAGGTTTGGCACCGCGACCGGTTACCAGCACGTGCTGCATGGGCGGGCGGCCTTGCAGATCGCTGAGTACTTTTTCCAGATCCAGGTAACCATGTTTGAGGGCGATGTTCAGCTCATCGAGCACGATCAGACCGATGGTCGGATCACGGAGCATTTCTTGTGACACTGCCCAAGCGGCTTCTGCGGCGGTGATGTCGCGCTGGCGATCCTGTGTTTCCCAAGTAAAGCCTTCGCCCATGACGTGATACCGAACCTGCTCAGGGAAACGTCGGAAAAACAACTCTTCCCCCGTGCTGTTGCGGCCTTTGATGAACTGCACAACGCCGCATTGCATACCGTGCCCCATGGCCCGGGCGAGCATGCCAAATGCAGAGCTGCTTTTACCTTTGCCATTACCGGTCAATACCAGCAACAGACCGCACTCGTCAGGTGAACTGGCGATGCGTTCGTCGATCACGGCTTTTTTGCGCTGCATGCGCGCCAAATGGCGTTCGTCACGTTCGGGGGATTCGTTCATCTCAGCTCTCCGCTTGAGCAGGGCACGCGATAGCAAACGGAAGGCACAGAAATTGACTGCCAGCACGGCCAATGAAAAGCCCTGCGCAGAGCATCGCCCGCCGTGATGCTGTTGGATGGATCAGGCCGGTCTCCGGGCTCATGAGTGGGAACGCCCCGCTATGCGCCTTCCCATGTCTTTTTCGGACACAGTGGCTGAGTGCATAGCTTCGACTCATTTACCGTTGCGGGGGCAGCGCCGGGATCGACCGCTTGACGCGTCCTCACCGGCTTCCCTGTTTCACTTCGCCAATCGTAGATTGCGAAGCACCTGAAACATGTCGCGAAGGGTAGAGGGTTGGGGGTATAGCGTCAATCAACGCGCCATGTGCTTTGTTCACCCAGCGGTCAAAACCAGGCAGCAAGCCGTTGTTGGCTAATTTGATATCAAAAGGCCATACTTCTGATAGCATCCAAAAAACAAGGTAGGCGCCATGCGCGGCTTGATCATCAGCAACCCGAGACTGGAATTCCTTCGTCCCGCCTTAGAATGCTGGTTCGATTGCATCGACCGTTACAGTCAGGTCATGGGAGAAGGTGAATGCACGCATTGGTTTGACGAACGCACCAACCTCGGCATGCTCTCCAGCGCCGCGTGGATGGCCCGGATGGTCACGCTAGAACATGCCCCCAGTAAGAAACAACAGGACGATGGTAATCGAAGCGCCCGAACTGGCCTGTTTGTTGCGACATCGGATGACAGCGCATATATCCAAGCCACTCAACGCTGGCCATATTTTGGCGAAATAAACCTGACCCCCGCGCTGCTGGATATCGTCGGTGATGCCAAAAAAACCAGTTATGCAAACCACCTCAAACTCGGCGGTCTCTTCGTTACACCACGTAAAATCATGCAGAGCGTCACAGTCGAAGAGCTGGAAGATTTCGTCGAAGATTTGCAAAAACAACACGCCTGCGCCGTCGTGTGGTATTTCCCTTATGGTTACCGCAACCTGCACAACGAAGAGGGCCAATACTTCCCCGGCCTCGCACTGTTATTAAGAGCAGCCTGATCAGCGCTTTTCTTGCTTGATGACAAATGGATCGGAGCTCTGCGATCCATGGCTTAAACGCCGACCCACCTCTCACTCAGCCAATCCCGCGAGAAAGGTTGAACCTCGACGGTTTAATTGCCTCTATCTCCTTACGCGCCCCTTCGCCTTTATGGAGTTCAATATGCCCCTGCTCAGACCCCAGATAGTTGTTTTTTTGCTAATGGCCCTTGGCATTACTGCATGCGGTGAAACGTCCCAACTTAAAGTAGCCGATGGCATGGGTCCGACGCCGATGTTGCCAGAGCCCAACAAAACACTGATTCCGACGGTCAATATTGCCCCCGCCGTGGGCTGGGCCAAGGGCGCGAAACCGGTCGCGGCAGCAGGCACCCAGGTATCTGCGTTTGCCGAAGACTTGGACCATCCACGCTGGCTATACGTCCTGCCTAACGGCGACGTACTGGTCGCCGAAACCAATTCGCCCGCCAAACCCGATGATTCTCCGGGTATTCGCGGTTGGATCATGAGAAAAGTCATGGGCCGTGCAGGTGCAGGCGTACCTAGCGCTAACCGGATCACCCTGCTGCGAGACAGCAACCATAGTGGCGTGGCTGACACGCGCACGGTTTTTTTGCAGGGCCTTAATTCGCCGTTCGGTATGACGCTGGTGGGTAACGATTTTTATGTCGCCGACACTGACAAATTGCTGCGTTATCACTATGAAAACGGCCAGACCGCTATCCGTGGTGAACCGACAACCGTGACCGATCTGCCGGCAGGTACGATCAATCACCACTGGACCAAAAATGTCATTGCCAGCAAGGACGGCAAGAAGCTCTACGTCACCGTGGGTTCTAACAGTAACGTCGGGGAAAACGGCCTCGACAAAGAGCTAGGTCGAGCGTCGATCTGGGAAGTTGATGCCGCCACCGGAGCCCACAGAATCTTCGCCTCCGGCCTTCGCAACCCTAATGGCATGGATTGGGAGCCGCAGACCGGGAAATTATGGACTGCGGTTAATGAGCGCGATGAGATTGGCAGCGATCTGGTGCCTGACTATGTGACCTCGGTCAAAGACGGCGCCTTTTATGGCTGGCCATTCAGTTACTACGGCCAACATGTCGACATCCGCGTTAAACCACAGAACCCGCAACTGGTGGCCACGGCCATTTCGCCCGATTATGCGGTGGGCCCGCACACTGCATCATTGGGCATGACTTTCGCTGACGGAAAATCTTTACCAGCACCCTTCAACCAAGGGATGTTCATCGGCCAACACGGCTCCTGGAACCGCAATCCGCACAGCGGTTATAAAGTACTGTTCGTTCCGTTCGCCAATGGCAAACCATCTGGAACGCCGGTGGACCTCTTGAGCGGCTTTTTAAACAATGACGACAACGCCCAAGGCCGCCCGGTTGGGGTTGTCAATGATCAACATGGCGGAGTATTGGTAGCGGACGATGTGGGTAACAAAGTTTGGCGGGTGACGGCGGCCAAAACACAACAAGCAGTCGCTACGCCTTAATAGTTTGACTATCGCTGGGCCGGCTAGCTCAATGGACCGATCTTGAGCAAGCCCGCCCTTTGGTCACTGCGCAACTGCATGCGACGACGGAGCGGCAGAAGTCGTTGCTAAGGATTACGCGCCAAGTGCTCTGGATGGATCACCCGCTTGGCGTTGAGGTAGGCTTTTTGCCAATAAGGTTTGGACAAACTATCTAGCCGCACCGTGCCGCCTGTAGCGGGTGCGTGCACGAAACGCCCTTCTCCGACGTAGATTCCGGCGTGGCTCACGGTTGAGCCGCCGCCGGTGGCGAAGAACAGCAGATCACCCGACTGCAAAGCATCGCGGTCTACATTGGGCGCATGCATGCTGAGCATTTCGTGGGTCGAACGCGGTAGCGCAATGCCAGCCGCGTCACGGTAGACGTAACCAATCAAACCACTGCAATCAAATCCTGAATCGGGAGTGTTACCGCCCCAATGATAGGGCGTGCCGACCAATCCCAGTGCACGAAAGAGCACATCTTCGGCAGCCGGAGAAGAGTATTCGGAAGGGGCATAAGCCACGGACTGGATCACCCGTGGAGTTTGAGGCGACGGAGCATGGCCAGCGCACGCGCTAAGCAATGCCACCAAAACACCTAATGAGCCAAGACGTAACCTATTCGACATAAACACAACAACCTGATCTGGATGCGGCTTACTGTGCCAAGAGCCGAAAGCGCGCATAGTAAGCCGGTAGCGGCTTACCCGCCCCGGCCATTTACTGGTGTCGGGTCTGAATTGTAGTCGGAGCCATGGCTAACGCACGTTTGGCTTCGATAAATGTCTTTTTCCAGTAACTGTCATCCAGGCTATCTACCCGAACACCGCCGCTGCGCGTGCTGCTGGAATGAATGAATTGGTCATCACCCAAGTAAATACCTGCATGACTGACGCGACCACGGCCTTTGGTACTGAAGAACAGGAGGTCGCCCGGCTTGAGGTCGTTACGCGCTACCAAAGGCGCTTTTACGTTGATCATTTCGCGCGTGGAACGCGGTAGAGTCATGCCCGCTTGTTCGCGGAACAGGTACCCGATGAAACCGCTGCAATCGAAACCGGACTCCGAGCTGCCGCCTGCACGGTATCGCGTACCAATCAGCGACATCCCGCGCTCAAGAATGCTGTCCGCTAGAACGGGCATCCGATAAGGCTTACTGCTTGCGAATTCGGCCAGTTCTTTTTCGGTAATTAGCTCATCCGAGAACAAGGCGCCAGCATTATCAGACCCATCGGCGATCTGCGAAATATGTGCAGACTGCGCGGTCATTGAACCCTGAGAGTGCTGCTGTTGTTGCTGTTGCGAGACGGGCATCTGTGCCGCGCAACCAAAAAGGAATGTAACCAGTGCGAGGGGCACGAGGGGTGCGAACCGAGTTAGCATGTGCACGACCGTGGTTGATATGTAAAGAAGCCGAGACTATGCCCTCTATCGACCTCATTTGCAAATTCAATCGATCTAGATGTGACTTATCAGCGACTCCATAACCTCTAAGGCTCTACAGCCCAGAAACACATCCATTGCGGCGCTGTGATCGGTGCGCTGTGGATTTATCTCTGCGGTAAAGCCTCCGGCAACCCTTGCGCGCAATACCGGCTCGTGGATGTAAGGAAAGCTGGCTGTGGTGCCGATCGTCAATACGGCATCAAATCCCTTGCCCATCTCTTCGTACAACGTCTCTAGCGCCCGCTCGGGTAGCATTTCCTGAAACAGCACCACTGGCGGACGCAGTACCCCCTGGCACTTTTTGCACAGCGGCGGTAACGGTCGTTGCAGGTGCTCACTCAATTCGGAATCGACTTCGCCGCAGGATTGGCAAAACAACGGGGACAGCTGGCCGTGGATTTCAATCAAGCGCTCAGACGGACTGCCCGCCGCCCGATGATAGCCATCGACATTTTGCGTCAACACCCAGCATTCAGGCTTGAGTCGCTGCAACTGAGCGATAGCGTAATGTGCGGCATTGGGTTTTGCGCCGAGACAGGCTCTCCCAGCTCCGCGATGTATTTCCAGCACAAGGCGGGATCGCGGTGCAGCATCGGCCCGGACAGCGCCATTTCGATAGGCAGACCGTCCGCCGTCGTGCCGTTATAAAGACCGCCTAAACCGCGGTAGGTAGGCAAACCAGAATCAGCCGACAAGCCAGCTCCAGTTATCACCAATATGCGCTGAGCGTGCCGAAGCGCCGCCGCCGTTTGCAACAGCAGATCGCGTGCTACTACCACAGGTTTACCAACCCAGCGTCTCTTTCAAAAAAGGAATGGTCAGCTTGCGCTGTGCCTGCAACGACGCCTGATCCAGGCGCTCCAACAGCTCGAACAATGCGCTCATGCTGCGAGTGCCACGGGTCAGAATGAAATGACCGACTTCATCAGTCAGGTGCAAGCCACGGCGTGAGGCACGAAGCTGAAGGGCGCGCAGCTTGTCTTCGTCAGACAACCCGCGCATCTGGAAAACCAGGGCCATGGTCAGACGTGATTTCAGATCCAGCAGCTTGATCGGTAACTCCCGGGGCGATTGAGACGCCGCAATTAGCAAACGGCGGCCGCTATCGCGCAGGCGATTGAACAGGTGAAATAACGCCTCTTCCCATTCTGGCTTGCCAACCACCGCTTGCAGATCATCCAGACACACCAGCTCGTACCGCTCAAGGCTATCGAGGAGCTTGACCCCTTCACCGATTAGGTCCGCCAATGGCAAATAAACTGCCTGCTCGCCCAGTTGCTCGAATCGCAGGCAAGCGGCTTGCAGCAGATGAGTACGGCCGACGCCGTCTTTGCCCCATAAATAAATCAGGCTTTCGGTCCAGCCGGCATCGGCTTCGCAAAGTCGCTCGACATAGCCGAGTGCTGCGGCATTAGCGCCGGGATAATAATTGATGAAAGTGGCGTCATCACGCAGACGCACACCCAAGGGCAGCTGAATCGGTTTCATGCTGGCTGAACGGTTCAGGCGAACCGTTGGGGGCCTCTGTGTAAAGTGCGCAAAGTTTATACCGGTGACGCTGGGCACACAATGCGGTAGCAAAATCAAAGGTTTGCCAAGCCTGTCGTAACGGCGCTCATCTGTAAAAAGTGCCGAAGGCTGCGATAAGGGCGGCACCACCTTCAGTGGCGTCGCTAAAACCGACAGTGCCGTTGAATTGCAGCCTTTGGCGGTTCCTACATAGCGCTCTGATAATTCAAAAGATTGAGATTACGGAGAAATTTATCTCTACAAATCAAGATCTTCCGTTCCGTCATAGATGTCCGACTTTTTATAAGCGTCATGAGCATGGCGCACGACAACCATAATCACGGCTGCTACCGGCAGCGCCAGCAACACCCCGGTAAATCCAAATAACTCACCACCCGCCAGAATCGCAAAAATGACCGCAACCGGGTGCAGGCCGATTCGGTCGCCCACCAGCAACGGCGTCAGCACCATGCCTTCGAGCGCCTGCCCTATGAGGAATACCGCAACAATGCCAATCATCGGGTACAGATCGCCGCCAAACTGAAATAACCCGGCAATTATCGCCGCGCCGATCCCAATCACGAACCCCATGTACGGGACGATGGCGGCGAGACCGGCAATCACGCCAATCAATAGCCCCAACTCCAGCCCGACCAACATCAAGCCCGCTGCGTAAATAAATCCCAAGGCGACCATGACCAACAACTGCCCGCGAATAAATGCGCCTAAGACTTCGTGGCATTCGCCGGCCAACTTGACGATTTGTCCTTCGCGATGACGCGGCAACAGGCTACGCACTTTTGCCATCATCACGTCCCAGTCCCGCAACAGGTAGAAGCACACCACCGGGATCAGCACCAGATTGGTGAGCAACCCTATCAGCGCCAAGCTTGATGCAGTGGCTTGCGCCAGGACGACACCAACAATGTCGCCGGTCTGGCCCATGTGTTCCGAGATAGCGGACTTGACCTTATCGAACTTCCAGAAACCCTCCGCCAGACCCAACTTGGCCTGCGTCCACGGCAATGCCGTGTGCTGCAACCAATCGAGAATTTGCGGGGCAAGTTGATACAGTCGAAACAGTTGCTTGGCGAGCATGGGTACTAACACCAACAACAAAGTCATGAACACCAAGGTGAACAGCGTAAACACCACTACTACGCCCAGCGTGCGCGATAATCCGACGGTTTCCAGGCGATCGACCAAAGGGTCTGCCATGTACGCCAGAAGTAGCGCGATCAAAAACGGAGTCAGAATCGGGTGCAGCAAAAATACAAATACGCACAGCAGGGCAACCCCACCAATCCAGAACCAACGACGTGTATCAGCCATTACCGCCCCTTAACACCCGAGAATTAAAACGTTATGCAACATTCGTATCTACCAGCGGAAATTTAACTGCTGCGATGAGGACGACGGCTGTGCGGGCACAACAGGCGCTATTGCGCCAGCAACGACAGGCTGGATTGGTGCCAATGGCACTATCTCGCTGGCCGGAACTTCTTGTAACTTAGCCAGTGACAACTGTGACCGCAATTGGTCAGCACTGCCGCTAAGGTCATAGGTAATGGAATCCCCCTCCACGGTTTTCAGCTTCGCACCAAACGGATCCAGCAACCGGCCCAATTGCGCGTAGCGCTCCAGAGTCATGCCTTGCACGTGCAACACCAAACCGGTCGATATTCCGGGCTTGACCACAAAATGCGGGGCAAGGCGCTCGCTCACCGCTAGCATCACCGCGTCGGCCAATGCTGCGGTATCTACACCCGTGGCGGTGCCTTGCTCACGTTGTGACCCCAGCCATAGACGCCATACCCCCTGCCACTTCCCGTTATCTTCACGGGCATGCACGGCAAGCAAGGCATCAGCGCCGTATCGATCGGAGGCGGACTTTAAAGGAGCGGAGTCTGTGCCTTCGAGGTTCTTCGCGGTGGCGACAATTTGCTCACTCAAGTCAGCCAGTGGTAAACGTAGCGGCAGGCCACGGTGCTGCGCAGCGCGGCGCAGGGGTTCAGCCAACGCCTGTCCATCGCCAACCAAATTAGAACCGTCCGATGCATCGTTCAACCACCAGCCTAAAATGGTCGGGCGGTTAGTGCCCCACAATGGAAGGCCTGCTTTGCGTAACGAATTGTCGGCACTGACCGGGTCGAAATCCACCAGCAAGCTTTCCGGCGGGCCTGCTTCATAGCCATATTTGCTAATGATCTGCTGCGGATCTTTGCGCACCTCAGACAAACCGGCACTTTGCGCAGCCTTCGGGTCTCCGGTCAGGCGCAAAACCAGGGTTTCGAGGGCGCGCTGGGTCGCTTGCGTGCGCTCTTCAGGAGATTGCCCGGTAACCGGTTCGCGCACTTGGTACAGATTGCTGACGGTTTCGGCAAAGCCGGGCAGGCTGACAAGCGAGAGGCAGCTGGCAAACAGCAGCTTAGAAAAACACTGGGTAGGAAGACGCATTGAGGATTCCCGAAGGCCAAAAATGACAAAAAATTAAACGCATGAGACAACTAGTGCGGTTGAGACCACGCAGCAGGACGAATCATTCACAAATAATCATAGCCACACCTTATACAGGCGCCGACGAACGAGCCAGCGCGAGTACATAGATGAATTATTTTCTTCTCAGAAGCCTGTCGGTCGGCCTAAGGATGGCCGCTGCTCTGTAAGCCTGATAAAATCGCGCGCCTTCACAGACTGACGAAGGCTGCGGCCCCTAAAATAAAGCGTTATCTTGCACGCATTGTTTTTTGAACGGCCCTGTTTCGCCAGTCGAATCCCCGAATCCCCCCTAAAGGCCTGGATTATGAGCAAGCAACCCTCCCTGAGCTACAAAGACGCCGGTGTAGACATCGACGCCGGTGAAGCATTGGTTGAGCGCATCAAAAGCGTTGCCAAGCGCACCAAGCGTCCGGAAGTCATGGGCGGCCTGGGTGGTTTCGGCGCCCTTTGCGAAATCCCGGCTGGGTACAAGCAACCGGTATTGGTTTCCGGCACAGATGGCGTGGGCACCAAGCTGCGTCTGGCGCTGAACCTCAATAAACACGACACCATCGGCATTGACCTCGTGGCGATGTGCGTCAACGATCTGATTGTATGTGGTGCAGAGCCGCTGTTCTTCCTTGATTACTACGCCACCGGCAAGCTAAACGTCGAAACGGCGACCCAAGTCGTGACCGGCATTGGCGCAGGCTGCGAACTGGCAGGTTGCTCGCTGGTAGGCGGCGAAACGGCTGAAATGCCAGGCATGTACGAAGGCGAAGATTACGATCTGGCCGGCTTCTGCGTTGGCGTTGTGGAAAAAGCCGACATCATCGATGGCTCGAAGGTCGCGGTTGGTGACGCACTGCTGGCCCTGCCGTCTTCCGGCCCGCACTCGAACGGCTACTCGCTGATCCGCAAGATTATCGAAGTCGCCGGTGCCGATATCGAAGCCATCCAGCTCGACGGCAAGCCGCTGACCGATCTGTTGATGGCGCCGACTCGTATCTACGTCAAGCAGTTGCTCAAGTTGATCAAGGACACAGGCGCAATCAAGGCGATGGCGCATATCACGGGCGGCGGTCTGCTGGACAACATCCCGCGCGTATTGCCCAAGGGGACTCAGGCCGTGGTCGACGTTGCCAGCTGGCAACGTCCGGCGGTATTCGACTGGTTGCAACAGCAAGGCAATGTCGCTGAAACAGAAATGCACCGTGTCCTCAACTGCGGCGTTGGCATGGTCATCTGCGTTGCTCAAGAACACGTCGACATCGCATTGCACGTGCTGCGTGAAGCAGGAGAGCAGCCATGGGTTATTGGTCAGATCGCGAAAGCCGTTGAAGGCCAAGCGCAGGTCGAGTTAAAAAACCTCAAGGCACACTGATGTCAACGTGTGATGTGGTGGTGCTGTTATCCGGCACCGGCAGTAACTTGCAAGCCATGATCGACCGCCTCCAAGGCGTCGATCAACCGGCCAGGATCTGCGCGGTGATCTCCAACCGTGCAGATGCCTTCGGGCTGCAGCGCGCCAAAGCCGCAGGCATCGAAACCCGTGTTCTGGACCACACGGCATTTGAGTGTCGTGAGGCCTTCGATGCCGCACTGATCGAGTTGATTGACACCTTCGAACCTAAGCTCGTAGTACTGGCCGGCTTCATGCGAATCTTGAGCACCACGTTCGTTCGCCACTATCACGGCCGCTTGATCAATATTCACCCATCCCTGCTTCCACGCTATAAAGGCTTGCACACTCACCAGCGGGTATTGGAAGCTGGCGACAACGAGCACGGCTGCAGCGTGCATTTCGTGACGGAGGAACTCGATGGAGGTCCTCTGGTCGTACAGGCAGTCGTTTCGGTTAAGTCGGATGATTCAACCAGCAGCCTGGCGCTGCGCGTTCATGCTCAGGAACATGAAATTTATCCGCTAGCCATTCGCTGGTTTGCCGAAGGCCGATTGAGGCTTGGCGAACATGGCGTCTCGCTGGACGGCCAGTTAC
Source organism: Pseudomonas sp. 10S5 (assembly GCF_035019745.1). Taxonomy (NCBI): domain Bacteria; kingdom Pseudomonadati; phylum Pseudomonadota; class Gammaproteobacteria; order Pseudomonadales; family Pseudomonadaceae; genus Pseudomonas; species Pseudomonas sp. 10S5. Next base: position 84,602 of record NZ_JASJVL010000011.1, read on the forward strand.
TTGAGGCCCGTGGCCACTTGATTCGAACTTAGGAGATACTATGCGTCGCGCTTTGCTGTTCGCTTTCGCCTTGCTCGCACTGCCTGCTGTTCAGGCCACTGACCTGCAACCCTACTCTGCTTCGTACACTGCTGACTGGAAGCAACTGCCCATTAGCGGCGGCACCGCTCAACGCAGCCTAGTAAAAAATGCCAACGACACTTGGACCTTGAGCTTCAAGGCTTCGATGATGATCGCTAGCCTGACTGAAGGCAGCACGCTGAAAATCGACAAAGACACGCTGCTACCTCAGACCTACAATTTTGAGCGCGGCGGCCTGGGTAAATCCAAGACCATTGAAATGAACTTCGACTGGGCGGCGAAAGTAATCAACGGCACAGACCGCGGCACCGCGTTCACCGTTCCGCTCAACCGCGGCATTCTCGACAAATCGACGTATCAGTTGGCATTGCAGAACGATGTCGCCGCGGGCAAAAAAAGCATGAGCTATCAGGTCGTCGATGGCGATGAGGTCGATACCTATGACTTCCGAGTGCTGGGCTCAGAAAAGGTTTCCACCAAGGCGGGCCAAGTTCAGGCAATCAAAGTTGAGCGCGTGCGTGATCCAACACAAAGCAAACGCACCACGGTGATGTGGTTCGCTAAAGATTGGGACTACCTGCTGGTCCGCTTGCAACAGGTTGAAACCGATGGCAAGGAATACAACATCATGCTGCAAGACGGGACTGTAAACGGCCGGACAGTCAAAGGCAGTTAATTGACTTGAAAACACGCGACTCCAGGGCCCCGCTTTTTAGCGGGGCTTTTTATGACTGCAACTTAAGCACATATTTAGAACATGCCGAAGGCTGACGATTCGTCAGGACCCCGGTGGATGGCTTAAACCGCTGGAGGTCATGCCGAGCTTATCGCGGCCTTCGGCAGCTCGCTAAATGTCCAGGGTTCGCCGCACAACAGCGCGGTGTCGAAAACGGGGCAGCATCTCCCACGTGACTTTGGCCGAAACTGACCGAGAGCTGTTTGAGTAAACTTTTCTTCATACTGACTTCTTCTGCCGCGCGCCCTTACATCTCGCGACCCAGAGCTATTTTTTCATTTTTTGCAAAGGTGAATTGCAAATAAAAGCTATTTACTTAGGTTGCTAACAAAATATATAAAAGACCCCTGCGACGCGTTGTCGCAGACATAAGTGTTAGGAGTCTTCTAGATGACCGTAAAAGTTACTGAACGCGACTTTTCCCACCTTTCCCATGAAAGCCAGGCCTCTGGCCAGCAGGTCTGGGATGTACATCAACAGGACTTGTTGGTTGGGATGTTCCATAACGAGACGGAAGCTCATCAATACAAAGCCGAGTTGGAAGACCTGGAAAGCCAGCGCACATCGTAAGACGTCATTTCGGAATCGCATTAAAAACAAAACCCGCCGCGGCGGGTTTCGTTTATTTGGCACAGAGGCTTACCACATCAGGTCATCAGGCACCTGATAAGCCGCGTACGGGTCATCCGCATCTGGCGCTTCCGTTGGCACGTTAAGCAATACAATTCGGCGTGGATCGCGCTCCTGAATCTTCAGCGCAGCTTCACGAGGGATAATCTCGTAAGCGCCCGCGTGATGAACGATGGCCAACGAACCTGCACTGAGCTTGTTACGCATCAAGGCATTGACCGAGATACGCTTGACCTTCTTATCGTCGACAAAGTTGTAATAGTCTTCGGTGGTCAGCTTCGGCAAGCGCGACACTTCGATCAACTGCTTGACCTGGGCGGCACGAGCTTTTTGCTCGACCTTCTCCTGCTGTTGACGATTGAGCTCCTGATCCCGCTTGGCCTTCTCAGCCATGACCTCCTGGGCCGCACGCTTCTGGGAATCATCAGCGTCTATCTGGCCCTTGTGCACCAGACGCTGTTCTTTCTGCTTATCTTTGCCGACCTGCTTGGCCTGCTTTTGATTGACCAAGCCTGCTTTGAGCAACTGATCGCGAAGGGAAATACTCATGGTGCGTTCTTTTCCTGACGTTTGGCTTCGCCCCACAGAGCGTCCAATTCTTCGAGGGTGCAATTTTCTATGGGACGGTGGGTTTCGCGCAATACCTGTTCGATGAATCGAAAGCGTCTTTCGAATTTAGCGTTGGCTGCACGCAAGGCCGTTTCTGGATCGATTTTGAGGTGACGGGCCAAGTTGACCACCGAAAACAGCAAATCGCCGATCTCTTCGGCAACCCTCTCGGTATCGTCATCAGCCATGGACTCCAGCACTTCGTCGAGCTCTTCGCGAACCTTGTCGAGCACCGGCAAGGCATCGGGCCAGTCGAATCCAACCTGGGCTGCGCGCTTCTGCAATTTTACCGACCGAGACAAAGCTGGCAATGCGTTTGGCACATCGTCCAGCAGCGATAATTGCTCCGGCGCCTCGGCCTTTTCCGCACGCTCTTGAGCCTTGATTTCTTCCCAGCGCTGTTTGACCTGGGCTTCGTCCAAGCGGGGAGCTTCCAGAGGCGTATATATATCGCCCGTGGGGAACACATGCGGATGACGACGTATCAGTTTGCGCGTAATGCTGTCGACCACACCGTCGAATTCGAAGCGACCTTCTTCACGGGCCAGCTGGCTGTAATACACCACCTGAAACAACAAATCGCCCAACTCGCCCTGTAAATGATCAAAGTCACCGCGCTCAATCGCATCGGCAACTTCATATGCTTCTTCCAGGGTATGCGGAACAATGCTGGCGTAAGTCTGTTTGATATCCCACGGACAGCCGAATTGCGGATCACGCAGTCGGGCCATGAGGTGCAGTAAGTCTTGGAGGTTATGCATGAACTTCCCTTCAGTTACTGCCTCAAGCGGCAATCTTCAAGCGGCAAGTTGAGGCTGTTTATTCCTTTCTTGCAGCTTAAAGCTTGCCACTTGATGCTGCTTTTAAGGCGTTCTGTTACGCCGGGTTTCGATGATGTTTGGCAACTGGGAAATTCGCCCCAGCAAACGCCCTAATGCGTCCAGCCCCGGAATCTCGATCGTCAGCGACATGAGTGCCGTGTTGTCTTCCTTGTTTGAGCGGGTGTTGACCGCCAATACGTTGATCCGCTCGTTGAGCAGAACCTGGGAAACGTCACGCAGCAAACCGGAGCGATCGTAGGCGCGGATAACGATGTCCACCGGGTAAGTGAGCACTGGCACCGGCCCCCAACTGACCTGAATAATCCGCTCAGGCTCGCGGCCACCCAATTGCAGTACCGACGCACAATCCTGACGGTGAATGCTGACGCCACGGCCTTGTGTAATGTAACCGACGATCGCATCGCCAGGCAGTGGCTGGCAACAACCGGCCATTTGCGTCATCAGGTTGCCGACGCCCTGAATTTGAATATCACCGCGTTTGCCTGGCTTGTATCCGGTGGCCTTGCGGGGGATCAGTTCAATCTGTTCGTTGCCACGTTCCGGCTCGACTAACTGCTGCGCCAAGTTGACCAATTGCGCTAAACGCAGATCGCCAGCCCCCAGAGCGGCAAACATGTCATCGGCAATTTTCAGGTTGGCTTTTTCCGCCAACTTGTCGAAGTCCACTTGCGGCAGCGCCAGTCGCGCGAGTTCACGTTCAAGCAGTGTCTTACCAGCAGCGACGTTTTGATCGCGGGCCTGTAGTTTGAACCAGTGTACGATCTTGGCTCGCGCCCGAGACGTGGTGATGTAACCCAGGTTCGAGTTCAACCAATCACGACTCGGTGTTCCGTGTTTTCTGGTGATAATCTCGACCTGCTCACCAGTCTGCAGGCTGTAGTTGAGCGGCACGATGCGCCCGTTGATCTTCGCCCCGCGACAGTTATGGCCAATCTCGGTGTGCACCCGATAAGCGAAGTCCAGCGGCGTTGAGCCTCTGGGCAAGTCAATGGCGTGGCCATCCGGGGTGAACACATAAACCCGGTCCGGCTCGATATCGACCCGCAACTGGTCTGCCAAGCCACCGATATCGCCCAGCTCTTCATGCCACTCAAGAACCTGACGAAGCCAGGAGATTTTTTCCTCGTAATGATTTGACCCGGATTTGACGTCGGTACCTTTGTAGCGCCAGTGCGCGCAAACTCCCAGCTCCGCCTCCTCATGCATGGCGTGAGTGCGGATTTGCACTTCCAATACCTTACCTTCAGGGCCAATAACCGCCGTGTGCAGCGAGCGGTAGCCATTTTCCTTGGGGTTGGCGATATAGTCGTCGAATTCTTTGGGAATGTGCCGCCACAGCGTATGCACGATACCCAACGCGGTGTAGCAATCGCGCACCTCGGGTACCAGCACCCGTAACGCACGCACGTCATAGATCTGGCTGAATTCCAGCCCTTTGCGCTGCATTTTGCGCCAGATCGAATAAATGTGCTTGGCACGACCGCTAATGTTGGACTTCACACCGGTGGCCAGCAGCTCGTTTTCAAGTTGACCCATAACATCGCTGATAAACCGCTCGCGGTCGAGACGACGTTCATGGAGCAGTTTGGCAATCTGTTTGTACTGATCAGGCTCCAAGTAGCGGAATGACAGATCCTCCAACTCCCACTTGATGTGACCAATGCCTAAACGGTGAGCCAGCGGTGCATAAATATCGAATACTTCCCGGGCAACCCGGTTGCGCTTTTCCTCAGCAGCGTTTTTCACCGCACGAATAGCGCAAGTGCGTTCCGCTAGCTTGATCAGCGCAACACGTACGTCATCGACCATGGCCACAAGCATCTTGCGCAGGTTTTCTACCTGCGCTTGGCTGCCCAGTACCAAAGACTGACGAGGACTGAGACTGGCGCTGATTGCGGCCATACGCAGCACGCCGTCGATCAGTTTCGAGACCGTCGGGCCGAAGCGTTGGGTGACCTCTGGTAGTTGAATCTTGCCTTCACGCACCCCTCGGTAGATGACCGCAGCTATCAAGGAGTCTTGATCCAGTTTGAGGTCCGCGAGGATTTCGGCGATTTCCAGGCCAGCCTGAAAACTTGAGGTGCCTTCTGCCCAAAGATTTTTTGAGGCATTGTCTTGCTGCTCGGCATGACGGGCAAACTCGCACGCTTCCTTCAATGCTTGTCGGTCTAATGCGAGGTCGACGCTGACTACATGATCGAGCCATGCATCGAGATTGATACTGCCATCGGTGTTGATCGGCTGGTGCGCTCTCACCTGTACCATGTTGCTTACCTTCCCTACGGCGCGATGAAAAGCGCCTTTAGTCGCTGACCTTCTTGAGCAAACGCTCCCTGCTAGGCTGGCGGGGGCTGTGCGTTCGCGGGTCAGTCGGATTAAACGAGATTCCCTGTAGACGGTCGACTCATTTCCTTAAGCCGTACTGCTTACTTACTCGTCTCAAATAAAGCCATCGCCTCGACATGTGCCGTCTGCGGAAACATATCGAGGATACCGGCACGTTTTAATCGGTAGCCTTGCTTGATCAATTCGACAGTGTCGCGCGCTAAAGTTGCCGGGTTGCATGACACATAAAGCAACCGTTGGGCACCTAAAGTAGAAACCTTGCGCACGACCTCAAAAGCACCATCGCGCGGCGGGTCCAAGAGTACCGCAGAAAAACGCTCTGCGGCCCAGCTTGCGTCTGCCAGCGGTTGCGATAAATCCGACTGAACGAACATCACGTTATGCAGATCATTACTCACCGCATTGGCACAAGCCCGCTCCACCATGGTCGCAACACCTTCTACCGCCACCACTTGCCGGGCTTGTTTGGCCAGCGGTAAGGCAAAATTACCCAATCCACAGAACAGATCGAGAATACGCTCATCGGCCTTCGGTGCCAGCCATTCCATCGCCTGCGCAATCATCGCCGCGTTAACAGCAGCGTTGACCTGAATGAAGTCGCCAGGCCGGTACGCCAGCTGCAAATCCCACTGTTCGAGTCGATAGCCCAAAGCTTGCGTAGGGTCCACCGGTTGCGGCGCCCCCTCACCGTGCAACCACAGCTGCGATTGATGTGCAGCGCAAAACCTGTGCAACAACGCCAGATCTGCCTCGGCTAGCGGTGCAGTATGGCGTAACAACACGGCCGTCGATGAACCACTGAACAACTCAACGTGACCCAACACCTGAGGCTTGCTGAACTGCCGCAACATGGCCGGTAACTGCGCCATGATCGGCTGCAAAGCGTGTACCAACACCGGACATTCGTCGATACCCACGATGTCTTGACTCGATGCCGCACGGAACCCCACGTCCAATCGCTTTGTTTTAGCGTCCCAACGTACGGCCACTCGCGCCCGGCGACGGTAGGCAAACTCAGGACCGGTCAACGGCACCGCCCACTCATCGGGCTCGACGCCCGCGACGCGGGTCAATTGCTCGGCGAGCATGCGCTGTTTGAGGGCAAGTTGTTCGTCATGGGATATATGCTGAACGCTGCAACCGCCACAACGACCGAAATGCACGCATGGGGCCAACCGGCGCATGGCGCTGGCTTGAAACACCCGTTCAGTGCGCGCTTCAACGACTTTGCCGTGAGCATTCAGCACACGGGCTTCCACTTCTTCTCCGGCCAGGCTACCGCTAACAAACCAGGTGCGGCCTTCAAAAAAAGCAATGCCACGGCCGTCATTAGCTAATCGCTCAATGGTCAGGCGTTGTTTTTTACCGGTAGGCACTTGCGGCGCTTTGGTGCCGCCAGTGGGCTGAAAACGAAGGCCACGTTCTTGCTTGGCCATCAGTTAGGTTCGTCGTAGACGCCGGTCGACAAGTAACGGTCGCCTCGGTCACAAATAATAGCGACCATGACCGCATTCTCGACTTCACGGGATAACCGCAACATGCCGGCCACCGCTCCGCCTGAAGACACACCGCAAAAAATCCCCTCCTCCCGAGCCAGCTTACGCATAACGTCTTCGGCTTCGGCCTGGGCCATATCGACAATCCGGTCCACGCGATCCGCTTGATAGATGCGCGGTAAATACTCTTGCGGCCAGCGCCGAATACCGGGGATCGACGCACCGTCCATGGGCTGCAAGCCGATGATCTGTACGTCGGGATTTTGCTCCTTGAGGTATCGGGAGACACCCATGATAGTGCCTGTCGTGCCCATGGAACTGATGAAGTGGGTAATGGTGCCACCCGTCTGCTGCCAGATTTCCGGGCCGGTGCTGGTGTAATGCGCTTCGGGGTTATCACCGTTTGCGAATTGATCAAGCACCTTGCCACGGCCTTCGGCCTCCATACGTTCAGCCAAGTCGCGGGCGCCTTCCATGCCCTGCTCCTTACTGACTAAAATTAACTCGGCGCCATAGGCAGTCATTGCAGCTTTACGCTCGGCGCTGGCGTTGCTCGGCATGATCAAAATCATCCGATAGCCTTTGATCGCAGCGGCCATGGCCAATGCGATGCCCGTATTGCCCGAGGTCGCTTCGATTAGCGTATCGCCCTGATGGATCTGCCCGCGTAGTTCGGCGCGGGTAATCATCGACAGCGCCGGGCGGTCTTTCACCGAGCCGGCGGGGTTGTTGCCCTCAAGCTTTAACAGCAGGGTGTTAGAGGTTTCACCGGCCAAACGTTGTAAACGCACCAGTGGGGTGTTGCCGACGCAATCGGCGATGGTTTGATACTGCAAGGTCATGGCGTTTTCGCAATCCAGACTGCGGGGCGCCTATCATAACGGCAAACGTCAAAACCCCATATCACGCAAAATGTGCGGCCTATAACTGAACGCTATAACGCAGCGTAGGTGCTCACTTTCTGTAGGGGATGCCCTAGCGTCTTCGCCGCCGCTCTGTCGCGCAACAAACGCAGGACAACTGTAGAAGCAGGCTTGTCTGCGAAAAGGTCCATCCATCGCGCCGCCGATGTCGACCTGAAACCTGGGTCGCCTGCATGGGTGCCGTCGTTGGCAAGCCACACACAGAGTTCGGCAAAGATTTGCCGAGATAGCGCGCAAGCAACTCGCTACACTGCGGTCTTGAACATGTTGGCTTGGATGCTGGAGAAATAGCGTGCTGAACAAGCTGGGTATTAAAGGCCGTGTATTGCTGTTAACCCTCGTTCCTGCCCTGCTGATGGCGGGGGTTCTTGGCGGTTACTTCACGTGGATGCAACTTTCGGACCTGCAAGCTCAGCTCATGCAGCGCGGCGAAATGATCGCCGAAGAGCTGGCACCGCTGGCCGCCCCTGCATTGGGCCGCAACGACCATGTGTTGCTCGAACGCATTGCGGGACAAGCTTTGGAAATCGGTGACGTGCGATCCGTCTCGTTTCTGGATGCAGACCGCACCTTGCTGTCCCATGCGGGGCCCAGCATGATCAATCAACAACCGGTTGGAAACAGCACACACTTGCTGCAACGCTCAGGCAACGACGCCACGCGATTTTTATTGCCGGTGTTTGGCCGCCAACGCCACCTGACGGGCGAGGTGATCCCCGCGGAGGCTGATCGCCTGCTGGGCTGGGTAGAACTTGAACTGTCCCATAACGGAACATTGCTAAGAGGCTATCGCAGCCTGTTCGCCAGCTTGTTATTGATCGCCACCGGCCTGATGCTGACCGCAATTGTAGCGTTGCGCATGAGCCGCACCATCAGCGTGCCCATTAACCGTATCAAAGTTGCCGTGGCGCAACTCAAGGACGGCAATCTGGAAGTCCGATTGCCCCCATTGGGCAGTTTGGAGCTAGACGAGCTAGCCTCGGGCATTAACCGCATGGCCGCCACCCTGCAAAATGCGCAGGAAGAACTGCAACACAGCATTGATCAGGCCACGGAAGACGTTCGGCAAAATCTGGAAACCATCGAAATCCAGAACATTGAACTGGACTTGGCGCGCAAAGAAGCACTGGAAGCAAGTCGGATCAAATCCGAATTTCTCGCCAACATGAGCCACGAGATTCGCACGCCACTCAACGGGATTCTCGGCTTCACTCATTTGCTGCAGAAAAGTGAGATGACTCCGCGTCAGCTGGACTATCTGGGCACCATCGAAAAATCCGCCGATAGCCTGCTGAGCATTATTAACGAGATTCTCGACTTTTCGAAAATCGAAGCTGGCAAGTTGGTCCTGGACAGCATTCCTTTCAATTTGCGTGATCTGCTCCAGGATACCCTGACCATTCTCGCCCCGGCCGCCCACGCCAAACAGCTGGAGCTGGTGAGTCTGGTTTACCGCGACACGCCTTTGGCGTTGCTGGGTGACCCGCTGCGACTCAAACAAATTCTCACAAACCTGGTCAGCAACGCGATTAAGTTCACTCGGGAAGGCACCATTGTCGCCCGCGCCATGCTCGAAGATGAGCAGGAAGACAGTGTACAACTGCGTATCAGCGTGCAAGACACCGGCATCGGCCTCTCCAGCCAGGACGTGCGTGCGCTGTTCCAGGCATTCAGCCAGGCGGACAACTCGCTGTCCCGACAGCCGGGCGGCACCGGACTCGGACTGGTGATTTCCAAGCGACTAATTGAACAAATGGGCGGAGAAATAGGCGTCGACAGTACGCCGGGTGAAGGGTCGGAATTCTGGATCAGCTTGAACCTGCCGAAAACTCGAGGCGATTTAGAGGACTTACCCTCTGCGCCGTTGTTAGGGCGGCGAGTCGCGGTGCTGGAAAATCACGAATTGGCGCGCCAGGCCTTGCAACATCAACTGGAAGATTGTGGCCTCGAAGCACTCACCTTCAGCAACCTCGAAAGCCTAATCAACGGCGTCACCGCCGCCCACGAAACACCCCAAGGCATTGACTTGGCCGTCTTGGGCATCACTGCCCATGAATTGCCACCTGAGCGCTTGCGTCAGCATATTTGGGACTTGGAAAACTTGGGCTGCAAGGTTTTGGTGCTTTGCCCAACCACAGAGCAGGCACAGTTCCAGTTGGCCGTGCCCAATGCCCATAGTCAGCTGCAGGCCAAGCCCGCGTGTACGCGTAAATTACGTCGTGCCCTATCTGAATTGATCCAACCGCGACAGCAACGCAGCGATACCTCCGAGCCGTTATCGAGTCGGGCGCCGCGCCTGCTGTGTGTTGACGACAACCCGGCCAATCTGCTGTTAGTGCAAACGTTGCTCGAAGACATGGGCGCTAATGTTGTAGCGGTCGACAGCGGCTACGCAGCGGTATATGCCGTGCAGAAGGAGGCGTTCGACTTGGTGCTGATGGACGTACAAATGCCAGGCATGGACGGGCGCCAAGCCACTGAAGCGATTCGCGCCTGGGAGGTTGAGCGTCAGAGCACTTCGCTGCCGATTGTCGCTCTCACCGCCCACGCCATGGCGAATGAAAAGCGCGCATTGTTGCAAAGCGGTATGGACGACTACCTGACCAAGCCGATCAGTGAGCGGCAACTGGCGCAGGTGGTACTCAAATGGACAGGTCTCGCATTGCGCAACCAAGCGCCTGAGCGCACTAATGAAAACGCACGAAACGGTGTCGACCTGCATGTGCTGGACCATGAGGAAGGTTTGCGCCTGGCGGCGGGAAAAGCCGATCTAGCGGCAGACATGCTGGCCATGCTCCTTGCATCGCTGGACACCGACCGCGAAGCGATTCGCAACGCCCGGGAATCCAACGACAAATCGGCACTGATCGAACGTGTGCATCGACTACACGGTGCGACCCGTTACTGCGGGGTCCCGCAATTGCGCGCCGCGTGTCAACGCAGTGAAACCCTGCTAAAAAAAGACGCCCCCGAAGCCGACGCAGCCCTCGACGAACTGGCCATGGCGATCAATAGGCTGGCCATAGAAGCCCGCGTGAGCGCTTGATCCAAAGCAACAACCGCGTCAAATGAATCGGTTATACCTTGTGCCGAACGAAATACTTGTGTGGCTTGCCGACGAAGGCGGTTTATCAGGCAAATCTCATTAAGCCATTCGCAGGCAAGCCTGCTCCCACCATCGACCGGGTGCCTGCGAAAAAACATCATCGCCAATGAGGTTTAGTTATGCGCACGCTCGTCTTCAGCAGCCAGAACTATGATCGCGAAAGCTTTCTCGCCGCCACGTTACCCAGCGGCGTGGACCTGCACTTTCAACCTGCACGGCTGAACCTGGACACCGTTGCGCTGGCAGACCACCACCCGGTGGTGTGCGCATTCATCAATGATGACCTCAGTGCTCCGGTATTGGAGCAATTGGCCGCAGGCGGCACGCGCTTGATAGCCTTGCGCTCAGCAGGTTTCAACCACGTCGATTTACCGGCCGCGCAAAAGCTGGGCCTCAGCGTGGTGCGAGTTCCGGCGTATTCTCCCCATGCCGTGGCCGAACACGCCGTGGCTTTGATTCTGGCGTTGAATCGACACCTGCACCGCGCCTACAACCGTACCCGCGACGGGGACTTTAGCCTGCATGGGCTGACCGGATTCGACCTGGTGGGTAAAACGGTCGGCATCGTCGGAACAGGTCAGATTGGCGCAACCTTCGCCCGAATCATGGCCGGATTTGGCTGCACCCTGCTCGCCTATGACCCTTATCCAAATCCTGTCGTTATGGCACTGGGCGCCCGATACCTGAGCCTGCCGGAGTTGCTGGGGCAAGCACAGATCATCAGCCTGCATTGCCCGCTGACCCCTCAAAGCAAACATTTGATTAACAGCGCAACATTGGCGCAGGTGCAGCCCGGCGCCATGTTGATCAATACCGGTCGCGGCGCACTGGTCGACACGCCAGCCTTGATCGAAGCACTGAAAAGCGGGCAACTGGGTTACCTGGGGCTGGATGTCTATGAAGAAGAGGCAAAACTGTTCTTCGAAGATCGCTCTGATCAACCGTTGCAAGACGATGTGCTAGCGCGCCTGCTGACATTCCCTAACGTGATTATTACCGCGCATCAAGCGTTCTTGACCCGCGAGGCGTTGGGCGCTATTGCCCAAACAACCTTGGACAACATTGCCCGCTGGGCGGAGGGGTCACCACAGAATCTGGTAGAGGGCTAAAAACTGGTAGGATGCGCGCAGATTTGGAGGACCCATGGTCGAACACGATTTCCGCTACAGCCTGCTTAACCCACAACACACCTTGACCGAAGTCCGTGCACTGGCGCCAGGGCGTTATCAAGTCACCGGCAACGGCGGCTCGATTCACGCCGACGATGTTCTTTTGGTCACGCTTAAAGGCAGCAAGGAGTTGTCCATGCGCCTGACCGTTGAAAAGGTCCGGCACTTGATCAATCCTCGTGGCCAATGGGTCGCGGTGGCTCAAGGTCCGGCATTCGCAGAATTGGCGATCCACCAATGGCAGGTCAACTGCAACGGGTGCCAGGTCGAATTGAAGTTCGAGTTTGCAGTCGACGCCAAGCTGGGCACCAAAGCACAAAAACCGGCAGCCGCTGCTCGCATTGCCGAGTTGGGCTGGAAAACCGAGGGCGATAAGCACCTTTGCCGTAAATGCCAGGAGCAAGCCGCATGAGAGGGGCCGTTTTTCTTGGTTTACTTGGCAGCACGCTGTTGGGCTGCGTTGCCCAGCCTCCAGGCGTGCAGCAAGATCAGAGCTATTTACTGGAATGGATTGGCGACCGTCCTTTGGTCGACCGTAGCCACCTGACCATGACTTTAGGCAAAGATGGCCGCGCCTATGGCAACGCCGGCTGTAACCATTGGTTCGCGCCATACGCGCAAGAAGGCGAGAAGTTTCACTTTGGCATGGTTGGCAGCACCCGTAGAGTCTGCTCACCCGCGGTGATGGAGCAAGAACAACGCTTTCTCGACGCCCTGACCAAAGTTCAACGCTGGGACATTTCCCCTATCGAGCAACTGCGTCTTTGGCCCGAACAAGGCAAACCGCTGCGGTTCTGGTTGGAGGACAGCTGATTCAGCATTGCTTGGTCTGACGCCCTCGCGAACAAGTTCGCGAAGGCCATCTCGCGGTTTACCTGCCAAACATCTCACCCCTCGCCGCGCAACGCCGCTAACCGCTGGCTTACACCTGCCGCCGTCTGCTCACCCAACAACGTTTCGCGCACTTTGCCCTTGTCGTCGATGATGTAGGTCACTGGCAGCGCTTCGCTGTGGGGCAAGTCGTAATGATCCGCCGGATCTAGCGCCAGCACCGTGAATCCAATGCCCAGCGCAGCGCTGGCTGACTTCAAATCTTCGCCCTGCAAGCCATCAAAATTAACTCCGAAAACGCTGACATGCTGATCTTTAAGCTGCTTTGCCAACGCATTGAGCTCAGGAATCTCAGTGCGGCAGGGACCACACCACTCCGCCCAATAGTTAATAACTAACCAATGCTTATCGACCTGCTCGCTAGCGACCTTCTGCCCGTTCTGATCAGGCCCTAGATCCACGCCACATCCGCTAAGCAATACACTACCTAGAAGCGTCATTATTGCTACCCATTGCCTCGCCATATGATCTTCCTTCATCAAGGTATTCACGTTAACTGTGACCAATTAACGCCCCGGCCGCCAGCAAGGTTCAGGAGCGGACGCCACGTATGTAGAATAGCCGCCACCTTACGCAAGATGCGACCCGCCAATGACCGACATGACGCTTTATCACAACCCGCGCTGTTCGAAATCTCGCGGGGCGCTGGAATTGCTCGAAGCGCGCGGCCTCACGCCGACCATCATCCGCTACCTGGACACCCCCCCGGACGCCGCGCAGCTGCGCGATCTACTGCGCAAGCTGGGTCTGAGTGCGAGGGCATTACTGCGTACTGGCGAAGACGACTATAAAACCCTCAACCTGGTCGATTCCAGCCTGACCGACGAGCAGTTGATCGCAGCCATGGCCTCACATCCAAAATTGATCGAACGGCCGATTCTAGTGGTCGGTGATAAAGCAGCAATCGGCCGTCCGCCAGAACGCGTGTTGGAGATTCTCTTGTGATTGCGCCTTATATTTTGGTTTTGTACTACAGCCGCAATGGTTCAACCGGTGAGATGGCCCGGCAGATCGGCCGCGGTGTCGAGTTAGGCGGCATGGAAGCGCGATTGCGTACCGTGCCGGCGATTTCTTCCGAGATAGAGGCCGTTGCACCCAGCATTCCAGAGACGGGCGCGTTATACGCCAGCCTCGACGATCTGAAAAACTGCTCTGGTTTAGCACTGGGCAGCCCGACACGCTTCGGTAACATGGCCGCACCGCTGAAATACTTTATTGACGGCACCAGTACCTTGTGGCTGACCGGCGCGTTGGTGGGTAAACCGGCCAGTGTGTTCACCTCCACCGCCAGCCTGCACGGCGGCCAGGAAACAACGCTGATATCGATGCTGTTGCCGTTGCTGCACCATGGCATGCTCGTGGCCGGTTTGCCTTACAGCGAAGCCGCGCTGCTGGAAACCAACGGCGGCGGCACGCCCTATGGCGCCAGCCACCATGCCGGCGCCGACGGCAAACGCCCGCTGGACCCCCACGAAATAACCTTGTGTCGAGCCTTGGGCCAACGCTTGGCTAAAACCGCCTTACTGCTGGAGAGGCCACGTGGCTAAATCACCAAAAGTACTGCCTGCGCTGGAATGGCTGGAGCCACGGGTTCGATTGACACGGGTTGTCAGCCTGATCTGTTTTTTGGGTCTGATGCTGCTGCTAACGGGGTATTACCTGATCTTTGCCGACCTGCATGGTGCCCGTCCGTGGGTCATCCTGAGCATTGAGCTGGTGCCGTTGCTTCTGCTGTTACCCGGCATGCTCACGGGCAGTGCGCGTGGCCATTCGTGGACATGCTTTGTGGTCAATCTGTACTTCATCAAAGGTGCACTGGCGATTTATGACCCCCATCGCAACGTCTTCGGCGCACTTGAAATGCTCGCCAGCGTGGCCGTGTTCACCAGCGCGTTGCTGTACGTCAGGTGGCGCTTTCAGTACAACCGCAAGTTGGCGGGTGAAGGGGAGGCGTAATGTATTTGGCTCAGAGTGCGGCGATCAATGATTCACCGTATACGCCAGCATCATCGACAACTGACACATCGGCCGCCCACTTTCGGCGTGCCATTGATTGAAGGCGCCCTGCACCGCCGCCAAGTCTTTGAGGCTGGTGGGCACACGGTCGATGATGTCCTGAGCGTTGAGCCCGGCCACCATGTCGTAGGTCGGGATGAAGGTGTCTTTGCCCACCATCCGCAAAAAACTCGGCGCCGACATGCCGCCCAACTGATAGCCGTGTTTGGACAGATACTTCCACAGGCCAACAATATCGGTCACCGGCCAGTTAGCGATGAAGTTACCAAAGCTGCCGTGTTCTTTGCTGATGTCTAGAGTCATTTGGGCATTGCGTGGCACGCTCTTCAGTTTGCCCAAATGCCGAATGATCCGCGCATCTTGCATCAAACGCTCAAGGTGTTCGGCGCCCATCAAGACGACTTTCTCGGGATCGAAACGGAAGAATACTTCTTCGAATGTTGGCCACTTGGCGTCGACCAGACTGTGCTTTAGGCCTGCGCGAAAAACGCGCTGCGCCAATGCAGACAAATAACGGTCGTTGCCGATCTTGCGCAATTGCGAGGGGGTTCTAGGGTGCGGTAGATGCGCTTCAAGGGCAGCAGACGAGCCAAAGCGATTCAGGTTGTATTCAAGTAGCCATTTGTAATCGCGCATGCCGTTCCTAAAGGTTCGTAACGTTGACGAAGCGCGAAGCTGCGGTTTCATCGATACGCAGTTGAGTGAAATCGAACAGGTTACGGTCCGCCAGTTGCGACGGCTGGACGTTTTGTAGCGCCCGAAAAATACTCTCAGTACGTCCGGGAGTTTTGCTTTCCCATTCGGACAGCATGTCTTTGACTACTTGGCGCTGCAGGTGCTCTTGAGATCCGCAGAGGTTGCAAGGGATGATCGGAAAATTCTTGAAGTCAGAAAATGCCTGAATGTCCTTTTCAGTGCAGTACGCCAACGGCCGAATCACCACGTTGCGACCATCATCAGCCCGTAGCTTGGGCGGCATAGCCTTGAGTGCACCGTTAAAGAACAGGTTCAGGAAGAAGGTTTCAATGATGTCATCGCGATGATGACCCAGCGCCATCTTTGTCGCGCCAATTTCGTCGGCATAGGTGTAAAGCGTCCCACGCCGCAGGCGTGAGCACAGCGAACAGGTGGTTTTACCTTCCGGGATCAGCTTCTTAACCACCGAATAAGTGTCTTTCTCGATGATGTGGTACTCGACGCCCAGCTTCTCGAAATACTCAGGCAGCACGTGCTCGGGAAACCCCGGCTGCTTTTGATCCATGTTCACCGCAACGATGTCGAATGTGATCGGAGCGACTTTCTGAAAATGCATTAGCACATCGAGTAATGTGTAACTGTCTTTACCGCCCGACAGACACACCATCACCTTGTCGCCCTCTTCAATCATCTTGAAGTCAGCCACTGCTTCGCCAGCGAGGCGGCGTAGACGCTTCTGCACTTGATTGTGGTGAACGCACAGCATGCCCATGGTGTTGATATCTCTAATGATCACTCAAAAAAAGTACGCATTTTACGCGACACCTCTAATGGGCGCATGTGGGAATCGTCTTATCCGATATTTGGCTTTAGCCACTTGCGCTGAACTTACTCTCAGACCAGCCACTAAGTTACACACGGCTAAATAGCGTGTCGCGATTAACAGCATCGGTTAGAGCGCGAATTGCTCTAAAGAAGCGCTATTCGCGTCCCTATACTGCGACATAAGGTCGCACACGTTTTTTTGTATGAACGCCGGGCCCTATAACTGTCGAGCGCTTGGCTCGACGGGCGCTCCGCTGGGGGGCGACAGTAAATAATAATAAAAGGAGTAACAGTATGATGAATCACGTTTTGGGATTGTTTACCCATCCTGGTCGCGAGTGGCAACAAATACGCGGTGATAAAGAAGAATCCATCGGCCACATGTACTTGACTCACACGTTGATTCTGGCAGCGATTCCCGCTGTAGCCGCTTACATAGGCACTACACAAGTGGGCTGGGTCATTGGAAGTCGAGCGCCAGTGATGTTGACCCATGAAAGCGCACTATGGATGACCGTTATGTCCTACTTTGCCATGCTGGGAGGAGTGGCGGTCATGGGCGGGTTCATCCACTGGATGGCACGTACGTATGATGCCAATCCGAGCTTGTCTCGTTGCATCGCATTTGCAACCTATACTGCATCACCGCTGTTCGTCGGTGGACTGGCCGCAATTTATCCTCATATGTGGCTGGGAATGCTCATAGGATTGGCTGCGATCTGCTACACGGTCTATCTACTGTATGTTGGATTGCCAACCTTTATGAATATCCACGCCGATGAAGGCTTTATGTTTTCGACGTCAGTACTGGCCGTAGGCCTGGTGGTACTGGTCGCAATCATGGCGTTCACCGTCGTATTGTGGGGTATCGGTGTAGGCCCCGAATACACCAACTGATTTTAATCGCAAGCCCTCACGCACGGTGACGAGCCGCCTCTTTAGGCGGCTCGGCTATTTTTGATGACCATTGGGCAGCTTCAGTTTTCAGCGGACCGGAGCTTTACGGCATACTTGCCACCTCTGGAGAGCCATTAAGAATGCCCGAGCACATCACATCCCGTGTCGAGGTCTGTTATCAGCAAGCCGAAGCCTTTTTCAAGCGAACCTTTAAACGCCCGGTGGTCAGCCTAAAACTGCGTGGTCAAAAAGCCGGCGTGGCCCATTTGCATGAAAATTTGCTGCGCTTCAATCCCCAGCTTTACCGAGAAAACCGTGATGATTTTCTTAAGCAAACGGTGGCCCACGAAGTGGCACATCTGATCGCTCATCAGTTGTTCGGCGAACGTATTCAGCCCCATGGCGAAGAGTGGCAGCTGATCATGCGAGGGGTGTATGAGTTGCCGCCTAATCGCTGTCACACCTACGCCATCCAACGCCGTAGCGTCACTCGCTACATTTACCGCTGTCCCTGCGCCAACAACGATTTTGCGTTTTCCGCGCAACGTCATTCGCTGGTTCGCCAAGGCCGAAGGTATCTGTGTCGGCGCTGTCGCGAAACGTTAGTGTTCAGTGGTGAGATGCGGGTTGAGTGAGAGTGAGACTGACCGAAACCCGTACGTAAAAAACCCATCAAAGATGGGTTTTTTTTATTGCTTGGCTTACTGAGTGTTAAACAGTTTCGCGCGATGCAGCAGATGTCGGGATCTTACCTTCGGCCACACCCAAATCGTCTTCTGGACCGGTATTGGTGATGGGACGACCACCGGAAGCCAACTCAACTTGCAACTGGGTTTCGTCCAGCTCACCGACCCACTTGGCCACGACCAGTGTCGCTACGGCGTTACCAACCAGGTTGGTCAAGGCGCGGGCTTCTGACATGAAGCGGTCGATGCCGAGAATCAGCGCCAGACCGGCAACCGGCAAGGTGCCCACAGCGGACAGCGTTGCAGCCAACACGATAAAGCCGCTCCCGGTTACACCGGCGGCGCCTTTGGACGACAACAAAAGCACAACCAACAACGTGATCTGGTGAGTGATATCCATGTGGGTGTCAGTCGCCTGAGCGATGAACACGGCGGCCATGGTCAGATAAATCGCGGTGCCGTCGAGGTTGAACGAGTAACCCGTCGGAATGACAAGACCTACGACCGACTTCTTGGCGCCCAGGCGCTCCATCTTCACCAACATGCGCGGCAAGGCGGATTCCGAAGAAGAAGTGCCGAGCACAATCAGCAGTTCTTCACGGATATAACGTATGACCTTGACAACACTGAAGCCGTGCGCACGAGCGATAGCGCCTAGTACGACCAATACGAACACTACGCAGGTGATATAGAAGCACAGCATCAACTGACCGAGCTGCACCAGCGAACCGACACCATAAGCCCCTATGGTGAAGGCCATTGCGCCAAATGCGCCCAGTGGGGCGAGCTTCATGATCATATTGATGATGTTGAACATCACGTGAGCAAAGCGATCAATGAAGTCCAGCAGCGGCTTGCCGTAGGCACCCAGGCGGTGCAGGGCGAAACCGAAGATCACCGAGAACATCAGCACTTGGAGGATATCGCCGGTGGCGAACGCACTGAAAATGGTGTTCGGGATGATGTTCAAGATAAAGCTGATAACGCTTTGATCTGCACCGGCAGCGACATAAGCCGCAACTTTGGAAGCATCGAGCGTTGCGACGTCGATGTGCATACCGGCACCCGGCTGCACCACGTTGACCACGACCAGACCTACAAGCAGGGCAATGGTGGACACAACTTCGAAGTACAGCAACGCGAAACCGCCGGTCTTGCCTACAGACTTCATGGTCTGCATGCCGGCAATACCGCTGACAACCGTACAAAAGATGATCGGGGCGATGATCATTTTGATCAGCTTGATGAACCCGTCACCCAGTGGCTTTAGCGCAACGCCGGTATGAGGGTAAAAGTGACCGATTAGAACGCCGATAATTATCGCTACGATCACCTGAAAATACAGGGATTTATACAAGGGCTGACGAGTCGTCATTGCGAAGTTCCTCAGGAGCGCTGCGGGCATCATCCATCTGATACGCGCGGCACTAAACCGCTTAACCCTCCTGCACTGGAGGGATTTGTTTTGGCGAGTTGCGGGGGCAGGCCGTTCGCAAACCTCTACGCCCTATCGCAAAGCGTGTGCCACCTTTTGAAAATGTCCTGTAAACCAATGAATCCTAGGCAAGTGTTGCCAGAGACCGCAGCTGTCGATTAAAACCGTGGCGGTTTTCCGCCGCTCGCTGCAAATATAGCACTCGCATTGGCGGATATCCGCCTCGGCCACCGCCAGAAATGAGTGATCCCCACGCTTAAGTTTACGTCGCGAGGGTGACTGGTAACGACGGAGCAATCAGAGGCATCGACTTGGCCAGCCGTGATTACTGCGGTCCATATTAAAGTGCAGGACTGTGTTTCTTTGTCTGCTGTTAACGGCACACCTCTAACAAGCTTTACTTGGCTAGAAACTGAATATAAAACGCCGCGCCACCTAATGGGGAGTCGCTCAAGGTTAAACGCGCGTTGTAGCTTTCGATGATGTCTTTGACCACTGCCAGGCCGATACCTTGGCCCGGGTTTTGTCGATCAAGGCGCTCCCCGCGTTGCAGAATTCGCGCCCGCTGACTTTCCGGGACACCAGGACCGTCGTCCTCGATGCACAGTTCATCGCCAATCGTTGATAGACGCAAGCTGATGCGCACCCGGCCGAGGCACAGGCGATAGGCGTTTTCCAACAGATTACCCAGCATTTCCAACAAAGCGCCCTGCTCCATCGGCACAAGGTAGTCGTCAGGCAGGTCCACAACCACATTTACCTGTTTGTCTCGATACACTTTTTCCAAGGTGTTACACAAGCTCTCCACCACTGGTCTAAGGCTGACGTGGTGGCGGACCAACCCACTTTTGCGCAAACTGGCGCGTTGTAATTGGTAGTCGATTTGCTGGCTCATGCGCTCAATCTGGGATTGCAAAATACGCGCTTGCTCCAAATCTTCAGGGCGCTTGGCAATGATTTCACTGACGCCTTGGAGCACCGCCAGCGGCGTCTTCAGACTGTGGGCCAGATCGCCAAGCGAGTCGCGATAACGGATGCGTTGCTCACGCTCGCTGAGCAGCAACCGGTTAAGAGAGCCCGTTAGGCGCAACAATTCTCGCGGGTGTTCTTCACTCAGGCTTTCGCGAGAGCCAGCCTCCACCTGGTCCAACTCCCGACTCAAGCCTTTCAACGCTTTCAGGCCCCAGGTCAAACCGGCCCAGAGCAACACTAGCAACACCAGCAACGCCGCGCCGAAGCCCAAGTAAAGCTTCTCTCGCAGGCCAGCGATGATCACCTGATATTCGCGAACCGGCTGCAAGGCAACGATACTGAAGGCAGCATCGCGCCCGCCCAACAGTTTGATTTCAACGTCGTAGACGAAAAATTCTTCACCATTGGGTTCTTTGATCTTGGCAAACTCGTTACCAGAGCCGTCGTACCGAGGGTGATAGTTGATGTTTTCGTCTTCGGTGGCCCGCGAACGCCAGACCAGCCGACCTTCCCGGTCGTATATATAGCCCAGCAGACGGCTGTCCGGCAGATTGAACTGCTCACCCGGCAACATCAACGGCATCATCAAATGGCCGTCTTCGATTCTGGCGGCGGAAATCAAGGTAGTGACATCTGACGCCAAGCGCTGCTCTATAGCGTCTTCCAATGCAATGCTGTAGGCACCTTGGAGCGCCGGTAATGTAGCGAGCATGAAAATCACGGCCAGCATCGCTGCCGCCAGCATCAATCGCACGCGCAGCGATCGAATCATTTACAGCGCTCTGTGAACAAGTATCCCAAGCCCCGCACGGTTTCGATGGGTCTGAAGCCTGACTTGCCTTCCAATTTGCGGCGTAGGCGACCGACCAGCACTTCGATCACGTTAGGATCGCGTTCGTCATCATCAGGATAGAGTTGCTCCATCAACCGCTCCTTGGCCACCACTTGCTGATGGTGACGCATCAGGTATTCGAGAATTCGATATTCGTAGGCTGTCAGGGGCAAAGGCTGCTCATCAAGGGACGCTTGCTTGCGATTTAAATCCAGCAGCAAAGGCCCGGCAGTAATGGTCGATTGAGTAAAACCACTGGAGCGGCGCAGCAGTGCATTAAGGCGTGCCTCCAGCTCTTCGAACTGGAACGGCTTAACCACGTAATCATCTGCACCTGCAGCGAGTCCTTCAACTTTGTCTTGCCAATTGCCTCGCGCCGTCAGAATCAAGATAGGAAACGCCTTACCTTGGGCGCGAAACTGGCGAATCAGGTCGAGTCCGCCCATACCGGGTAAACCCAGGTCGATTACCGCTAGGTCATGGTTGAACTGCTCTGCTTGGTACAACGCTTCTTCGGCATTGGCCACAGCTTCGACCACATGACCACTTTCGGTCAGGCGTGTCTGCAGGTGATGGCGTAGTAACGCCTCATCCTCTACCACCATCAGTTTCATGAGGCTCTCCCAGGCAAAATCATACCTCTCAAGACTTAGGCTAATTCAACAAAACTATGGTCCTGCGCCCAGGGCGCTGAGTTTGCGGGCTGAGCGTCAAATGTCCAGCAACAGTCTGGTTAACGTTTAAAAGATATACGTCTGGCGGTGCTTGGGATCGAAGCTGCCAAGCAACGCGGACTGATTCACCTTAGTACTGTTAAATGCCAGAAATGTACCGGGAGGTCGACTCCTCTCGCACAAGCGCATTTGGGACGCGTTCAGACTAATCACTGCGCCCTGAACCCATCCTGAACGTGCGCTGAACTTATCTGAAGCAACTCCGGCCCAAACTGTACGTAACGATCGTCTAGGCTGTTTGACGAAGCAAAGCCGGAATAGCGTTATAAAACCACAGGGGAATCAATCATGCGTTTCTGGACAGTGTTAGCAATGATGGGCTTGGCCAGCGTGGCCCAAGCCCAGGTAAAGACCGAAACCATTAACTATCAAAGCAGTGACGGCACCCAGCTTGTCGGTTATTACGCTTACGACGACGCGATCAAGGGTCAGCGCCCCGGCGTGCTGGTGGTACATGAATGGTGGGGGCTGAACGATTACGCCAAAGGTCGCGCTCGCGAGCTTGCCGCGCTGGGCTACAGTGCCATGGCTGTCGACATGTACGGCAAAGGTAAGCACACCGAACACCCTAAAGACGCCATGGCGTTCATGATGGAAGCGATGAATAACAGTACCGGCGCTGCTCAGCGCTTTGACGCCGGGCTTGCTCAGTTGAAAAAACAACCGCAGACCAACCCGGCAAAAATTGCCGCGATCGGTTACTGCTTCGGTGGTGGCGTGGTGCTGGATGCGGCCCGTCGTGGTGAGCCGTTGGTGGGCGTAGTAAGTTTCCACGGCATGCTGGCCACCAAGATACCGGCCACTTCTGGGAGCATCAGAACCAAGATTCTGGTTGAGCACGGCAATAACGACACCATGGTAACGCCGGACAGCGTCGTGGCCTTCAAGTCTGAAATGGACAAAGCCGGGGCAGATTACACATTCGTCGGTATCGATGGCGCTAAACATGGCTTCAGCAACCCTGATGCGGATCGTCTAGGCAAAGGCGATAACGCGCCGGACATCGCCTACGACAAAGCCGCAGACCAAAGTTCTTGGGCCGATATGCAGGCCTTCTTGAAGAAGGTGTTTGGTTAATTCTGTAGAGCCCACTTGTCGGCGAAAAGCTTGGTGCGGTCTGTCTGACACTCTGCTTCGTCAACAGGTTGGCTCTACAGATAGGTGACCTACCCAACTGGCCGCTGACACGGCAAAATGCCGAGCATGACTCAGCCTACGACGCTTCCCGCTTGTTGCCCCGCATTAATCACCCATTGGCCACTACCTAACGCCCTACCTGGGGTAGTGCTGGTCAGCGGAGTGTTTGATTCACTGCGCCTGTCGGAGGACGATTTCCAGCACTGCGCCATTGCCCCACCCGCGAGCATCCAGCGCTCCGTTGCCAAACGGCAGGCCGAATTTCTCGCCGGCCGTCTCTGCGCCCGGGAAGCGTTGCAGCAGCTGGACGGCCGCAATTACGTGCCTGCTATTGGCCAAGACCGCGCGCCTGTCTGGCCGAGTGACATCTGTGGGTCGATCACCCACAGCCACGGCTGGGCGGCGGCAGTGGTCGGGCAACGGCAGCATTGGCGGGGTTTGGGGCTGGATCTGGAAAATGTCCTCGACAGCGAACGCGCTCAACGTCTGGCCGGGGAGATTCTCACTGCTGATGAGCTACAGCGCATGGCCAAAGGCCCCGCCGAGCAGATTGCTTTGCTGGTAACCCTGACGTTTTCGGTGAAAGAAAGCCTGTTCAAAGCGCTCTACCCTCTGGTGCAAAAGCGCTTTTACTTCGAAGACGCTCAATTGTTGGAGTGGTCAACCGACGGCAGCGCTCGCCTGCGTTTGCTGATCGATTTGTCCAACGAATGGCGCAGCGGCAGGGAACTCGACGCCCAATTCAGCCTTCAGGACGGCCAACTGCTGAGCCTGATCAGCATCGCCGCAAATTGAATCAAGGTTTCCCCTGCTGACGGGGCCACGCAAGGCTGAAACAGGCACCGCCCAAGTTAGTACTTTTACCGATTAACGCCCGACCGCCGTGCCAGTGGATAATCCGCCGTACAATCGACAAGCCCAGCCCATGGCCCCCTGATGCTCGGGTACGACTGTCGTCCAGACGCATGAACGGTGTAAAAATTCTCTCCCAAGCGCTTTCAGGAACACCGGGGCCGTCGTCTTCAATATCGATGCGACAACGCAAATTCTCCACGTGATAACTCACACTGACCCTTGAGTCCGCATGGCGCATGGCGTTGCTCACCAGATTCTGCAGGGCGCGGTGCAGATAGCGCGGCTCAGCCTCGACCCAAACGCCGCCACCATCATCATCGGCTACTGCGAGGCATTGCCCGCGACTAACGGTGACGTTGGCGCGCAAGGGCGCCAACTCCGCGATCACTTGATTGACCAAGGCATCCAAATCAATGCGTTGGTAGTGCAAGGTAGGCGAACCTTGCTCAAGTCGAGCGTATGTCAGCATCTCGTCCACTAGCTTATCGAGGTCCTGAATGTCGTTGTCCATGCCGACTCGATATTTATCTCGTGCCTCTTCGGTAGTGGCTTCGCCAATCATCTCCAGGCCGAAACGCAAACGTGCCACCGGCGTACGTAATTCGTGGGAGACCGCGCGCACCAGCTCTCGCTGTATGGCCAATGAACGCTGCAAATGTTCAGCCATGCCGTTAAAAGCCGACGCTAATCGTCCGACCGAGTCCGCGCCCGACGATTGCACACGGGTTTCCAGGCTGCCTTTGGCGATCCGCGTAACGGCGGCTTCCAACCCCAGTAAACGCCGTTCGAGGCGACGCACTAACAAGTACACCACCAGACCGATCAGGCACAGGCCAAGAAAGCCAATCAACACCAGCAACTCAGGGGGATAGGGGTTCATCTGATACAGCGGGCCGATTTCCAGCACCCACGGCGTGTTGACCATGCCAGCGAACACGCGAATAGAATCGCCGCCCTTGCCCAACGCCATCACCGTGTCGCCTTCGTTGACCCGGCGCCGCTGATCGTCGTCGACATCAGCCTTGTCGAGACGAATCAGGCGCATATCAAAGCCAAAACCTTTTTCAGATTTCAGGGCGTCCAAACGCTGCGGTTGTTCTTCAACAGGAACCCGCACCAATTCGTCGATCAATAGGTAAATCGTCGCTCGGGCCAGTTGTTCACTGATTTGCTGCACTTCGCCGCTCAATACCAACGGCTCGGTATCACTGCTAATCAGACGATATACCTTGGCCGAGTGGGGCCCGGTCTGCTCGACCACCACTTGGCCCCGCAACAGGCGGCTTTGATCGCCGCTGTCGAGCTGTGTTTTATTGAGGCTTTGCAGCGCCAACGGAATCCCCATTAACCGCTGCCACGCAAACAATGCGCGCTGGCGATCAATGGCAATCATCGGCTTCAAGTTGTCGGCCATCAGCGTGAACGTACCGTGGGCCAGCTGCTCACGGTATTGCGAGCCGCGTACTTGATTGACCAAATTCAAGGTCAGAACACCCAGCAGGGCCACCAGCACCAACACGCCTAGCATGCCGCCATAAATACGCAGGAAGATTGAATTCATGGCGTCAGGGGTTCATCACGTAACACGTCGGGTCTTGCGCGGCTTCCGGCACGAACAAATAGCCTTTGCTGCGGATGGTTTTTATCAGACGCGGATGAATCGGGTCGTCGCCGATCTTTGGTCGAATCCGCGAGATACGCACATCAATAGACCGATCCTGGCCGTCGTAGCCAAACCCGCGCAGCGCGGTAAAAATTTCTTCCCGGGACAAAATGCGTCCAGCGTTAGCGACCAGAAGCCAGAGCAAGTCGAACTCAGCACTAGTCAATTCGATGCTGTTGTCACGCAGCCAAGCTTCGCGCAAAGCGTCATCGACAACTAGCGGCCCAAACACCAGGCGCCGTGGTTTTTCTTCGGATTTAAGTACCCATTCAGGTTCAAGCGCTTCGCTGCGCCGCAACAGCGCATGAATCCGCGCCAATAACACGCGCGGGTGCACCGGTTTGCAGACAAAATCGTCTGCACCCATGTCCAGGCCCAGTATTTGATCGGTGTCGTCGGTGCGCGCAGTAAGCATCAGGATAGGCCCGTCGTATTGATCGCGGACCCTTCGACAAATGCTCAAGCCGTCTTCCCCAGGCAACATTAGATCGAGAATGACCAAGTCGGGCTGCTCGGCAACGATGCGGGCCACTGCCAAGGCCCCATCACCTTCGATACTGACTCGCAGGCCATTGGACTGGAGGTAGTCACGGGTCAGTTCAGCCAGACGTTGATCGTCCTCGATGATCAGCACCTGCCAGGCTTCTTGCTCCACGGGTAACCTCTTCTGCCATTGTTCTTATTAATTGAGACAGCGTACGAATCTGACGTCAGAACGCCGGTTATCGAAGGCGAGTTTAGCAACACCTCGCGCTAAGCACACGACATGCCAATTTGCACTCCATATCGCTGTTTTATGTGATGAACTTCGCGCTCGCAAAAACCTGCTCAGGACCAAAAAAACAGTGACAGACGGTAGAGTCCAGCAGTTCTGCGGCTTACACGGGCTTTCCCGATTTCATACACGATTTACCCACAGATTTATCCACAGGGGCTCGTTGCAATTAAGCCCCAAAACGCATTATCTTGTAGCTCGGCGCGAAAAAAACCCTACATGTAGGGTTTACCACCTAAAACCAAACACAACTCAATCGAGAATTTCAAGCTATTTTCTTGCGTCAGTTTGGTTGATATTCAGCATTTTTCAGTAGGCAAAACCACTTGTGTGGATGTCAGCCGCTTTACCTCAACATTCGAGCCAATCGGCACACGTGTTGCAACAAATGACGAGCATTCTACATTCGATTTTTGGTAGCGGGCATTGATCCGAAACCTATGACTTCAAGGCCAGGGAATGGCAACAAAAGCCTTCCTTATCCGTTTTGAAGTCTTTGCAGCCGACGCTTGTCGGCTAACTGCCTCAAAACGGAACGGTGGGCACGTAATCAGTGCCCAAACAAACATAAAGAACGTGGAGACACCCATGCAAACAGACACAACTCGCGAGAATTCGCCGACCAATGCGCCGCATGCCGACCAGTCCCATCAGGATTTGTCCGCCACGGCTCCAGGTCAGCTGCGCGTGATCAAGCGCAACGGCACTGTCGTTCCTTATACCGATGACAAAATCACCGTCGCCATCACCAAAGCGTTCCTCGCAGTTGAAGGCGGCACCGCTGCTGCCTCGTCACGTATTCATGACACCGTCGCACGCCTGACCGAACAGGTCAGCACCACGTTCAAGCGTCGCATGCCTTCGGGCGGCACTATCCACATCGAAGAAATCCAGGATCAGGTCGAATTGGCCCTGATGCGCGCCGGCGAACAGAAAGTCGCCCGTGACTACGTGATCTACCGTGATTCTCGCGCTAAAGAGCGTGCCGTTCGCTCCACGGGTGAGCCGGTACAAGCTCACCCATCGATTCGCATTACCCGCGCCGACGGCAGTCTTGCTCCGCTGGACATGGGTCGCTTGAACACGATTGTCACCGAGGCCTGCGAAGGTCTGGCGGAAGTGGACGCGAACCTGATTCAAAGCGAAACCCTGAAAAACCTGTACGACGGCGTCGCGCTCAAAGACGTCAACACCGCCTTGGTGATGACTGCGCGCACCCTGGTAGAACGTGAGCCCAACTACTCGTTCGTCACCGCTCGCCTGCTGATGGACACCTTGCGTGCCGAAGGCTTGAGCTTCCTGGAAGTGGCCGACAGTGCTACTCACCACGAAATGGTCGACCTGTATGCCAAAGCACTACCGTCCTACATCGCCAAAGGCATTCAGTTCGATTTGCTGAACCCGATTCTGGCAACCTTCGACCTGGAGAAGCTGGGCAAGGCGATCAACCACGAGCGCGATCAGCAGTTCACCTACCTGGGCCTGCAAACCCTGTACGACCGTTACTTCATCCACAAGGATGGCGTGCGTTTCGAACTGCCGCAGATCTTCTTCATGCGCGTGGCCATGGGCCTGGCGATTGAAGAGAAGCAAAAAGAAGACCGTGCCATTGAGTTCTACAACCTGTTGTCGTCGTTCGACTACATGTCGTCGACCCCAACCTTGTTCAACGCTGGCACTCAGCGTCCACAGCTTTCCAGCTGCTACCTGACCACTGTTCCAGATGACCTGTCGGGCATTTATCACGCCATCCACGACAACGCCATGCTCTCCAAATTCGCGGGCGGTCTGGGTAACGACTGGACGCCGGTTCGTGCGCTGGGCTCTTACATCAAGGGCACCAACGGTAAATCCCAAGGCGTAGTGCCGTTCCTCAAAGTGGTTAACGACACCGCCGTTGCAGTTAATCAGGGCGGCAAACGCAAAGGCGCGGTCTGTGCCTACCTGGAAACCTGGCACATGGACATTGAAGAGTTCATCGAGCTACGCAAGAACACCGGTGATGATCGTCGTCGTACCCACGACATGAATACCGCCAACTGGATCCCTGACCTGTTCATGAAGCGCGTCTTCGATGACGGCCCGTGGACCCTGTTCTCGCCTTCCGAAGTACCGGACCTGCACGACCTGACCGGCAAGGCATTCCAAGAGCGTTACGAGTACTACGAAGCGCTGACCCAGTACGGTAACAACATCAAGTTGTTCAAGACCATCCAAGCCAAAGATTTGTGGCGCAAGATGCTCTCAATGCTGTTCGAAACCGGCCACCCTTGGTTGACCTTCAAAGACCCGTGCAACCTGCGCAGCCCGCAGCAGCACGTCGGCGTGGTTCACAGCTCGAACCTGTGCACTGAAATCACCTTGAACACCAACAAGGACGAAATCGCCGTTTGCAACCTGGGCTCGATCAACCTGCCGAACCACATCGTTGACGGCAAGCTGGACACCACCAAACTCAAGCGCACCATCGACACCGCCGTTCGCATGCTCGATAACGTTATCGACATCAACTACTATTCAGTGCCGCAAGCCCGCAACTCGAACCTCAAGCACCGCCCGGTCGGCTTGGGCATCATGGGCTTCCAGGACGCGCTGTACCTGCAACACCTGCCGTATGGTTCCGACGCTGCCGTCGAGTTTGCCGACCGTTCCATGGAAGCTGTCAGCTACTACGCGATCCAGGCGTCTTGCGACTTGGCCGACGAGCGCGGCGCTTATGAGACGTTCCCGGGCTCACTGTGGTCCAAAGGCATTCTGCCGCTGGATTCGCAACAGATCCTGATCGAGCAGCGTGGCCAGAAGTACATCGACGTTGACCTGAACGAAACCCTGGATTGGGCGCCAGTACGTGCCCGTGTGCAGAAAGGTATTCGTAACTCCAACATCATGGCCATCGCACCGACCGCGACCATCGCCAACATCACTGGCGTATCGCAGTCCATCGAACCGACGTATCAAAACCTGTACGTGAAATCGAACCTATCCGGCGAGTTCACCGTGATCAACCCGTACCTGGTTCGCGACCTTAAAGCTCGCAACCTGTGGGACTCGGTCATGATCAACGACCTGAAGTACTACGACGGCTCCGTACAGCAAATCGAACGCATCCCGCAGGAACTCAAAGAGCTGTATGCCACTGCGTTCGAAGTGGAAACCAAGTGGATCGTCGACGCGGCCAGCCGCCGTCAAAAGTGGATCGACCAGGCTCAATCACTGAACCTGTATATCGCTGGCGCATCAGGCAAGAAACTCGACGTGACCTACCGCATGGCTTGGTACCGCGGCCTGAAAACCACGTATTACCTCCGTGCCCTGGCCGCGACCAGCACCGAGAAATCGACCATCAGCACCAGCAAGCTCAACGCAGTGTCGAGCGGCAACCACGGTGACGACTCGATTCTGGCGGCACCAAAGCCGTCGGAATTCACCTCCGCCGGTCCAGCGCCAGTACCTAAGGCCTGCGCCATTGATGAGCCCGATTGCGAGGCTTGTCAGTAAGAAAAACGCTGAACCCACAGCTGGCTCCCCTGTAGGAGCCAACTTGTTGGCGAGCTTTACTGAACTGTAGTCTCGCGTAACAACCAACAAAATTTCATGCTTTTTGCGTGCAGCACCGTACCGCAAGCAACGCACCCCATGATCCACCGGCCAGTCCACCCGACTGACCCTCACGCAGGAGACGCATACCATGCTGAACTGGGATGAATTCCATAAAGAAGACGGCGAAACCGCCGCGCGCGCGACCAACGCCGGTCACGCCAACGAAGCCAACATGGACCGCCTCGACAGCGCCGGTGGCGCCGCCGCACTCGAAGCCCGTGCAGTCACCGCCAACGACTCGGCTGCGATCATTCGCGCCAAGGCCGCTCTGGACGGCCTCGACGTAGCCGAAGGTTTGGCTGAACTCGAAGGCGCCAGTGCCCGCGTTGCCGTTGACGAAAAAATGATGATCAACTGCCGCGCCGACCTGAACCAACTCGTGCCGTTCAAGTACGACTGGGCCTGGCAGAAATACCTCGACGGCTGCGCCAACCACTGGATGCCGCAAGAGGTCAACATGACCGCCGACATCGCCGTGTGGCGCGATCCGGAAGGCCTGACTGATGACGAGCGCCGCATCGTCATGCGCAACCTCGGCTTCTTCTCCACCGCCGACTCCTTGGTGGCCAACAACCTGGTACTGGCTGTTTATCGCCTGATCACCAACCCGGAATGCCGTCAGTACATCCTGCGCCAAGCGTTCGAAGAAGCGATCCACACCCACGCCTACCAGTACTGCATCGAGTCACTGGGCATGGACGAAGGCGAGATCTTCAACATGTACCACGAGATTCCATCGGTCGCCAAAAAGGCAGCCTGGGGCCTCAAGTACACCCGCTCGATCTCCGATCCTAAGTTCGAAACCGGCACCGTCGACACCGACAAAGAACTGCTGCGCAACCTGATCGCCTACTACTGCGTACTGGAAGGCATCTTCTTCTACTGCGGCTTCACCCAAATCCTCTCCATGGGCCGCCGCAACAAAATGACCGGCGTCGCCGAGCAGTTCCAATACATCCTGCGCGACGAATCCATGCACCTGAACTTCGGCATCGACGTGATCAACCAGATCAAAATCGAAAACCCACACCTGTGGGACGCTGAGATGAAGGAAGAAGCGTCGCAGATGATTCTGCAGGGCACGCAGCTTGAGATCGAATACGCTCGCGACACCATGCCTCGCGGAGTATTGGGCATGAACGCGGCGATGATGGAAGACTATCTGAAGTTCATCGCGAACCGTCGTTTGAGCCAGATTGGTTTGAAGGAAGAGTATCCAGGGACGACTAACCCGTTCCCTTGGATGAGCGAGATTATGGATTTGAAGAAAGAGAAGAATTTCTTTGAGACTCGGGTTATTGAGTATCAGACGGGTGGGGCGTTGAGCTGGGATTAATTTCTGGGGCTTAATTGCTTAGCTGATGTTTGAAATTGAAAAGCCAGGAGCGTGATGCTTCCTGGCTTTTTTGTTTGGGTTGTCCCGTCCTGATCAGGTGGCTTTGCGGGGACTGTGACCAACATCATAGAGTAGCTCTTAAACTGCTGCCAATAAGGCAGCAGTATTCAAGCACTTCAACTAGTTACCTAGTTCTTCGAAGCTCTTTACCCCGGGCCTCGTTAATAGCCAGACTTATGGAACTACCCTCCCCCGATACCCCTCAATCATCTCCTTCGAAATGTCCTCTTTAAAACAAAGCGGCGCATACCCACCCGGTCGGTTGTAAGCGCTACGTTTACCGCAACGGCTACCATTCTTCGCCGCATTGTAAGGGCACGGACAATTGCCGGGGTACGAAGCGATAGAGTCATTAATAAGAATTTGGACGATGGCTGAATCAGTCAGCCTCGCCTCTTTGCCTGACACAGAAAACGCGCCAAGCAGCGCCAGCATTGCTATGAAACCTATCCCTATTTTTCTCACGGCCTTTCCTTGCGTTCACGGAAGAAATATCAAATCTTCTACCATGATGCCTCAAGGCCATCGTTCAAAGTCGTATTATTATGTAGGCCATGACCTCCCATAGACACCGAATATTCCTACACGTATCGTCACGCTTGTATTCGATATCGGCGGCGTTATGACGAAGAAAGTTTCTGCCTTATGGACTGATGTAGAGCTTGAAGTGGCTGTGGATGCTTACCTCAGCATGCGACAGATGGAGAACGACGGTCGGCCATTTAACAAAACTGAAATCGGCCTGAAGCTGCGGGAAGGCGTGTTGTCTGCTCGAAGCAAATCAGCCATCGAATTGCGGATGCAGAATATTTCCAGTGTGATGGTCGGCTTGGGGCAACAGCGCATCAAAGGCTACGTGCCTGCGAAGAACGTGGGCGTGAACGTCAGCAGTAAGCTTCAAAAAATGCTTAACGATAAAGGTGTTTTCAGAGTAACTGGCGAGGTCGCGACAGCTAGTAATACGTCGATCGGTCAAAAATTCGAAGAATCCACGGCCGACTACCTGGACCCACCGCTGGGAATCAAACATCCAAAGCACTTTAACTCAACAGTCACCACATTTTCCCGTGACGATAAGGTTCGAGAGTGGGTGCTAACGCAAGCGAACGGCACGTGCGAAGGTTGCGGACAAAGTGCGCCGTTTTTAGGTGTGGACGGCAGGCCATTTCTGGAAGTACATCATGTTCATCCGCTCGCGATGGCGGGTAGCGACAGAATCGAGAACGCAGCAGCGCTTTGCCCAAATTGTCATCGTCGCTGCCATTTGGCTGAGGATAAAAATGCCTTTACCGAGTCGCTCTATGCACGGGTCAAGCGCCTCAAAGAAGAACGCCTTGACCTTGTGGTGAAGTGAGCATTTGTTCATTGCTGATGAACGATTTTTTCATTGGGTTTTTCTGGGTTTACAACTGCTGCGCAGTCAATCGCGAACACGTTCGTGCCCTGGTTTTGCGTTTGGCATAAAACCTGTGGAAGCCGCCGAAAGCTGCGATCGGCCGGGAACCGGGCGTCTGCTTTATCGCGACCTTCGGCAGCGCTCACAGGCGCGTTTAGCCTATGGCTACACCATGTGCCTCTGCCAACGGTTTCAAACCGCCGGTGAAGCCTTGTCCAATGGCTTTGAACTTGAACTCTTCGCCGGAACGGTACAGCTCGCCAAAGATCATCGCCGTTTCACTGGAGGCGTCTTCTGAAAGGTCGTAACGAGCGAGTTCTTTGCCGTCGGCTTTGTTCACCACGCGGATGAACGCGTTAGCGACTTGGCCGAAGTTTTGTTTACGCTGATCAGCCGAGTGGATGGTGACGGCGAACACCAGCTTTTTCACCGAAGCGGCCAGGCCACTGAGTTTGACTGTGACTTGTTCATCATCGCCTTCGCCCGCACCGGAGCGGTTGTCGCCCATATGTTCCACTGAACCGTCTGCGCTTTTTTTGTTGTTGTAGAAAATGAAGCTGGCGTCGTCGAGGACTTTTCCACTTTCGCCAACGATGAAGACCGACGCGTCCAGGTCGAACTCGGTGCCGTCGGTAACCCGCGGATCCCAGCCCAAACCTACGACAATCTCCGTAAGCCCAGGGGCTTCTTTGGACAGGGAAACGTTACCGCCTTTGTTCAGACTTACAGCCATCGCTAAATCCTTTTTGCTGATTGAATGTGTAGGTTAGAAGTTCATACCGTAAGAATTTGCCAAGGCTTTAAGGCCTCCGGCAAATCCTTGGCCGACTGCACGAAACTTCCATTCCGAGCCGTTGCGGTAAAGTTCGGCGAAGACCATTGCAGTCTCGACCGATGCATCTTCAGCGAGGTCATAACGAACAATTTCGGTGCTGGAAACGTCATTGACCACGCGGATAAACGAGCCGCTTACTTGACCAAAGTTTTGCTTACGGTCTTCAGCGTCGTGAATGGTAACGATGAACACGACCTTGTCGATATCTACTGAAAGGCGACTAAGATCGACAGTCAGGGACTCATCGTCACCCGCACCTTCGCCTGTGCGGTTATCACCGGTGTGTTCGACCGAACCGTCGACACTTTTCAGTTGATTGTAAAAAACAAAGTCTTTCTCGCTACGGACTTTACCGTTTGCACCCACCAATAGAGCGCTAGCGTCTAAATCAAACTCTTGGCCGTTGGTAGCCCGCGGATCCCAGCCCAACCCAACCAAAATTTTGGTCAAAGTCGGGTCCGTTTTTGATAACGAAAGGTTGCCGCCTTTTTGAAGAGTCAAAGCCATTTTTCATTTACTCCCTTTTTGATGTTTGGGCTTTTTTTTCAACCTGCTCTGCCTTCCCGGGTAAGAGCACACTGGCTAAGAGACCGATAGCCAATACCACCATCACAACGAGCAAACTAGTGTTTGCATCAATGTTGTAGCCGTGGTCGAAAAGATGATTAGTTGCGTTCAGACCCAGCTTGGCTGCGATGAAAAACAGCAGGGCAATGACCGCTTTTTCTAGATGAACCAAATACCGTTTCAGTGCTTCAAGAACGAAGTACAGGGTGCGCAAACCCAGGATGGCGAACAGCATTGCTGAATACACAATCAGCGGTTCGCGGCTGACAGCGATCACAGCGGGTACCGAGTCGAAGGCAAACAAGACGTCTGAAATTTCGGCCACCACTAAGCAAAGGAACAATGGCGTAGCGAACAAGGTGCCCTTCGCTGCCAGCGTCATGCCTTTGTTTTCTGGCTTCTGTAATTCATGCTCAAGTTCATGCCGGCGAACGAAGAAGTTATTGCCGTGAAGTTTTGGCCATACCGGGAACAGTTTTTTCGCAAATCGGTAAGCCATGTGTTCCGAATAGTCCGGCTCTGCTTCTTCATCACCACCGCTTCTGAGCATCATGACCGCTGTCCAACCGACGATGACGGCGAAGGCAACTTCGACCCAAGGTCCAAAGGCGAGGAGCCCGGTACCGATAGCGACGAAGACCAAGCGAAAAATGATAGCGCCGATGATGCCCCAGTAGAGAACCCGGTGACGCAGACCATCAGGTACTTTGAACCATGCAAAAATCGCCATGAACACAAACAGATTGTCGACGCTCAGCACTTTTTCCAAGGCATAACCGGTGACGAATAGGCTGGCGATTGTTGGACCATGTTCGACGTATAGAAACCCTGCAAACCCAAGTGATATGAAGACCCAGAACACCGACCAGACGGCTGCCTGTGTAAGCGAAACAGGTTTGTTGCCTCGGTGAGAGAACATATCAATGAGCATTGCCGAGACAGCCAGACCAACAAAGACGGCTGTCGTCAGGGGTGGAAATCCAAGTGAAACGCTCTCCATCGAACTACATTCCTTACGGCCGAAAATTACAGATTGAAATCGGAGGGGCTCAAGCCCGATTCGTTACAAATGGTCCGACATTGCATATTTTTTAGGCCAATCGAACATGCTGAACCCCTGTGAGCTAGATCATGCGCGCAGCGCTCGGACGGCCAATCCCACCAAGTCATCGGCAGTACGGCCATTGGTGACCTCCCCGATGGTGGTGAAGTCCCAACCGGAAGCGGATCGAGTCAGGCAGGCCATCACCACGCCGGTGTGCTGACCTTTCTCAGAGAGATTGAAGCGCGCCAGTTCTTGCCCGTTTTCGGCGTTGAGAACCCGGCAGGTGGCGTTTTCGATGTTTTCGAAATTCTGTCCCGCGAATGAATTCACGGTGAATACCAGGTACTTTACGGTCGCTGGCAACTTATCTAGGTCCACGGCGATGGATTCATCATCCCCGTCTCCCTCGCCGGTGCGATTGTCGCCTGAGTGCCTGATGGAGCCGTCCTTGGATTGAAGCGCGCGGAACCAAACCAGATCGATGGGTTTTTTGTCCTCGTCAAGCACAATGCAGGACGCGTCCAAGTCGATTTCCTGGCTGGCCGTCCCTAATAGTTTTGAAAAAAACCCGGCTGGTTTCGCCGGATCCCAGCCGAGCCCAAGGGTGACTTGCTTGAGGTTGTTGCCGGCGGCTTTCTCAAGAGAGATGGTTTGATTCTTGTCCAAAGTAAGTGTCATGCGACGTTCCTTGTGATGGATCACTGCCCGTTCGAATCATTGGCTTGCTCCGGATATCCGGCTAGCAACCGCTCAAATATTCATGCTTTTGAGCCCCGGAAAACAGGTCTGAAAATCAGGGAAGTAACTCTCTCAGCGAACGGGTAATCGCGATGCCGGGCAAGTCCTCTTTCGGCCGTAAGATCGCTCCGCTACTTCTGTAGGAAAACAACCCATCCGTTGTAGCGAGCTTTAAAATACATATGCGGGGTTCATATGACGCGGGTCATAGACACCCTCATCCGGCACCCGTATCGTCGTCGACGAACTTCTAATATCAGAGCACCATGTCCAGAAAATCCTCGCTTTTTAATGATCTATTTTTTATCGCCAGTAAGCTTCCATGGTGGGTCAGCGTAGCCGTTGCGGTGAGTTCTTATGGCTACCTTCACTCCGTCGCGGCCGCACCTACGCCTCTTTATTCAGACTTAAAAAATTTAAATTCGATGGTCTTTAATACGGCTTTTAAAACGTTCGCCATGTTCGGCCAATACTTACTGCCGCTAATCTTCCTTGGCGGTGCAACGGCCTCGATTTTTGGCCGCCGTAAACGACGCAATCTACTGGCGGCGATGACCATGGCCGGTGGCAACGGCTTGGCCACTATCACTTGGCAGCAGTTCGAGTTATTGGTAGGTGAAGCGCTTCGGCATCAAGGATTTAGCGTGGTCGAAACCGGGGGAAACGGGCCCGACGGTGGTATTGATCTGATTGCGCACAAAGGTGGCGAAAAATACTTGGTGCAGTGCAAGCAATGGCGCTCATTGCAGGTAGGCGTACCGGTGGTTAGGGAGCTGTATGGAGCGATGGCAGCCGAAGGGGCGACGGGCGGATTTGTGATCACAAGCGGCCGATTTACCGGGCCCGCAAAACAGTTCGCTTCGGGACGAAATCTACGCCTTGTGGACGGGGAACAACTGAATAAATGGATCGCAGCAAGCAAACGTTCTGGACCAAAACCAACGTCGGCAGTGGTAGATGCGCAGCCGGGGCCATCGGGTGAAGCGGTGGTTGCAAGCGCGGCCAACGCTGTTCCGGCATCCAAAGCGCTGGTTACACCTGATGCACCCGCATGCCCACATTGCAAACAAAAGATGGTGACCAGGGTTGCCCGCAGTGGGGCCAATGTCGGCGGCGATTTTTGGGGATGCTCTGCTTATCCGAAGTGCCGCGGCATTCGGCCAATATTTAAGACATTGTGATGCGAAAGTTCGCGTGGTTATCACAAAAAAATGTTGGAGCGGGGCCGCAGCAGATTAGGACCGACAGCCTCACTCCCGACCTCAAATTCTGAATTGACGAACCAGCCCACCGAGGCGACTACCCAGTTCCGTCAGGCTCCTTGAAGTCTGTGCGCCGCTTTGTGCATCGCCCGCTACGACATCTGCTGCTTGGGCGATCTGAGTCATGCTGCGACTCACTTCTTCGGCCACGGCAGTCTGTTCCTCCGATGCACTGGCGATCTGGGCGTTCATGTCATTGATGGTCTCGATCAACGCGCCGATGGCGTCCAGCGACACCCCGGCCTGGTTCGCCAGTTCACCTGTGGTTTTGCCGGTTTCACTTGAGCGACCCATGGCAACCACGGCGTCCAGCGTGCCTTTTTGCAGCAAGCTGATCATCTCGTGAATTTCTTGAGTGCTTTTTTGCGTGCGGCTGGCCAGGGCGCGAACTTCGTCGGCAACGACGGCGAACCCTCGACCGGCGTCGCCCGCGCGTGCGGCTTCAATAGCAGCGTTCAGGGCTAGCAAGTTGGTCTGTTCGGCGATGGATCGAATCACGTCCACTACGCTGGCAATCGACTGCACGTCGTTGCGCAGGTTGTCCAGCGATGAGCTACTTTGCCCGATATCGCCGATCAAGGAGTGGATGCTATGGATACTTTTACTCACGACGTCTTTCGCTTGCGCCCCCACTTCGCTGGTTTTCTTGGCGGCCTGCGAAGCACCCTGTGCGCTGACGGCGACCTGCTGAGCGGCGGCCGACATTTCATGGATGGCCGTGGCGACCTGATCCGTTTCCTGGCGCTGCTGATCCATGGCGTGCTCTGAGCGTTGCGCCTGGGATGACATATTGCCCACCAGCGACGTCAGTTGCTCTGTCATCTCCGCGATCTGGCGCACGAGGCCATGGACCTTTTCGACAAATAGATTAAACGAGTTTGCCAGTGCACCGAGCTCGTCGCTGCTGGTGACCGGCAGGCGGCGGGTCAGGTCACCATCACCTGCGGCGATGTCATCGAGGTTCTTTTTGATCGCGAGGACCGGTTTGACGATGCTGTTGCCTAACCACACGCCAATAACAGCAACCAGTAGCAGCAATCCCGCGGCAATGACCAGAATAAACGCGGTGTATGAGCCAATCCGGCCATGGCGGTCACTGGCAATGGTTTGGACCTGCACGGCGATATCGTCGAGGTTCACTTGGGTGCCAAAAACCAGATCCCACTTGTCCAGGTAAACGGTGTAGCCCAGCTTTGGCACTGGCTTGGCACTGCCTGGCGTCTGCCAGTCATAACGGAAATAATGAGTGCCCGACTTACCCGCCTCCACTAACCCACGGATAACATAAACGCCGTTGGCGTCCTGACTGTCGATAAAACTTTTGCCGATATCGAGGTCTTTGTCGGCCCAAAACACTCGAACACTTGCCGAGTTATAGCCGTAGAAGTAACTCTGCTTGTCATAAATCAACGTCCGAAGAACTTTTAC
Source organism: Pseudomonas sp. 10S5 (assembly GCF_035019745.1). Lineage (NCBI taxonomy): Bacteria > Pseudomonadati > Pseudomonadota > Gammaproteobacteria > Pseudomonadales > Pseudomonadaceae > Pseudomonas > Pseudomonas sp. 10S5. Next base: position 123,221 of record NZ_JASJVL010000011.1, read on the forward strand.
GGCGTTGGCTCGCGCCTCAAGATCGCCGGGTTGCGATGCGTCGTAGATCGGTTGAATCGCCGCCATGGCGATTTCCAAATAATGTTTGAGTGAAACTTTTCGCTCCTCGATCAGCAGCGAGCGCGTCTGCTCAACCTCCTCGGACGCCAGCTTTTGCAGGACCACATAAGTGATGCAACTGATTACCGCGGCCAGTAACAGGCTCGGAATGATCGCAAGAAGGATAACTTTACTGCGTAAATTAAGCGCCACGAGGGGGTTCGCCTCAGTCAGGAGATAGTATTTTATAAGAAGGATTGTCCCCGTTTTTTATGAACGTAAATACGTCCGATACGGTTCTAATAAATAGGGAATTAGACGGGAGGTGAATAATGGTTCCAATCATAAAAGACCGGGTAGATAAGTCAACCAGCCATCATCTTAAGAATGATAAATCGAGCATAAAATTGTTGGAGGGACCCAAGGCCGCGACTCGACGGGAAACGGGGTAGCTAGTTAATGGATAACACCGCCGAAAGTTGCTCGACCAGCCCGTGGACTTTGGGCAACGTTTCGCGGCTGCGCGGCCAAGCCAAATACAGCGTCAACCCTTGCGTCGCGAAGTCGGGGAGAATCTCCACCAGCTCGCCGTTGTGCAACTGTTCTTTTATCAGCCAGGTCGCGAATTGTGCGATTCCGCTGCCCGCCATCACCGCCGAGACCAACGCTTCCGCATTTCCTACAACAATCCGGCCAGCGATGGGCCGAGACAGCGTTTTGCCGGCGCCGTCAGCAAAAAACCAAGGACTGCTACTGCCGTCTGCTTTGCCATATAAGACGCAAGCATGCTCGGCCAAATCCTCAATACTCCGCGGACGGCCACGTTGCGCAATATAAGCAGGAGATGCACAAAAAATGACCCGCTCGGTTCCCAAACCCCGATGGTTCAGCGCTCCGGGCCAAGCATCTGGACCCCCGAGGCGCACCGACAGGTCAATACGCTCTTCAAGCAAATCGACAAAGCGATCCGTAAACGAGATGTGCGCTCGCAGGTTAGGGTAGTGCTCGACGAAGGCCAAAATCAGCGGCATTACATGGAGCCGCCCGTAAGAAGTCGGCAGGTCTATACGTAAGTTGCCAGAAGGTTCGGCACGCTGGGCGGCCAGCTCGGTTTCGGCGTCTTCAAGATCTCCAAGGACTCGCGTGCACACGCTGTAATAAGTCGTTCCCGCTTCTGTCAGCGCCAGACTACGAGTGGTGCGTTCAAACAGGCGCGTGCCAAGCCGCTCTTCTAACCGAGCGATTCCTTTGCTAACGGCCGAGTTGCTGAGGTTCAAACGTTCGGCGGCCCCCGTAAAACTGCCTGCGTTGGCAACCGCGACGAACATGGCGATGCCTTTGAGTCGTTCAGTTGTGGACATGGTGAGGGAGGACTATTAGTGAACTGAATTCAACAGTGTACGGAAAAATGACCAGCGATAAGAATTTTATTCTTCAATAGGCTGTCAGCTCTCAATAAACCGGGTGTGTGACATGTCTTCTTTGGATTCGACCGTTTCGCCCACTGCCTTGAACGCCGCGAGCGAGGGCAGCGGTTTGGCGATCCTTATCCTGGCGCTGGCCGGATTCGTCATTGTGACCACCGAATTTTTAATCATCGGTTTGTTGCCCGGTCTGGCCCGCGACCTGCAAATTTCCATCTCCACGGCGGGGCTGCTGGTCACCCTTTTTGCGTTCACGGTGATGCTGTGCGGGCCACCCCTAACCGCGATGCTGTCGCACCTTGACCGCAAACGCATGTTTGTAGCCATCTTGTTGATATTTGCTGCCTCCAGCGCATTGGCTGCGCTTTCAAGCAATATTTGGGTGCTGGCATTGGCGCGGTTCATTCCGGCGTTAGCGCTTCCAGTGTTTTGGGGCACGGCCAGTGAAACCGCTGGGATGTTGGCCGGCCCAGAGCACGCTGGGCGCGCGGTATCACGCATCTACCTGGGTATTTCAGCCGCCATGTTATTTGGCATTCCATTGGGCACCCTGTTTTCCGAAGCGGTAGGCTGGCGTGGAGCGTTCTGGGGCTTGGCCATCCTTTCACTGGTGATGGCGCTGTTGTTGTGGGCGTACATGCCTAAAACGGCATCGACGCAAAAAGTTCGGCTCGCGGAACAAGTCAAGATTCTGGCCGACCCAACGTTCATTGCCCATCTGCTGCTGTCGATTCTGTTGTTCACTTCAATGTTCACGGCCTACACGTACCTGGCCGACACCTTGGAACGCGTCGCCGGTGTCGCTTCTGCGCAAGTGGGCTGGTGGCTGATGGGCTTCGGCGCGGTCGGGTTGATCGGGAATTGGCTGGGAGGACATTTCGTGGATCGCAGTCCGCTAGGCTCGACCTTGGTGTTTGCGCTGTTATTGGGTTTGGGCATGAGCGCAACCGTTCCGGCAGCAGGTTCGTTACCTTTTCTGGGTGTGGTGTTGCTGGTGTGGGGTATAGCCCATACCGCGCTGTTTCCTATTTGCCAGATTCGCGTTATGAAAGCGGCGCCGCAGGCTCAGGCACTGGCAGGTACGCTGAACGTCTCAGCGGCGAATGCAGGTATCGGGCTTGGTTCGATCATCGGCGGTTTCACCATAGAGCAATGGGGGCTGGGCACGATCGGTTATGTCGCGACGGCTGTCGCGGTGTTAGCGCTGATCATGGTCTGGGTCACGTCGCGACTCAGCGAACCCACTCCTGTTGATTTACCCTTTGTTCGTGGGGCTAGCAGGTTATAAATTGGCGGTTAAGTTATCCGAGCATAAAAACCAGTTGGGCATACTAAGTCGCACCGACAGCCTCACCGGCCTGCTCAACCATGGCACTTGGAAAGATCTGTTGCAGCTTGAGTACGGCACCTGCCAGGCAATGAACCGCTCGACTACTATTGCGCTGATTGATATCGACCATTTCAAAACAATTAATGATACCCACGGCCATATTGTCGGCGACAACGTACTCAAACAACTCAGTACCGAACTGGTTAAAAACCTGCGCGACACTGACCTCGCCCGACGTTATGGCGGCGACGAGTTCTGCATCCTTTTGCCCGACACATCTCTCATCCAAGCCACGGAAATCCTTGAACGCTTGCGCCAAACCGTCAACCACCACCATGACCCACTCACCCCCAGCCTGACCATGAGCTTGAGTATCGGCATCGCCGCCTATAAGCCTCACTTCAGTGATGCCGGCGCATGGCTTAACGAAGCTGACAAAGCCCTGTACGCCGCAAAAAGTACCGGGCGCAACAAGATCAACCTCGCGCCGGTTGAATCGATTGTATTTACGTGTGCCCTCGGCACTGAAATAGGTTGATGCCGCATTCCCGGGACGGGTGCATCATTCCTCATATATCGAGCTCGGATTGACACACTCAATAGTGACTATCTGTTCGGATAAAACCGGGGAATAACCCGAACACTTCCACGCCGTCTGAAGTTGCCTGGCCTATGGACACATCAACCCGTCGAGTTTGTTTCTCGGGAGTGCGTCGGTAGTTGACGAAGTGCTGGCCGTTGTCTTCGCTGAGGGCGTCTGGGGGGACGACGATAGCGCTGGGGTTTTGGTAGGTGATGATCGACAATCGGGCGCTCATGCCCAAACGGATGCGTTGTTGCTGCGGCGCGTTCAGGGGAGGCAAGGCAACGGCGAGTTCGTAAGAGGCTCCACTACCTTGCAGCTCGGACTGCAACACTTGCGACCCAACCGAGGTAATCGTGCCGTTGAGAAGGATGCCTGCAAAGCCGTCTCCGACGATGTCCACCGGCTGGCCTTCGCGCAGTTGGTTAATATCGCCCTCATCGACCTTGGCCACCACTTGCAACCGTTCCAGGTTGGCCAGTGCGAACAGCGGCTGACCCGGACTCACGCGGGCGCCTTGTTGCACGGGGCGGGCGTTGGTTTCAGCATCGTTGCCGGGCACACGAACAATGATTCCGGCGAAGGGGGCGCTGACGTCCCGTTGTGCTTCCAATGCCAGCAACGCTTGATATTTTGCTGACGCATTGGCCAGTTGCATATCGGCGATCTGGCGATTCTCACCGAGGGCCTTTGCGCTCACATCCTTTAGCTCGGCGTGGGCCGCCTTCAGGTCCAGGCGCTGCGTCTGCGCCTGCTGGGTCAGGGCGTCGACTTCCATGCGCGGCACAATTCCGCGATCCAGCAGCACGCGGGTTTCTTTGAGTTTGCGTTCGGTGTCATCCAGGCTCAGTTGGCTGGTACTCACAGCCCTTCGCGCTCGCGCCATGTCCTGACCGTGAGCCCAATGCTGCAAATCCTGTACCGCTCGCCGGGCTTTGAGCTGCTCTGCCAGTGCGTCTCGCAATTGGATTTGCAACAGCGTGGTGTCGAGGCGCAGTAGCACCTGACCACGCTCGACACGCTGCCCCTCGACGACATTTTTCTCTGCCACGGTGCCGTCGAACGGTGCGGAAAGTGTCAGCAGCGACCCCGGCGCTATGCGCCCGACCATACCAATCCTTTGTACCAAAGGCGCTGTTGCAACGGGTAGCCAATGTCCTGTGTTTGCGGTCGCGGGTTGCGCACTTATGTACGCAAACAGGCCTAGGGCACTTATTAGCATGCTGCCAACAAGCCCTGCGGTTTTTAACGACCGATAGCGGTTAACGGGTCGATCAGTCATTCAGGGCTATCTCCCAGCTGTGCAACGTCATGCCCAGGCTTTCATCGAGCTGGGTTTGGGCGTTGAGGTAAGCAATTTGGGCGTTGAGCGTGGCGTTATCAGCCCGGCGCAAGTCCGCCTCGAAACTGAGCACCTGAAAGTTGCTGGAACGGCCGAGTTGCAGCTTGTCGCGCTCAATGTCCAGCTTGCGTTGCGAGAGTTGTCGAACCCGCTGGGCGATTTCGTATTGCCGCCATCGCGTGCTCATGTCGCGTATTCCGTTGCTGACGCTCTGCTCCAGCACTTGCCGAGCCTTGGCCCGCTCAATGGCGTGACTCTCCACCGCAACCTGCGCGGTCACCGCTCGCTGGCGGGCGGTCAGATCGCCGATGGGCATGCTCAACTGAATACCCGCGTAGCTGCGCCACGCCCTGTCAACATAGCGTTGCTTGGTACCTGGTCGATTACTTGACTGGCTCGCACCGCCGATTAGCGAAACGTCCCACAACCGTGAGTTCTGGGCGACGCGCAGGTTAATTTCGGCCTGCTCGCCGGCAATCATTAGTTGCAAGTACTTCGGTTGCTGGGCCTGCGCCACGCGCAGTGCCTGCTGTCGGTCCATCTCCAGGCGTTCGACCTTGAGCACTTCACTGGCTCTTAGCCGAGTGCCTTGGTCCAAGGCCAATAATTCCAGCAAAGCCAACCGACTTTGATCCAGTTGATTCGCGGTCTCTTCAACACCCAACTCTTGGCTGGCCAGATCCGCCTCGGTTTGCACACTTTCAAATTCGGCCATTCGCCCGGACGCAATCAGGGCCTTGTTAACCTCCAGCAATTGTCGAGAACGGGTCAAAGCAGTCTGGGCAATTCGCTGCTGTTCCTGGGCCTTCAATAACTCTCGGTAAGCCGAGACGATCTGGGTGACAGTTTGGGAAACCGTCGCTTTCAAAAGGAGCTGATTGTGCTGCTCGCTCAAGCGCGCCAAGCGAACAGGCGCGGTGACGATCTCGCGCCCCGCCCCCTTTAGCAGCGGTTGAACCACTTCGAATGCCAGGCCGTTATCCCGTTTCCGTCCATGTTGGTTGGCCTGATTGAAATGCTGAGTCCACGACAGACTGAACTGAGTTCCCCACTCATTGAGCAACTTCGCTGAGGGCGTCAGGCTGTAATCGCGATGACGATCCTCATGCCCACGGTTCGTCACGTATTTGCTGATGATCTCCGCTTGCGGTCTGAAAGCGTCTTGTACCACCCGCAGGTCGAATTTTTGAACCACACGCTGTAGATACGCGCTACGAATGCTGCGGTTATCGCGTAAACCCAGGTAAACAGCGTCTGCCAGAGTAAGGTCAACCGATAACGTGGACACTGATGCCGCGCTGACGAATGCCATACTTGGTTGCGCAGCGTGAACCTGGGTTGACCCGCTCACGCTATTGGGAGTCAATAAAGCCGCCAGTGAAACGACATGCACAAGGGCAGCAACAATCCACCAACGTTTGCACCCCAAAGCGCCATTAGTCTTGCACCGCTCACGCCGCCTCTGCCCATGCGAATTTATGAAAGGGAATCTTCCAGTCATTTGCAGGTTTTCATTTGCGCGCTCCCAGACTTGCCAACAGGCTTTCCGGCGTTTGCTCGGTGAAGATCACGCTCAGCGGCTTACTCAGTTTCAATGGACCGTAAAGCTTTTCTTCTCGGTCTAGATAGCTCTGCTGAACGTCGCGATACCCATCCTGATAAATGCTCTGTTCTATGGGCATCAATGCGTCAAAGTGTTCGAGCAAACCCCGAAATACCAATCGCCTTTCAACGGTGTGATAAGTGGTTGCGATCAATTTGATGAAATAGAGACTGTCCAGGGACCGAAGCGCCTCATTAGCCGCGTAACGCTCAGCAAGGTTAGAGCGACCTGAGTCGTCATAGACCAGGCAACACAACGCCTGCCTAGATAGGTCCGTGAACGGGTTTTCCGCGTAGGCCCTGCGATGATGCCTGGCCAGCGCAAATTCAACCGCTTGATCCGTCTGGGTCCGAGGCGTTGCGGGGTCAGGCTCGGGCAATGCCTGAATATAGGGGGCTTGGCGTCCCTGCTCGGCCACTTGGGTCGAGAATGCCGCGAACAGGCCTGCGGGACCGACAAGATCAGTGTGTAATTTGAGCCGTTGTTTTTTTGAAAGCAGTGCTTGTCGTGCAGCTAACTCCGAACAATCTAACGCCTCCCTTACTTCGGCAGTGCAGGGATGAATCTGCGGATGGGCGGCAACGCATACATCGGTATCGAACATTGAAACAGTCACGTGATTACTCCACTTTTTATTAACAAAGACTTCCAGGTCTTGTGTTTCGATTATTCATCCCGCAGCGCTACAACCGGTGATAACCGAGACGCTGAAATCGCGGGGTACAGTCCAAAAAACAAACCTGTGCATAGAGAGCTGCCCATGCCTAGTGGCAAAGACAACAATGAAAGGCTGAATGGCCAACCGGAAAACAGCGTAAAAACATAAGCCGCCGCCACGCCCAGCACCGCGCCGAGGATTGCCCCGGCGATAGACAGCGTGGTGGCTTCAAGCAGGAACAACGTGCGGATATCACGCGGGCGAGCCCCCAAGGCCATGCGCACTCCAATCTCGCGTCGCCGCTCGGAGACGTTCATCAGCATCACGTTCATCACCCCGACCCCGCCCACCAACAACGAGATACTTCCAAGCCCCGCCAGTAGCCAGGCGAAGGTCTCGGCCTGACGCCGAAGTCCCTCCAGCAGTTGTTGTGCAACTTGCACGTCCACCTGGCGACCGCCGAGCTGCGCGCTCAAAAGGGCCTTTAGCGCCTGGGCCGTAGTGTCTAAATCGATGTCAGGCTTGACCTTGGCCACGAGGTTGCCGATCTCGGCCGATGGCCTGAGACGCTGCATACCTTCAATGGGAATGAAAATGGACTCATCCGCAAGGATGGGCATCAGCGGGTTAGCCGTTTGGCTGCGGGCGATACCGATGACTTGATAAAGGTAATGGTCTATTTGCAGCGCGTCTCCCAGCTGCAACGGTTGGCCCTGGGCACGTAAATCTTCAGCAACCCGCGCCCCGACCACGACAAAGGTGCTGCGCTGATCGAAGGCTGAAATGAAACGCCCAACCTGCAATTCCAAACCCAGGATCTCGGCCAGCCCAGCAGTGGTCCCCACCAGACTCGCATCCAAATGCGCCGCGTCTCGCTTAATACGCACTGAATGTTGAATGATCGGTGCAACTTGGGAAATGCCTAGCACGTCCTGACGAATCCGCTGGGTATCCAGGGTTGGCGCAAGCAAGGGCTTCTTTTGCGCGGAAAATGGAAAGGTGACGACCAGCGTGTCGGTGCCCATGTCGTTGAACGTGCGCAAGGCGTCTTCGGCAGCATTGCGGCCGATGTTAAGCAATGCGATAACCGAGGCGCTACCCACTACGATGCCCAGCAGGGCGAGTAACGACCGTCGCCCAAGGGAGCGCAGACTGTCGATGCACTCAGCGAAGGCCTGTCGCCATGAGGTCGAGGAATGCGCTTCAAGATTAACCATGGGCACCATCCTCGTGCAGCTCGCCGTCGATCACTTGAATTCTTCGATCAAATGGTTTGGCCAGTTCAATGTCGTGGGTCACCATAACCAGCGTCACCCCATGCTCGCGATTGAGCCCCAGCAGCAACGCCATGATGTCTTTCGCGGTTTGGCTGTCCAAATTGCCGGTGGGCTCATCGGCCAACACTAAAGCTGGACGGCCCACCAAAGCACGGGCAATCGCAACCCGCTGACGCTGACCCCCGGACAAATCAGCGGGTTTACAGTCCACTCGGTCGGCAAGACCGACCAAGGCCAATTGTTCCCGCGCCAATAACCGGGCTTCACGACGCGGCAGACCGCGATAGCTCAGCGGCAACGCAACGTTATCGATAACGCTGAGCCGGGGTAGCAAATTGAAGGCCTGGAACACAAACCCTATCTCGCGATTTCGCAGGTAAGCCAGACGGTCAGCATCCGCGCTTTGAACGCACAACCCTGTGAAGGTCAACGCTCCGCAAGTAGGTTGTTCGAGTAATCCCAAGATATTCAAGAGTGTACTTTTACCCGATCCCGATGCCCCGACCAGCGCACACGTATGTCCACGCTTTATGACGAGATTAACGTTATTGAGTACTGTAACAACTTCCTGAGCTCGTCGATAACAGTGACTTACGCCGAATAACGAGAGCAACTCTGGCGTCTCCTTTGGAACGGCTTTTTGTATTAACATACTGTGCGAATTCACCAACCCAAGCCTACCCGCTCGCTAAGAATTAACTATGGATACTGAGTTTACCGCCGGCTGTCACCCATCAAAACTTAACCTTCCAAGGCACTAAATACATGACTGTCCCTGATAATAGGAGCAACGCGACTTTAGGCACAATCCTACAGATGTAGGGGGTATTACAATCAGCGCGACTTTTGTTTGCTCATATATTGGGCCATGAGTGCAGCGCGGGTTTTTGCTCCATTCTTTTTTAACAGCGAAGACACATGATCCCGGGCCGTGTAGTCACTAATACTGAGGGTTTCAGCGATTTGTTTGTTTGTTTTTCCGCACAACAACAGTGCCAGCACTTCGCGCTCTCGGCGTGTTAATCGCATAGCTCCATCCTTAATATGATCGATGTCCTACTTCCGTGTAGGAATTCTCTTACATGCCACACTTTTGCCGCTCAAACAGTAAATCGGCAACCACCTCATTTTATTTAGGCGAGAAATAATAATTATTCACCGGCAGATCATCGCGACCGAATACTTGAAACTGTTCTTACGCGACAACAGGCTTATGGTCAGAGCCGGACACCTTTTGCTGAAGAAACTTCCTACAATAAAATATCTTCGCTCTGTAAGCATTAAGAAAGAGCACCTACATGGCACCCACGTTGATGATGACTTTTTGCAGCGGCACCGATAAGCAGCCTTTAACCACTAGTTGTATAGACAGGCGGCACAATAAACTTCGCGAATGAGAATTACAATCATCTGTTACAAATAACGCGGCATCCCGTTCACGCCGTAACGTGTCTAAAAAAAGACTTGCACGCTGTCTATGACTAGCACCCTGTCCGGGCGACAAGCATAGGCCTTGGATTAGGCCGTCGATCAGCGAGGTGAACCGGCTGCCGCATCATCAACCTCCAGTGCCCGACGCAGGCCAAAGAAGCCAGCGGTCGCTAAACCAACTGCGCCCATGACCGCGCTATAGCCAACGCACACCCAAGGGCTCCACGGCATCAATGCAATCAACATCAACGGTGTGGTGCTGGCCCACAACGCATAAGCGATGTTGTAAGTGAAGGAAATACCGGAGACGCGAATGTGCGCCGGGAACAACCCAACCATCACGGATGGCACAACGCCCACTATGCCGCAGGCTAAACCGGCAATTGCATACGCCAGACCTACAGGCAGCCAGTTACCGACCAGGCTGGTGTACAAAACGCCGATGCCGAAGGGCAGCAACAGGCTATAGACGATAACGCTGCACCATGCGCCCAAGCGATCTACCAGCAGACCAGCTAGCACACAACCGATGTTGAGAAACACGATGCCCACAGCACTTAGCGCAAAGGTGTGGCTGGCACTCATGCCAAAGCGTTGCTGCATTACAGTGGGCGTAATCACCACTAACACCACAACCGCCGAGGTCAGTACGCAGGTCAGCAACACCGCTGGCAACAGCGCTTGACGGTGCTCGCGAAGTACGGCGCGCAGGGGAAATTCTCCCAGCGCTTCTCGCTGAGCCTGTAAAGCCATGAACACCGGGGTCTCGCTTAGCCAACGACGCAACCAAACACCGACTACCCCAAATATGCCGCCCAGCAAAAATGGAATGCGCCAGGCGAAATCGAGAATCTCGGCTTGGCTGTAAGCCCGCGCCAACCAGGTCGCGACCAGCGCACCCAGTAAGTAGCCGAAGGTCAGACCTGCTTGCAAGACACCCAGCGCATAACCACGGTGGCCAGTTGGCGCGTGTTCAGCAACAAATACCCAAGCGCTAGGTACTTCGCCACCCACGGCTGCTCCCTGCAAGATACGAAACGCCAGCAAGATTAGCGGCGCCCAATAGCCAATCTGCGCATAGGTCGGCATGAGCCCAATCAATAGGCACGGCAGTGCCATCAACAGAATGCTCAAGCTGAATATTCGCTTGCGACCCAGGCGGTCCGCGAAGTGCGCCATCAGGATACCGCCCAATGGCCGCGCCAGATAACCGGTGACAAATATCCCGAAACTTTGCAGCAGACGCAGCCATTGCGGCATTTGCGGAGGGAAAAACAACTGACTCAGAGTCAGCGCGAAGAAGACAAAAATGATGAAGTCATAGATTTCCAACGCGCCGCCGAGCGCCGCCAAGCCCAGGGTTTTGTAGTCAGCCCTGGACAGCGACTGGGTGCGAGGTTGCTCAATAGCTGTCATGAAAAATCCGAAACAGGGGTACTTGAAACTGTCACAGGCATTGGCATGGGCACCCGGACGCAGACGCCCAGCATACCAAAAGCACAATGCCCGCAAAGCAAGCAGCGGCTAAACCCTTGGCTTCGAGGGAAGTTCTCTGATTAGTGCCTAAGTGGACTGCCTGCGATTGCGCCGCTACCCATCGACCCTCTGAGCCGCCGTTATCGGCCTTTTTATCTTTATTGCACAGTCGTGACAGCGACGACTGTGGCTGGGTCGGCATGATCGGGTTTTCCCATCGGGTGTGTCTTCGAGGTCAGCAATGGCCGAGGAAAGTCTGCGACTTCGTTTTAGCCCAGTGAGGCGCACCTGATAGGCGGCACGCCTTGGGCCCGTGATCAATTGCGTTTAGCGCGACGCTCGGCAACCTGCCCCAACACGGCGAGGTCCATGTGGCCTTCGTCGTGGGCCTGAGCATCCAGCAGGCTTTCGTGGACCAACTCGGCCATGGGCAGTGCAACTGAAACCCGCTCTGCCGCCGCCAATGCCAGCCCGACATCCTTGAGGCCCAGCGACGCTTTAAAGGCGGCGGGTTCATAGCGACGTTCAGCGATCAACGCGCCGTAGCCTTGATAGACCGGGCCGGGAAAAATGCTGCTGGAAATCAGCTCGATCAGCTTTGCCGACTCAATCCCGTATGCGCCCACCAACACCGCCGCTTCACCCATGGACTCGATGGCCGAGGCCAGCATGAAATTGACCGCGAGTTTCATCACATTCGCGCTGGCGGCTTTTTCGCCAAGCGCCCAGGTTTTGCGACCGATCAGGGCGAGCAGCGGTTGTACTTGCTCAATGGCCGACGCGGGGCCCGCCGCCAAAATATTCAGGTTGGCGCTGGCAGCTACATCTGGACGACCCATCACCGGCGCGGCGATATAGGCCACACCTTGGGCCTGGTGCAAAGTCGCCAGCTCTTCGGCAAACGCCACGGCAATGGTGGCCATATTGACGTGAATCAACGGCGCCTTGAGGCTTTTTAGCAGGCCGGAATCCAGCAATACCTCGCGTACGGCCTGGTCGTCTGCGAGCATGCTGAACACGATGTCTACCTCAAACGCCTGTCGCGGCTGACTCGCCGCTTTGGCCCCAAGCTCAACCAACTTTTGTACCGGCGCGGGTGAGCGGTTCCAAACCCATAGTTCGTGACCGCCTTTCAACAGATTGCTGGCCATGGCTTGGCCCATGTTGCCGAGTCCGACAAATCCAATTTTCATGTGTCTGCTCTCCGGTTGAAGAATAAAGTTCTAGTGCGACTAAAAAAATGCGACGAGGGTTGGACACTGGCGCGTAGATTAAACTCCCTGGCGACTTTTCAAGGAATATCGGAATGACCCCTTCCCTGCTGCTAGCTGTTCTTGCCTCCGGCTTCATATACGGCATCACACCCGGTCCAGGAGTATTGGCGGTGTTCGGCATTGGCGCCGCGCAAGGACGACGCGCCGGAGCGGCCTTTCTCAGCGGGCACTTGCTGGGCGATGTGGTCTGGTGCAGCACCGCTTTGGTTGCGATTGTCGGCGCCAAGGTTATCGGCAGTACCGCGTTCGACGTGCTTGGGATACTGAGCGGCATGTACCTGTTCTGGCTCGGCCTTCGTGCCCTTCGTGCCAAACGCAGTCAAAACCATCAGCCTCAAGCCGTGGCGCGTCAGCCGTTCTGGCATGGCGTAACCTTTGGCCTGACCAACCCCAAAGCGTATCCCGTCGCGGTGGCGACCTTTACTGCGTTGATTTCCAGCCGGGCCGAACTGCTGGACTGGTCGATGCTTCCGGGGATGATTCTGCTCAGTTTTGTAGGGGGAATTGCAGCGTACGCCATAGTCGTGGCCATCGTCGGTGCGCGGCATGTGCGAGCCGTGTATGTGCGCCATGAACTAGTAATTACCCGCGTTTGCGGCGTGATGTTCATTGGCTTCGCAATAAATGCGCTGGCGCATTCGGTGCCCGGTTTGCTGTCACGTTTCTCAACCCGATAAATTAAGCATGAGTTAAGCGAAAGAGATCAGTTTGGCTGTCGGAAAAAAATGCCTTCGCAGGCAAGCCTACCCCCGCAGGATTATAGGAGTTGGTTTGCCGATTAAAGTGTCTGTACAGCCAACTCACTGGTTAATCCAATCCAACCTTCAACAGTTCCCCATTCTGCTCGTCCGTCAGCACATACAAGTACCCATCCGGGCTCATCCTCACGTCGCGGATCCGCGCTTTTAATTCGCCTAACAATCGCTCTTCATGAACGATCCTGTCGCCAACGAATTGCAGGCGTATCAGTTCACGCGCCGCTAATGCGCCGATAAACAGGTTGTGATCCCAAGGCTTGAAATGATCCGAATCATAGAATGCCATGCCGCTGATAGCTGGGGATTTCTCCCAAACGTGCCTGGGCGCAACCGTACCCTCTGCTGTTTTACCCTTGGCCTGCGAGATGGGTAAACCGGAGTAATCCACGCCGTCGGTTGCGATAGGCCATCCGTAGTTTTTCCCGGCCTCGATTACATTGACTTCATCCCCACCTTTAGGCCCGTGCTCGTGGGTCCAGAGGGTACCGGTCCATGGGTTCAGTGCCGCGCCCTGTGGATTGCGGTGGCCGTAGGACCAAATTTCAGGCCGAACACCGGCTTGGCCTACGAACGGATTATCGTCCGGCACTCGACCATCCGGAAAAATCCTTACGACCTTGCCTTGCAGCTTGTCCAAGTCCTGAGCCGTTGGGCGGTTGTTATTTTCACCCAAGGTAACGAACAGGTAGCCGTCACGGTCGAAGACCATCCGAGAGCCGAAATGATTGCCTGTGGATAACTTCGGCTCCTGACGAAAGATCACCTTGAAATTCTCAAGCGACGTCATGTCCTGAGAGAGTCGACCACGGCCCACCGCAGTACCAGCTGTTCCCCCTTCGCCACCGCCTTCGGCGTACGACAAATAAACCAGTCGGTCATTGATGAAGTCCGGGGACACCACCACATCAAGCAATCCGCCCTGACCTTGAGCCCAGACTTTGGGCACGCCAGACAGCGGGGGCGAAAGCTTGCCGTCAACTGACACGATTCGCAGATTGCCTGGGCGTTCGGTGACCAAGATCCCTTGGCGGTTTGGCAAGAATGCAAGCGCCCACGGATGGTCTAGGCCCTTGGCTATTTGATCAACAGTGACCGTACCTAACTCGCTGTCAAACGTTTGAATCGGCCCAGCCGAAGCGGTGAGTGTTAACCCTAGCAACGTGCTGGCACAGACGGTGGCGAACAGGGTTTTACGCAATGAAAAAACAGTCGGAAGAACAATACGCAACATGAGCGATTCCTATCTATTCAGGTCTCTGCTTGGGGGGCTCGAAGGCGCCCCGGAAGGTAGCTGGCGAGATTGAGCGCCGTTGCCGATGCCGCCATTTTCAAGGGTTGGCGGCCGAGGGTTAGTCTGCGGGCTGATGCGATTCGACGGAATACTCGACGTAGTGCCCTGTCGACTATTAGGGTTGGCGCGGCGAATGGGGCTGTTGTACGGATTATTGTTGAACGTGCTGTTGCGGTTGGCCCCACCGGCTGGGGTATTTGCGCCAGCCTGAGCTAAACCGACCATGCCCATTCCTAACACCGCGCTGAGCGCAAACCTTGCAATACACCGCTTGAAACTCTCCATCACCTACCTTCTGTTCGAAATGGTAACGACAGAGGTTTGATAACAATTGTCGCGCTAAGTTGCGGCGCTAAGCCATCAACGTTGAGAATGAGCCTGGAAGGCAAACCCAGCCTAGTCCCGCCTGCACCGCAGCGCATTGCTTCACGACCACCCCGTGTTAATTTTTGCCCCGTTGGTGACGAACTCTCGCCACCGCCTCTATTAATTTGAAACACGTGTGCCGTTGTTAAGGCACTCTTTGTCGGTAAGTGCACAATTGTTCCAGACACGCTATTCGGCTACGCGGTAGGTTGTTGCAGGTACGTCCAAACGACGAGTAAAAACAGTTCGGATTGTGTGAGTTGGGCCCGACCCAAAACAGGAGAGATGGCACCCATGACACCGCGTAACTGGATCGATTTGAAGCAGGACGCGGAGTCCGGAATCGAGACTATTCGCGCTCACTTCGAGGGCCACGCCTACGATCCCCATTGGCATGACAGTTATCTGGTCGGTGTTACCGAACAAGGCGTCCAGCAATTCAACTGCCGACGGCAACGGCATCTGAGTACGCCGGGGCGAGTTTTTTTGCTGGAGCCGGGGGAAGTTCACGACGGCGATGCCCCTGCACCGGAAGGTTTCACCTACCGAACCTTATACCTTGACCCGCAATGGCTCGACCGTGAACTGCGCTCGCTGTTCGATGACACGCCTGAACACACCCAGCTAAGCTTCGCCGCCACGTTAGCGGACGATCCGCGTCTGGCTCTTGCCACCGCCAATGCATTCCAAGCCTTACACGGCCAAGAAATACGCATCGTGCGCCAGGCGGGGCTCGATACCCTGCTCGCGAGTCTCACGCACCATTTGCGCTGGCGCACGCAATTGTCCCTCGATCCGCGCCTACCACTAGTAGCCCACAAAGCCCGGGATTACCTGCACAGCCATATGAACCAAGACGTCGGCCTCGACGACTTGGCTCGCGTGGCCGGAGTAGACCGCTTTCGCCTCACCCGCGCGTTTAAGGCAGCGTTCGGATTAGCGCCTCACGCCTACCTGATCCAGCTGCGTCTAGCCAAAGCTCGGCGCCTGTTGGCAGCCGGACAAGCACCGGCCGAGGTTGCCGCAGCCTTGGGATTTGCGGATCAAAGTCACCTTGGTCGCTGGTTTCAGCGGGTCTACCGCATGACTCCGGCCGACTACCGTAAACGTTGCTCAAATCTTCCAGACTGAGGCTTTTAGGAAGGTAATGATTGCTCCACGATCAAACATTTCCGAGCCCCATCATGAGCCCTTTTTTACCCTTTATGCTGTTTGCCTTCGTTGCATCCATTACCCCCGGCCCTACCAATATTCTGGTGCTGACCAACAGTTCACGCTACGGCATGCTAGCGGTACTACCCATTGTATTTGGCGCCTGCACTGGCGCGGCAATGATCGTGATGATTGTGGGCATGGGGTTAGGTGATGTGTTGGTGCGTTACCACGGCGTGCAGACCGCCATGTCTTGGATTGGCATCGCTTGGTTAACGTATTTGGCATGGCAGATTTTCAGCAGCTCAGCGGTCATCGTTGAGTCCCGGGACGCTGCCAACGCCAGCCAACCAAAAGGCCCAAGCCTGGGAATGTTCGGCGGCGCCAGCCTGCAGTTGGTCAACCCCAAGACTTGGATGATGGCACTGGCGGTGGTCAGCGTATTTGCCGGTACCGAGGCTGATCGGACGACGCGGGTGCTCTACCTGTCGTTGGCGTTTTTCCTGATTTCCATTCCCTGCATGAGCGCTTGGGCGTACTTGGGCGCCCGCGCCGCGAGGTTTTGCACATCCGCACGCGCTATGCAGCGCTTCAACCAGACCATGGCCCTGTTGTTGCTGGCCTCAACCTGGTTGACGCTGTGGGTGTGAGTGGCCGCAACTCGGCGCGTTAGACGGGGGATTGCGGAAGGCTAATCGTAAAGGTGGTGCCCACATCTGGTGAGGACACCACGCGAACATCCCCCTGATGGGCGCGAGCGATCTCGCGAACAATGAACAGCCCGAGGCCCACGCTACGCATGTCGTCGCCACCTTTAACGCCGCGAATCATCGGTTCGAACAAATTGCCGAGCAATCGCGCTGGAATTGGCGTACCTCGATTGTGCACGGTAATCGTTACCCGTTCCGCTTCCGACGTAGAGGTGATCGCAACGGTCCCATCAGGGTCGCCATAGGTCATGGCGTTAGCCACCAAGTTGCCGATGGCTTGATACAGGCGATCACCATCAGCGACACACTGCCCTGAGCCGACATGCTGATGGCTCAAGGTGCGGCCGGAAAAGGTCATCGCTAATTCCTCCACGCAGTTGGCAACCACGGCATGCACATCGATGACCTGGGGTTTGACTACAATTCCCCGCCCAACCCGAGCTTGGGTAAAGTCCAGCAAGTCCTCGATCAGACGGTGCGCACGGTCTGCAGATTGGGTGACATGGCCCAAAATGCGAGTGCGCTTTTCATCTTCCTCATTGCAGGCCAGCAAGCCGGCAGCCATCTTTATCGCGGTTAGCGGATTACGCAGATCGTGGCTGACGATGCCCACCATCTGTTCGGCAAACGTCGCACGAATCTCAGCGTCCGCATGCGCCAGACGTAGACGATTTTGTGCCAAAGAAAGCGCCTGCTGCGCCTCAAGCTGTTGCAGTAGCCGCTCTTCGGCAAGCCTGCGTGCGGCGAGCAATTCACGCTCATATCGATTGCGGTCTTCGGCAACAAATATCGCTAGCTCATGAAAGAGCCCTTCGGGATGCTCTCGGCGCAATGCGTTGAGCATGGTGGGGATCGAGTGGCCGTTTTTATGGACCAAATCAAGTTTGACCTCGGCCACCGAACCCTGCATTTGCAACAGAGGCGCCCAATGGGTTTGGTGGAAAATCCGGCCGCCCATGCTCAGCAGCTCTTGAAAGCGCCGCCCGAGCACTTCGTCTCGATCGAAACCCACCCAACTGCAGAACGTTGAGTTCACCCGAACAATTACACCCGCCGTTGTCGTGAGCAGCAACCCGCATGCCGCGGTTTCCCACAACGAATCGCTGTCCGGCAGTGGCCCAAGCCCATCAGACATGGGCACGAGCTTCGAAAGGCATCAGGAATTCGTTCATAGCATCAATGCAAGCGCTGGGAGCACTTAAATGCGGGCAATGACCGACATTCTCGATCACCCGTAAAGTGCTATTGGGTAGAGTATGTTGCAGGTACTCACCGACTAAAAGCGGCGCAATAAAATCATCGCTACATTGAATAATCAGCGTCCGGGTGGTGAGTAGAGCAACGTCTTTACGGTTGTCCGAGGTAAAGGTCACACGGGCAAATTGTTTGGCAATTTCCGGATCGGTTCGGCAGAAGCTATTAGTTAGCTCCACGCCCAACTCAGGTTGCTCGGGCGCGCCCATAATGGCTGGGGCCATGGTGCTAGACCAACCAAGGTAATTGCTTTCCAGGGTGTCGAGCAACGAGTCGATGTCCGAGCGAGTAAAACCACCGGTGTAATCGCCATCGTTGATATAGCAAGGCGACGGGCCGACCATCACATGCCCGACAAAGAGCCCCGGTGCCCGCAGGTCGGCCAGAACCCCAATCATCGCACTCACCGAATGCCCTATATAAATTACGGGGCCGACACCCAGTTCATCAATGATCTCCAGCAGGTCACTCGCATAGCCGTCCAACGAGCTGTATTTATCTTGCCAATACGCCTCCAGTTGCGACGAGCCGCTGCCCACCAGATCGAACAGCACAACCTTGAATCTAGCTGCAAAAATCGGTGCCATAAAACGCCACATGTGCTGGTCACAGCCAAAACCGTGGGCAAAAACCAGTGTCACTGAGCCTTCCCCGGAGACCTGTACGTTATTGCGCTGTTGTACCGACATCCCCACCTCCAGAAAACCACTCTCACTCGACCCTGAAGCACAGAGGAAGTGCCCTTCAGGCGGTGACCAGTACTATTTTTATGAGACTCAAGCGTCATGAAGACGCTCACGTCATCGCACGCAAATGACACCTTAGACCATTTACAAGTATTCGTATGAGTGGATCTGACGAACGAGAAGGCAGTGCCCAGCTACTCGCCGATGTCTTCGTTCCATAGCTGAGGTTTGCTGGCGATAAAATCGCGCATCAGCTCGACACAGCTGTGATTATCTATTACATCGACTTGCACACCTCGTGAACGCAGCAGTTCTTCTTCGCCCATGAACGTTTGATTTTCACCGACCACTACTTTTGGAATCCCGTACAGAAGGATAGCGCCACTGCACATCGCGCAGGGCGACAACGTGGTGTACAGCACTGACTCTCTGTAGGTTTGAGCCGATTGACGACCCGCGTTTTCTAATGCGTCCATTTCACCGTGCTTGATCGCGCTGCCCTCCTGCACGCGCCGATTGTGCCCCCGACCAATAATCTGCCCGTTGTGCACAATAACCGAACCGATAGGAATACCACCCTCGGCCAGCCCTAATTGAGCTTCTTCAAGCGCCGCTTGCATAAATAGATCCATGGAAATCTCCTGACGCTGGAACGATGGCGTGGCTATTGGGATAACTTGGTCTGTGCACTGAGCAGCACTTGGGCGACGAAGGTTTTGAGCAACTCTGCCGATTTGGCTTTCATGCTCATCCCTACGTCTTTCTGTCTCGCCTGAAACTTGGTCGCCAATTCTTTAGGCACATCGTTCTGATTCAAGGTGCGCATCTCGCTGGGGCTAAACGATTCGCGATAGGCCGCCGCCAAGTTACGGTTCCACTGTTCCTGATAGATGGGCTGCAAACGTTGCAGCTCGTTTTGGACTAAGGTTTGCCCCTGAACCTTACCTACTTTCTGCAAAATACCAGCGAAAGTGGCAGTGCGTGAGGCAACTTGAAAGCCCAGCCAAGCGAGGCTATCGCCTAAATGGTGTTGCTGAACAAACACCAAGGCATTGTCATTGCTCTCGGTAGCCAACACGCTGCGCGGCGTATTCATGAGCAACACCGCCAACACCATGAGCATCAGATTAAAGACGCGCAGTACCGCGACTTTACGCGTCCCTGTCATTTCCCCTCCTCAGCCTTGGCAATAAGTGCAACCCAGCGTTGCCGAGTCATGCGGTAAATCTTTACGCCACGTCGATGATACTGACTGTGGATAAATGTGTTGAAACCTAGCTTCTCGATGACATTCACCGAGGCGATATTTTCAGGTTCGACAATTGCGATCAATGAATCGACGCCTAACGTACCGAACGCATAATCTCGGGAGGCCATGGCAGCCTCGGTCGCCAATCCTTTACCCCAGAACTCGCGGCTCAAGCGATAGCCGATCTCTACTTCTTCGGCGCCCTCGACCGGCTCAGCGTTCAGACCGCAGAATCCGATAAAGGTCGTGGTCGCCCTATCAATAACTGCCCATGGGCCAAAATTATTGGCTTGGTAGGAAAAAACGCAACCCGCGACGAACTCTCGCGTTTCCTTTTCACTCATTACACCGCCAACTGAATGTCGCATGACCTGCGCGTCGCCCAAAATTGAGGCAAGCACCGGCACATCCTCGATTTTCAGTTCGCGAATCAGCAGCCTTTCTGTAAGGAGTTCAAACCCTGTCCTGCCCATCTACGCCTCGCTCTAAAAGCATGGGAAGGATTTACGCACAACATGTGCACACAAGCGAGTTTCAGGAAGCATGCGCTGCGGTCATCGATAGTGTTAAAAATAAATCTGTAGGAGCGCGGAGCCGTCCCAATCTACACGGTCGTAAACGGTTTACAGACTACCTCTAACCTTTTGCGCAACATCGGCCGGGACCCATGCAGTCCAGACTTCCGGGTGATCGCGCAGGAACGACTGGGCAACCGCATGCGGTTCCAAGCGTTTTTCGCTCATTTGGCCCAAGGTTTTGTTGAGCAGATCGATCGGCAAATCGACCTTCTGGAAAAACGCGACAAGGTCTGGGTATTTGGCGTGGAACGGCGCGGAGACACCAATGGCTAAATGCGCGTCCAAGGAGCGCGAGCCTTTGGGATTAGGGTTATTGGCATCGGACAAGGTTTTCCAGGCATCAGCATCAAACGGCGGCTCTTCAAGCTTCACCAGTTTGAAGCGACCAAGCAACGGCGTCGGCGACCAGTAATAGAACAGTACCGGTTTTGCGCGACGGATTGATGAGGTAACTTCGGCGTCCAATGCTGCACCGGAACCGGTGCGGAAGTTGACGTAGCTGTCGTTCAGGCCATAAGCCTTGAGCTTTTGAGTGTTGACAATTTCAGAGGTCCAGCCCGTAGGGCTGTTGAGGAAACGGCCTTGGGTTGGTGATTCAGGGTCACGAAAAACGTCTTTGTATTTCGGCAGGTCGGCCACTGATTTCAGGTCAGGCGCGACCGCTTTAATGCCGCGCTCGGCATCTCCCTTAATAACGTACTCCGGCACCCACCAGCCTTCCGTTGCACCTTTGACGGTATCACCAAGACCAAATACCTTGCCTTCAGCTTCCGCCTTGATCCATGCAGGGCTGCGCCCTGCCCATTCTTCACCAATGACCTGAACATCGTCCTTGGCCAACGCCGTTTCGAGACTGACGGTACTGCCCGGCAGGGTGTCGGTGGGGTAGCCGTAACCCTTTTCGACAATGGAGCGCAGGATTTCTGTGATCAAGCTACCGCTTTCCCATGTGATATCACCAAAATGAATAGGGGTCGTTTTTTCAACTGCATGCGCCGGCTGCGAGAGAATTCCCAACGCCAATACGGTGCTGCCCAGTAGATGTTTTATTGAAGTCATGGTCGTCTCTTGGTCATTGGGAGGCAGCGGGTAAATGCTTTGTTCATGCAGTGCTGACAGAACGCTGGCAAATACCCCACTCAACTGTTATCTGCGGATACGTCACGCTATTGATCTGTGACAACAAAAAAGTCGCTTTGACCTTGCTCGTCAGCGGTCAAGCAATACATCGACCCATTGCAGGGTTTTAGTCATTAGTGTGGGATTTTCAAGGGAAAGACTGCGCGGTTCAATGCAGAGTATTACCTTGAAATAATTGTTCCTCACATCCAGTCGACGTCAATTACGTAAGCGCTTACGTATTAATAATCCTGCTCAACTATTTTTTTAATTCTTAACATCATTAAAATCATTCTGAAATCAGACGCCGCAATCCCCATCTCTCGGCTTCGCGCCGGTAATCGAGCAGCACTTGATAATCAGCTTCCGTAGCCGGTAAAACTTCATGAATTGCTAATATGGCGGCGACCTCGGGTAGGTCTTGAAGTGCCAAATTCATCGCATTACGGATGCGCTCAGCCGCAACGGCATCGAGCGAAATAGCACAGATGTAAGGCAAGGTCGGACTGGTCGCGGTTTGGGCAAGTATCCGCAGACCATTAAGTTCGCAGCTGGCATCTCGGGCCAAATAGTCATAGGTCACGCCGTCTATGGCAGCCAGGTCTCCCCGTCCATCGCGCAGCCAACGCATGCTCTCCCGGTGACCGCCCGTCAGTGAAACCATCGAAAAGAAGCGCCCATCACGTTGAAGCGGCGCCAGGCGATGGCGCAGCAGGTTCATCCCGGAATTGGAATCTTGGTTATTGATTAGCCCATGACTGCCGCGAAACTGTTCGAGGTCGGCACGCGGATCATCGTCACGCACTAGCAAGAGGCTGCAATGGTTGCCGTCGGCACTGTGCGCAAGTCTGTAATCCGGGCGCCCAATCAACCGCACCTTGCCCCGTAACGAGGTCATCAGCGGATAGCCACAGGTCTGACTCAGGAGCAAATTGGGCGCCAACCACAATGCAATCTCGTGTTCAGCATCGTCTCCAATGACGTCGAGCCGTTGTAGGATTCTCGACAACCAAGCTTCACTGGCCTCTCGCAGCCGGTCCGGCGCGGTATACATTAACAGTGCTGCAAAGCCATGGGTCATGCTCAGGCCCCTAGTGGGTGCAATGGCGCCGCGAAATAATGTAAACCCATGAGTGATGGACTGAGAGCGGTAAAAAAGAAGCGGAGCCTGGGAGGCTCCGCACTGCTAAATCAAAGGCTGAACAACTGATCTCAGCTATCTTTCTTCGCCTTCTTGTCAGCGCGTTTTTCTACGAGGGTTTTCGCCGGTTTTTTCTTGTCAGCTTTCTTTGAATCCATACCTTTGGCCATGATGTGTACTCCGATGTGGGGAATCTGGGCTCAGTTATACACCTAATCTGACATCGCACCGACCCCCAATGCAGCGGGTTATGATGCAGCGCACACCAAACGGTCATTGCGGCTGAACCCACCTTTTTGATCTGCCACCCCTGCGCTATTGAGTATTATGCCTACTACCCTTTTCTGCGTGCTGCCCGAACCGGCCAGACCGTTACTGAACAAATTCTATCGAGACCACAAATCGCCAATGCGATCGCCCACGCAGGCACAGTTGTGGGTGGCGAAAAAACCCGAGATTGTTGGGGCGCTGTGCCTAACCGCCGTCGCAACCGGGCATTGGCTTACCGGATTGTTCGTAGCGCCGTCGCTGCGCGGGCAAAATATTGCAAGTGACTTAATTCAAGAGGCAGTGGCGCACGCGGTGGGACCGGTCTGGTTGTTTTGCAATCCTGGCCTCCTCAACCTCTATCAACGTGGCGGATTTCAACTCAACCCCTCACTGCCTGGGGCTTTGGCGGACCGTTTCGAGCGCTACTGCAGAACCAAATCTCTTATCGCCATGGGCAGGTCCAGCGGCCCGTTTTAGAAAGCAATCATGCTCATCGTTAAAAAGTGTAGTTGTGAGGCTAAATCTGCGTGTTAGCCTTTCGGCCAGTGGCCCTGAATTGGGCCAAACGACAAGGATTGGTATGAAATTTTCGCTTATCGCTTGCTCCCTCGCTGCTCTCCTGGGGCTTGGGCTCAATCAAGTTCAAGCTCAGACTTACGACATCCATGCCCCAGCCTCCACAGTCACTGCCGCGCAGTTTGCCAAAGTGCTCTCAGGATCTTGGCGCTTGCCAGAAAACAGTGCGCGTGATCAATACCGACACCCACAGCAAACCTTGCAGTTTTTTGGCTTGCGCGCCAATCAAACGCTGATTGAAATTACCCCTGGCAACGGCTGGTACAGTGAACTATTGGCACCGCTCCTCAAAGATAAAGGCCGCTACATTGCCGCTGTGCAATCGACCGCCACCGGGGACAATGCGCGCAAGGCGGCTGACCGACTAAAACAAAAATTTGCCGCAGACCCAACCCATTACCGCAAAGCGCAGATCGTCGAGTTCGATCCCCAGGCCCCGGTGTTTGGCAAGCCGGCTTCCGCCGACGCACTGCTGACATTCCGTAACGTGCACAACTGGGTCATGGCGGACGATGCGCCTGGGATGTTCAAAGGGTTCTATAACGTATTGAAACGGGGGGGCACCTTGGGCGTGGTCGACCACCGGGCCAACGAAGATGCATCGCAAGAATCGATTAAAGACAGTGGCTATTTACCCACCGCATACGTCGTAAAACTGGCTACCGATGCGGGGTTCGTGCTGGCGGGTAGCAGCGAAATCAATGCCAACCCCAAGGATACCAAGGACTATGCGCAGGGTGTCTGGACCTTGCCGCCGACGCTAACCATGGGTGATCAGGATCAGGACAAATATGTGGCCATCGGCGAATCTGACCGTCTTACCCTGCGTTTCATAAAGCCCGCTCACCCAAAAAAATTGACCGGCAGCGCCAAACCCTAGTCATTCGTCGGCATTTGGGTCCATGTCTGGAAACAGAACGTCCATATAGCCGAACTTGCTGAAGTCGGTGATTCTTGATGGATAAAGCCGACCGATCAGGTGATCGCATTCATGCTGCACCACGCGCGCGTGAAAACCGCGGGCGGTGCGCTGGATGGGTTGACCATTGGGGTCAAAGCCCTCGTAACGAATATGCTCGTAACGATCTACCATACCGCGTAAACCCGGCACTGACAGGCACCCTTCCCATCCCTCTTCCACCGTAGGGTTCAGCGGAGTGATCAGCGGATTAAGCAATACCGTTTGCGGTACTGCATCGGCTTCAGGGTAACGCTCGCTGTGTTCAAAACCAAAGATCACCAACTGTAGATCAACCCCAATCTGAGGCGCTGCCAAACCAACGCCGCCGACACTGTCCATCGTTTCGAACATGTCAGTGATCAGGGCGTGGAGTTCGGGCGTACCGAACATTGCCTCGGGAACCGGCGGGGCGATACGCAACAAGCGCTCGTCGCCCATTTTCAGAATTTCGTAAATCATAAAAACCTTATCTCTGGGCCAAGTACGTAATCGTGCCACATCAGGCCGACGATTCGTCAGCCTTCACACTGGCCGGTATCGAATTATGGTGCGCTATACCCGAAATATGTTTGGTCATTGGCCTTCGCTGAACGCCACCCCCGGCTTCTTTTTCTCCGGGGTTTTTGCCTTCCGCATGCATGTGCTCAATCACCGCATTCATCTCCGCGCCGAGTAATAGGACCGCCGCTGAAATATAGAAATACAGCAGTAGAACGATGATTGCTCCAATACTGCCGTACATAGCGTTGTAATCGGAAAACGTTTTCACGTAATACCCAAAGCCTAGCGAAGCAACAATCCAGACCACCACCGCCAATACCGAGCCTGCGGTAATGAACCGAAACTCCTGCTTAACGTCAGGCATAACGAAATACATCAGAGCCACCGCCACCATCAGCAACACGACGATTACCGGCCAGCGAAGGATAGTCCACAGCGTGACGATGAACTCCTGCATGCCGATTTGTCCGGCCAACCAACTCATAACTTGCGGCCCGGTGACCATGAGTCCGGCGGCAGCAAGCAACATCCCGGCGATGCCAATGGTGTACAAGATCGACAGCGGAAAACGCTTCCAGATCGGACGCCCTTCGGGAACGTCGTAGGCAGCGTTCATGGCGCTCATCATCAAGCGAACACCGGCCGACGCGGTCCATAATGCGATTACGATACCGATCGATAACAGTCCGCCCTTCGATTGCTGTAACTGATCGATCACGGGATTAACTTGATCAAGGGCTTGCGGTGGCAACACCAACTCTGATTGCAGTCGCAGCCAAGAGAAAAAATCCGGTAAATGCAGGAAACCAATCAGGGCAATCAAAAACAACAAGAATGGGAACAGCGAGAACAGCATCTGATAAGCCAGTGCCGACGCATAGGTCGACATTTCGTCATCCATGAACTCGTTGACGGTTCGCATTAACACCTTCCTCATGGGAAGGTCGCCGAGCTTTGGAAAAATCATGGTGTCTCCTTACGACTTATATCAAGCTGACTTCGCTATTGATCGACAAGCGCTTCAACTTCAAGCTTCCGTTCGAGGGCTGGCGTTTTACTTTAACGTAGCCTGGTTGGCGACCGTAAAGAGGTATCAAAATCTGTCAGCATTCACCTGACCCACATCTCAAGCACAAAAAACAACGGCCATACAAGATGGCCGTCGCGCTTAACAGTATCTAAAGCCCGAGATTTGCTTAGGCTTTATCGACACCCTTCTTCACGGCATCTTTAGCTTTGCCCACGGCTTGCTGGGTATCACCCTTGATTTCCTGGGCTTTTCCTTCAGATTTAAGTTTCGAATTGTCAGTGGCTTTGCCTACGCTTTGTTTGACGTTACCAACTGCTTCGTTGGCCATACCTTTGAATTTATCGCCCGTGCTGCTCATGGTAATTCTCCTTAAACCGAAAATAGGTGTCGTACGCTCGACATAACGATTGACGCGCTCTTTCTGACAGAGTTTCAAAAAAAATCTCGTCTGGGGGCTCCGTTCGTCGCCAGATTAATCAGGGCAAAACAACATCTTTTGCTCTCTGCCTGAAGGTTTAACTTTAAGTTTGCGCGGCAACCCCCGAGAATGCGCCACGCAGTTAGGCTATGGTCGTAAAGGTCATAGCGCTGAACACACGGATACACAGGAACGTTATGAAACTCGACAAAAAACTGGCCATCGCTCGCAGAAACCAAGAGCTGGGCGGTGCCGTGCTCGGTACTAACAACAGCCACTTCACCGCGCTCAACGCCAATAAAAACATCTGGTGGTTCGACCTGCGGATGAGTCGGCTACAAATCGGTCAGTACGAGTGGGTGCATTTACTGTTGCACACTCCAAGCACTGATCAGCTGCTGCACTTAAAAGTGCCGACGGTGTTTCTGCGCGACCACATGCACGGCTTGGTCGTTCGTAACAAAGATAAGCGCAACTGCACCGTTAGCCTGGAGCTCAGCGCGGACAAAGACTCGTTTTTAAAAGACGTGCGCCCTGATGGCGCAAACGTTCAGTTCGCGTCCTTCCTTCAAAAGTAACCCGCTCTCGGCCCGCAATTGGCGTGACGGACTCCAATCTTTCTCGCTGCGCTGCCCAGTTTAGATATACCCGCGCATTTGCAGCTTGCGGGTTATCAGGTAGCCGCCCGTCCCTGCAAGCCCCGATGCAACCACCCCCCAGGCCAGATCCACTAGGGCCAACTGTGCTGGCCAACCTTGTAATGTGGCCCAATTAGTCAGGTCGTAAGTTGCGTACGCCATCAGCCCTAAAAACGCACTGCCGGCCGCTGCCCTGCCTGCCCGCTCGCGTTGCAAAGCGGGCAGGACTCCGAACACCACGATGCCCACCGCGTAAAGCAGATAAAAAGCCAGTGCAGGGCCTAATACGGGTGTGTCGACCATTAAAGCGCCTAACCAAATTCGGTACTTCGGCCCCATGAGCAAGCCGAGCCAAATTCCATCGCACACAAGGAATACCAATAACGTGCTGACATAGGCGGTGAGGTATTTTTTCATTGAGGGTACCTGGACGGTTGGAGCGGCTGGGCGGGCAGATTATACCTGCAGAGTTAAGTAGACCTGTTCTGTCCTGAATTGATCCTCCCAACGGTAGGACTTTTCTTTCGATGCCAGAGTCATTGTTAGATAGCAGTCATGGAGAATTGGATATGAACAGCGACCAACCTTTGAAAGTCGACATCTGGAGCGACTATGTTTGTCCCTTTTGCTACCTGCAACTGTCGATAGTCGATCAGTTGCAGCAGGAATACGGGTCACGTATTACGGTGCAATGGCATGCGTTCGAGCTGCGTCCGGAACCGCTTGCAACACTCGATCCAGGCGCCGACTATCTGCGCGCCACGTGGCTGCAAGCCGTGTATCCAATGGCGCAAAAACGCAAGATATTGATGAAGTTACCTCCCGTTCAACCGCGTAGCCGCAACGTTTTGGAAGCAGCAGCGTTCGCCAAAGCTCACGGTAAGTTCGAGAGTTTTCACAGAGAAGCGTTTCGAGCATTCTTCGAATTCGGGCGTAACATTGGCGACATTCCGGAGCTGCTTGACGTGGGCAGCCGTGCGGGTCTAGACCCTCAAGCGTTAGGTAGCGCTTTGTCGAATCATCATTACACCGATCAGATAGTCGCTGACGAAGGACTTGCCGATGAATTGGGGTTGCGCGCGGTGCCGGCTTTTTTGATTCGTCGAGCTGATCAGCCCTTAAGCGAGGCGGTGGTGCTGAACGGAACGATGAGTCTCGG
The DNA here is from genome assembly GCF_035019745.1 of Pseudomonas sp. 10S5. Taxonomy (NCBI): domain Bacteria; kingdom Pseudomonadati; phylum Pseudomonadota; class Gammaproteobacteria; order Pseudomonadales; family Pseudomonadaceae; genus Pseudomonas; species Pseudomonas sp. 10S5. The sequence goes on from NZ_JASJVL010000011.1 coordinate 151,515, forward strand.
CCCGTTCAAACGGGAGATCGACCGGCTTTGCGCGTAATCGATACCCGCTTGATTCGATGGGACGTACCGCACGCCGTCAGCTCATGGAGCCTTATATCAGTTCGATGCGATCCGCATGAATAACGATAAGACCCTGTTTGTACAATGCGCCAATCGCTTTCTTGAAGTTGCCTTTGCTGACGCCGAACAAACTGCTGATGACCTGTGGATCGCTTTTATCGCTGACAGGGAGCACGCCATTGTTGTCGCGCAACTTGGACAGGATCTTCGAATTCAAGCTACCGGCAGCTTCTTCACCGACCGGTTGCAGGCTCAGACTGATGTTGCCATCGGCGCGAATTTCTTTGATGAAGCCTTTTTCTTCTTTGCCGGGACGCAAAAACTTGAACACTTCGTTTTTGTGGATCAGGCCCCAGTGCTTGTTATTGATAATGGCCTTGAAGCCCATATCAGTCGCTTCAGCCACCAGCAAATTAACTTCCTGACCGACCTTGTAATCACCCGGCGTCTTGTCCAGGTAACGGTCTAGCCGAGCGGTTGCAGTGATGCGGCGTGTGTGTTTGTCCAGATAGACGTGGACCACGCAATACTCGCCAGCCTGCATCGTGCGTTTTTCTTCGGAATAAGGCAGCAGCAAATCCTTCGACAGACCCCAATCAAGGAAGATACCAATGCTGTTCACCTCTAGCACTTTCAAGCTGGCAAATTCACCGACTTGAACTTTAGGTTTTTCAGTGGTGGCAATCAGCTTATCGTCGCTGTCCAGATAAACGAAAACATTGAGCCAATCCTCATCTTCACTAGGGATATCTTTTGGGATGTAGCGGTTGGGCAGCAAAATTTCGCCGTCCTGTGCGCCGTCTAGATAGAGGCCAAAGTTGGTGTGTTTAACCACTTGCAGAGTGTTGTAGCGCCCGACTAAAGCCATATCCAAATACCCTAATTACGTGGACAGTATTCTACCCGACTTTGTCGGCTGTGTTCGGGGCGTCAGGAAAATCAAGGTTTTACCCATGGAGACCCAGACAATGGAAATCGAAACTTCATTCCACTCGTCAGGTCAGCCCAGGACGGTTGAGATTTGCGAATGATGTCTGGCGCGCGGCAGTGCATCAACTTCGTTGCAGAACAGCGGGTTAGCCGCTCAACACAACCGTAAAAAATTCAAGAAAAGACGGCAAAATTCACATTATTTTAGCGCTATATTTACCAAGCAATTGTCAAGCAATTCATATACAATTGCTGGCCGTATTAAATTTATATAGGTCCTTGGCAGCCATGCGTGTAAAAGCATCCAATTCAAAACCAAAGGCAGCTCCAGCCGTTGAGACCAGCGAGTCGATCAACGCACAGATTGCAGCTTTCTTGAAAACCGGTGGCGAAATCCAGCAGATCGCCAAAGGCGTCAGCGGCCAAACCTTCGGCCCCTCCAAGCAGATCACCCTCGGTAAAAAGTGATTTTTCTGCGCTTCAGATGTCGATCTCTAGGCGCTTTGACCTCAAAGCGCTAGGGCCATCGATCCCGCGTCACCCGACTCGCCCGTTTATGTTTGTCCCTCAGTGGAATCCAAAATGACTAAATGGATGATGTTCGGCGCGCTGCTATTTTTGGGTGGTTGCACACACCGCTGCGACAACACCACTAATTTCAATTCAAACAGTGATGACTCCCTGAGTGCCAGCCCCTGCCGAGCTCAATATTTGCTGTATCAAAACGATATGATCCAAGCGAAGTTGCTGGTCAGCGCAAGGGGAAATGAAAACACCGAGTTGGCCAAAGCATTGCTGCAACGCGCCGCCCATCAAGATCAAAGTGGTGAGGCTGAATTTTATCAGGCCGTATTATTGATCCGCGCAGAGCACAACCCTTCCGAGTCCAACGACTTGCTTGAGCAAGCAGCCCGGCGCAAACACCCCTTGGCGATTGCGTTGCTTGCACAACGGCTGACCCTCACCGATCCAAAACAAGCGGAACGATTGCGCGCGGAATATGCCGAACTGGATGTCGCCACCAGCGGTTACCCGTCATTCGAGCAAGCCCAGTTCGTCGCTAACGGCTTGATTGCGAAGACGGCAAGGTCAATGCCGTAAAAAAACGCCTGACTCACCTTAACGCAAGTCTGGCAGCGAGGAGCCCCTACTCATGCGTACGCCATCCCAGGTCGTCATCACACTCTTGATAACGGGTTTTCTGATGATGTCTGGATGCACTCGTGTCGGATTAGCCTATCGCCATTTGGACATCATTATTCCCTGGTCGATTAATGACTATTTAGGAATGACCTCGACTCAGAAACGCTGGCTAGATGATCGCCTTAAAGAGCACTTGCGCTGGCACTGCACTACTCAAATCCCCGATTATCTGATTTGGCTGGACCGCTTGCAGAAGATGGTCGAAACCAGACAGATAACCGAGCTCACGCTTAAGGCGCGTGCTGCCGAAGGCCGATTGGCAATAGAACATATCTCCAAGCAGGTTACGCCAACGGCAATTGAACTGCTTAGTCAGTTAGAAGACAAACAGGTACAAACTCTGCAAGAGGCGTTTGCCAACGACCTGCGTGAGCACAAAAAAGAGTTTGTGGACCTGCCGCTAGACAAGCAGATTATTGATCGGACGAAGAGAATGGAAAATCGCCTTGGCCCATGGATGGGTACGTTGACCGCCCCTCAGCACCAACGCGTAGTCGACTGGTCAGTGACGCTCGGCGAGCAGAATCAATTGTGGATCGATAACCGCACACATTGGCAAGGGCTGTTCATCGCAGCCGTTCAGCAACGAAAATCACCCGACTTCTCACAACGCGTCACGCCCTTGTTGCAGGATCGGGAGAGCTTCTGGACACCACAGTACCGCCAGGCATATGAGCATACCGAGCAAGCAGCAATCAGCTTACTGGTTGACCTCATGGCTCAAAGCACCCCCGATCAGCGCCAGCGCCTGACCGAGAAAATCTCTGACGTGCGCAACGACTTCGCCAATTTGAGTTGTCTGAAAGAGGCACCACAGCTAACGCAGTAGCCCATCACCTACCCCGTGGGGGCGCGCTTATCCGCGAGAAATGGCGATGCGGTGCAGGAATGTAAGACGGCCAGGCAACGGGTCGTGAGACAAGCGCGCCTACTCAAGCGATCTGAGCTTTAGATGCCACACTGTCGAAAGTATCCGGATCCAGCGCGTCGGCCTGTTCGTCCAGCACCTGACGCGGGTGGTCATTACCCGGAATGCTACTGTCCAGCAGGGCCAAAAGACTGGCACCACGCGGGGTCAGGATGAAATTTTCACCGCTACCACCCTCTTCTTCTGGGCGGGTTTCGATAAAGCCTCGCTTGAACAACAGTGACTCGTAATCAGCCGCCAACGCTTTGAGCTCATCCAGATTGCCGACCGGCGAGCCTTCCGCGTCCAGTGCAGCAGCGTGTTGCTCCGCATAAGCGCGCGGGGCGAAACTTTTGCCTGAACCATTTTGTACTTCGTGGAGCAGGCGCTCGATAAGACCCCAGTTATAGTCCGTCATGATTTTTTACCTCCATCCGCATGGGTAATGACCCGTGACCACTGGCCATCGGGTTGTGCACTCATGGGTGTGACTCGCTCCTGCGACGGCCGTTCAGCATCAACGACGTATGCGCGCGCTGAACTTTTGTCAGATCAAAACCCTCAATCTGATAAGCACCCAGAACAGAGGCAGACCATGAAGACCCTGCTGAGCATCACCACCGCTCTCGCGTTGCTGTCAGCCATTCCGGCATTGGCGTGCACGCCCGAGGAGGCCACAGCCAAACGTGCGCAACTGGCCGAGGAGATCCATAAACTAACGGAGCAAAACCCTGAGAAGGCTAAGGAAATGAATCAACAGCTTCAGGACATGAATTTGGACACCGCCAGCAAAGACCTGCCGGACAAATGCCAATTGATCGATCAGCGGCTCAAAGACCTGGAGACCGCAGCGAAGAAAGCGGACGGTTGACCTGCCATTCGCTTATAAAAAAACCGGCGCATTTTAAACGCGCCGGTTTTTTAGTCGCGAATTACTTATTCCGCAGCAGGCTCTTGCGGCTTACGTTTCTTCAACGGTGCTTTACCGTCTGCACTGACCAACGACAACGCATCGGTTTTTGGCCGGTTAGTGATCTTGCGTTTGGTCGGCGACTTGGCGCTGCCTTTTTTATCAGCCTTCTTGTCGCCGGCTTTAACCTTCTTCTTGACGCCAACAGCCTTGCCCGATGCCTTGACCTTCTTAGGTCCGCCGTAAGTGCCTTTGACTTCCTTGATGGTGCGACGCTCGAAGCTCTGCTTCAGGTAACGTTCGACGCTGGACATCAGGTTCCAGTCGCCATGGCAGATCAGGGAAATCGCCAGACCTTCGCCACCGGCACGACCGGTACGACCGATACGGTGTACATAATCGTCACCGCTGCGGGGCATGTCGAAGTTGATGACCATGTCCAGACCATCAACGTCCAGACCACGGGCTGCAACATCAGTCGCGACCAGGATCTTCACGCCGCCCTGCTTCAGACGATCGATGGCCAATTTGCGGTCTTTCTGGTCCTTGTCGCCGTGTAGCACGAACGCTTTATATTCCAGCGCCACCAGACGACCGTAAAGGCGATCGGCCATGGCACGGGTATTGGTGAAAATGATCGCTTTCTGGTAAGTCTCATTAGCCAAGAGCCAATGGACGATTTTTTCTTTATGACTATTGTGGTCAGCGGTGATGATTTGCTGACGGGTACCTGGGGCTAATTCACTGATGCTGTTGACCTGCAAGTGCTGCGGATCAGTCAGCACCCGACCAATCATTTCACGCAGACCGGCGCCACCGGTGGTCGCCGAGAACAGCAGGGTTTGCTGACGGTTTTTACATTCACCAGCCAAGCGTTCAACGTCTTCGGCAAACCCCATGTCCAGCATGCGATCCGCTTCGTCGAGAATCAGCAACTCGACTTGGGACAGATCCAGATTACCGGCATTGAGCTGCTCAAGCAGACGCCCCGGGGTACCGATCAAAATGTCCGGTACCTTACGCAGCATAGCGGCCTGGACTTTAAAGTCCTCACCGCCAGTGATCAGGCCGGATTTGATGAAAGTGAACTGAGAGAAACGCTCAACTTCCTTTAGGGTCTGCTGCGCGAGCTCGCGGGTGGGCAACAGGATCACGGCGCGGATATCTACGCGAACCTTGGCCGGGCCCATCAGGCGGTTAAGCATTGGCAATACGAAAGCCGCGGTTTTACCACTACCCGTTTGCGCAGTCACCCGCAGGTCACGCCCTTCGAGTGCCAGCGGAATGGCCGCTGCTTGCACAGGCGTGGGCTCGATAAAATTAAGCTCGGCCACGGCTTTAAGCAGGCGTTCGTGCAGGGCGAATTGGGAAAACACGGGTGTTACCTCGACGAAAAACAAAAAAACAGTCGCATAGATTAACGGTTTCGAGCGACGAGGCCGAGTTTCTTTACTGAAAGAACACTTCTTTGTTGCTAAACGAACCGTCTCGGCCACAAAAATGGGCGCTTAACCGTTCAAAACATCATGCCAAGCAATGCCCCTAAGAGAGCGTGATGCCGGGGAGGAGAAAGGTAGACATGATCACATCGATTAAAAACCGTGAATATTCGCTCCGAATCATCAAAAAATTGTTTTATTAAAAAGGGGGCATTACTCTCGTTAAAGCACCAAACATGCCCCGAACGTGGTTTATTTTGCTACGCAAGTCAGATTAATCCGGAGCTTTATAATACTGCGGGTGAATTTCGCCGAAGCGTCTACGCTCGCTTTCGCGGGGAGTTGCACCCGACGAGTGCGCGGCGACTCCGGGCCGTTGATGAACACCACGGTGCACTCGGCAGCGTTGTCGCCGTAGTTGTTCAGCTTAATGGAGCCCAAGTTGTAATCCGTGTCGTAGCTGGTGTAATCGATACTGACACCCGTGAGGTGTTTTTCTACGTCTATCGGGTACGCAAATGCAGTGATGGGCAGCAGTGCCAACAAAACACAACAGAACTTCTTCATTGGGCATTCTCCGTTTTTGAGGTGCCACTTTAGGGCAATAGGATCGAATCATGAAAGCGCCCCGCGTGACCCTTGATCAATGGCGCATATTACAAGCGGTGGTTGACCATGGCGGCTTCGCTCAAGCCGCCGAAGCCTTGCATCGTTCCCAGTCATCGGTGAGCTACACCGTAGCGCGTATGCAGGATCAGCTTGGCGTTCCGCTATTGCGCATCGAAGGCCGTAAAGCCGTGCTCACAGATGCAGGCGGGGTGCTGCTTCGCCGCTCCCGACAACTGGTCAAACAGGCCAGTCAGCTAGAAGACCTTGCACATCATATGGAGCAGGGCTGGGAAGCAGAAGTGCGACTGGTGGTCGACGCCGCTTACCCCAACGCGCGGTTGGTGCGTGCGCTAACGGCGTTCATGCCGCAAAGTCGGGGCTGCCGCGTGCGGTTGCGTGAGGAAGTGCTGTCCGGCGTGGAAGAAGTGCTACTTGAAGGGGTTGCTGACCTGGCCATCAGTGGCTTTAGTATTCCTGGAAATCTGGGCAGCGAGTTGAGCGCCGTGGAATTCGTCGCGGTAGCCCACCCGGAACATCCGTTGCACCAAATGCACCGCGAGCTGACATTTCAGGACTTGGAGAGCCAACTGCAAGTCGTGATTCGTGACTCCGGCCGCTCTCAACCCCGCGATGTTGGCTGGCTCGGGGCCGAACAACGCTGGACAGTCGGCAGCCTGGCAACCGCCGCAACATTCGTCAGCAGCGGTCTCGGATTTGCCTGGTTGCCACGGCACCTGATCGAACGTGAGCTTAAAGACAGTCTGCTCAAAGCCCTTCCACTCGACCAAGGCGGTAGTCGTCACCCAGTCTTTTACCTTTACGCGAACAAGGACAAACCATCAGGACCAGCGACGCAGATCCTCATTGATCTAATTCGTAATTTCGACACGGGGCCGCTGACTGCGGGGTTCCCCACACCGCTACAGGGTTGACCAGGAGATCACCATGGCCTTTTTTGAGCATGACGGTTGTTCGTTGCACTACGAAGAGTATGGCCAAGGTTCGCCACTGCTGTTGGTGCATGGACTGGGTTCCAGCTGCCTGGACTGGGAATACCAGATCCCGGTACTGTCCGCGCGTTACCGGGTCATCGCAATGGACGTACGCGGTCACGGGCGCTCGGACAAACCCAACGAGCGCTACAGCATCCCCGGCTTTAGCGCTGATCTAGAAGCGTTGATCGAGCATTTGCAGTTGGGACCGGTGCACTTGGTCGGACTGTCCATGGGCGCGATGATCGGTTTTCAACTGGCCGTCGATCAGCCGCAAATGCTCAAAAGCCTGTGTATCGTCAATAGTGGTCCGCAAGTCAAAATCAAATACGCCTCAGACCTGCTGCAATGGGCCAAGCGCTGGGGCTTGGGTCGCTTGCTGAGCATGCGGGTCATCGGCATAGGCCTGGGTAAGAACCTGTTTCCCAACCCCGAACAGGCTGATCTACGACGCAAAATTTCCGAGCGGTGGGCCAAAAACGACAAACGCGCTTACCTGGCGAGCTTTGATGCGATCGTCGGTTGGGGGGTAATGAGCAAGTTATCGCGCATCACTTGCCCGACGTTGGTCATCAGTGCCGATCACGACTACACACCCGTCGCCCTTAAGAAAATCTACGTTCGTTTAATCCGAGGCGCTCGATTGGTTGTGATCAACGATTCGCGCCATGCGACGCCACTGGATCAACCCGAGGTATTTAACCAAACGCTGCTCGAATTTCTCGACGCCGCAGAGGCTCCTTCCCACCCCTGATCACGCTATGGATAGGCGTCGTCATGCACCTATCCGTTACGACTAGCCGCCCGGCACTGTCCAAAAAAAACGAAACGTGCTTACCTTGTGCGCCTGATAACACCCCTGTGCATCGCTGTTGCCCAGTCAAAACCACTACCCGGGATTACTGACACATGTTGAAAAAAATCGCCTTTGCCGCTTGTTCGCTACTGTTTGCCGCCAACTTGATGGCTGCACAACCGACCGGCAAGCCTACTCATGTATTGCTGACCACCGACATGGGGCAGATCGAAATTGAGCTTGAAGACACTAAAGCGCCAATCAGCACCCGGAATTTCCTTGGCTACGTCGACAGCGGCTTCTACAGCAACACCATCTTTCACCGGGTCATCCCAGGGTTCATGATTCAGGGCGGTGGCTTTACCTCATCGATGATGCAAAAGCCGACCAAAGACCCGATTCAAAACGAAGCGGGTAACGGTCTGCATAATGTGCGGGGCACGATTGCCATGGCGCGTACATCGGATGTGAACTCGGCCACTAGCCAGTTTTTTATTAACCACCGTGACAACGATTCCCTGGACAGCACTCCAGGTCGTATCGGTTACGCCGTATTTGGCAAGGTGGTCAAGGGCATGGATGTGGTCGACATGATTGCGCAAACGCCAACTGGCACCAAACAAGGCATGCAGAACGTGCCTAACGTGCCAATACTGATCAAATCCGCTAAACGCATCGACTGAACAAATCCGCATCGAGCTGTGTGAAACCCGCGTGAGTAGACGTGGTTTCATTCGGTTGGATGAGGGCGTTTTCTACCTGTAAGGAGAGCCCGCTGCGGTGGGCGTCAGCCCCAATGTTTTATCGCCGCTTCGAGCAACTAATCGATATTTTCCGTGACGCCCCTACGGTGGCTCCTCCGAGTAAAGTCTTCTCGTTCTATGTCTACTACCTGCGACAGGTCTGGCCCAGCTTTGCGGCATTGCTTATCGTCGGGCTCATTGGTGCGCTGATCGAAGTGGCATTGTTCAGTTACCTGAGTCGCATTATCGACCTGGCCCAAGGCGTACCGGACCCAAACTTCTTTAGCGTGCACCGTAGTGAACTGATCTGGATGATGGTCGTGACGCTCTTGTTCCGTCCGATTTTTGTCGGCCTACACGACCTATTGGTTCATCAAACCATCAGCCCTGGCATGACCAGCATGATTCGCTGGCAAAACCACAGTTACGTTCTCAAGCAGAGCATCAACTTTTTCCAGAACGATTTCGCCGGACGCATTGCCCAGCGGATCATGCAGACTGGCAACTCGTTACGTGACTCGGCGGTGCAAGCGGTGGACGCGTTGTGGCATGTGTTGATCTACGCCATCGGCTCGCTGGTGCTATTCGCCGAAGCTGATTGGAGACTGATGATTCCGTTGCTGACGTGGATCGTTTTGTACATTCTGGCGTTGTGGTACTTCGTACCTCGGGTCAAAGAACGCTCGGTGGTGTCTTCAGAGGCGCGCTCCAAGCTAATGGGGCGCATTGTCGACGGCTACACCAACATCGCGACCCTCAAGCTGTTCGCGCACACCAATTTCGAGCAGCAATACGCCCGCGAAGCAATAAGCGAACAAACGGAAAAAACCCAACTCGCTGGCCGCGTAGTCACAGAGATGGACACGGTGATCACCAGTCTGAACGGCGTCTTGATTGTCACCACCACGGGGCTGGCTCTGTGGTTATGGACGCAATCCTCGATCACCGTAGGCGCCATCGCTTTGGCTACTGGGCTGGCGATTCGTATCGTCAACATGTCGGGATGGATCATGTGGGTGGTCAACGGCATTTTTGAAAACATCGGTATGGTACAGGACGGTCTAAAAACCATCGCCCAGCCCGTCAGTGTGACTGACCGCGATAAAGCGCCAAATCTGAATGTGGAGCGCGGCGGTGTGAAATTTGAAAACGTCGATTTCCACTACGGTAAAAGCAGCGGGATCATTGGCGGCTTGAATTTAAACATCAAGCCTGGGGAAAAAATTGGTTTGATTGGTCCGTCCGGGGCGGGGAAGTCAACACTGGTTAACCTGCTACTGCGTCTGTATGACCTGCAAGGTGGGCGAATCCTGATTGATGGGCAGGATATTTCGCACGTCGCACAGGAAAGCCTCCGTGAACGCGTCGGCATGATTACTCAGGACACCTCGTTGTTGCATCGATCAATCCGCGACAACTTGCTGTATGGCAAACCGGACGCCACCGATGCCGAGTTATGGGAGGCCGCTCGCAAAGCCCGGGCCGATGAATTTATTCCACTGCTGTCCGACGCCGAAGGCCGCACCGGCTTTGATGCCCATGTCGGCGAGCGCGGAGTGAAGCTGTCTGGCGGACAACGTCAGCGCATCGCCATCGCCCGGGTGTTGCTTAAGGACGCGCCGATTCTGATCATGGACGAGGCGACGTCAGCGCTGGACTCGGAAGTTGAAGCAGCGATCCAAGAGAGCCTTGAAACCTTAATGCAGGGCAAGACCGTCATCGCCATTGCGCACCGCCTGTCGACCATCGCCCGAATGGACCGCCTAGTGGTGTTGGAGATGGGACATATTGCTGAAAGCGGCACCCACGCTGAGCTGCTGGCCCACGGCGGTTTGTACGCACGACTGTGGCAACACCAGACGGGTGGGTTTGTCGGGATTGATTGATGCAGGAGCGTTTGCTTCCCGAATAAATTCGGTCCCACAGCAAAACAGCCGTGGGACCGAATTTATTCGGGAAAGCGTCTGACCAGACTCCCTACAAGCCTAAACCTGCCGATAGGGCAATGCCGCCCGAGCCTCTTCTGCGTAGGCCAAAATGCCAACCCGCTCTTGCTTGAGAAAGTCGCTAACCGCCGACTTCAATCCCGGATGCGCCAAATAATGCCAGGAGTGAGTGATAACCGGTTCAAACCCGCGAATCAGCTTGTGCTCACCCTGCGCCCCGGCATCAAAGCGCTGAAAGCCCTTGTCTATGGCGTACTCCATACCTTGGTAGAAACAGGTCTCGAAATGCAGGCGGTCGAATTCCGCCAAGCATCCCCAATACCGCCCGTAAAAGCTGTCACCGCCCACCAGGCTGAAGGCCATCGCCACCGGACGCGTGCCTTGTTTGGCAAGTACCACGCGAATCGCCTCGGGCATGCGTTGCGCCAATAGACTGAAGAATTCTCGGGTCAGGTATGGTGACTGCCGACGAACCGCATAGGTATTGGCATAGCAGGCGTAGATAAAATCCCACTGCACCTCGCTTAGTTGATGGCCTTCGAGCCATTCAAACTCAATACCCTGCCCCGCCACCTGTTCGCGCTCCTTGCGCATTTGCTTGCGCTTACGCGAACTCAAGGCATCCAGAAAATCCTGAAAGTCCCGGTACCCACGGTTTTGCCAATGAAACTGACAGCCCAAACGCTGCATCCAGCCGGGCTCCTGCGCCAGCAACGCGTCAGCCACCGGATCGGTGAAGTTGATGTGAACGCTTGAGAGTTCTTCAATTTCGATGTAGCCAGGCAAGCTCTGCAACAGATCTATCGCGGCTTCAGGCGTAGCCGACAGTAATCGTGGCCCGCTCACCGGGCTGAACGGCACCGCCACCAACAGCTTGGGGTAATACGCGATGCCCGCACGCTCACAGGCTTCAGCCCAGCCATGATCGAACACGTACTCACCGTAGGAGTGCCACTTTCGATAGCCGGGCAACGCTGCAATCAGTTGCCCATCTTCGTAATGCAACAGATGCTCTGCACTCCAGCCCGAACGTGGCCCAAGGCTGCCGCTGTCTTCCAGGGCACTGAGAAACGCGTGCCGCAAAAAAGGTTGGCCGTTGGGCACCAAGGCGTCCCATAACGCCGGAGCCAGCGCCGATAAACTGTCCAAACGTTGTAACGGCATTAGCACTCTCCAAACATTATTGCCCGCACGCACAGCGAGTATCGCGCATTGACGCACCAAGCCGAAATAAACCGGGCACAAAAAAGTATGGTGCCGTCGCCGGATTAAAGCGTTGGGCTTACAACCCCTGCGGCATGACGCCTCGCGATCTCCTGAGTCAATTGACGCGCCAATTGGTTAATAGCTTCGGTACGTTCCTTTTGGATCAATTCTATTTGCTGCATATATTCACCAGTACGTAAGGTTGCCGACGCCCGCTCGTCTAGATCGTTAAGACGCTCGTGGAAGGGCGTCTGCACCGGTTCAAAGCGTGTGGCGTAACGCCTCTCCAAATACGCCATCCAAAAGTCTCGGGCTACCATCGCTTGCAAAAACCCCGGTCTCCTCTCCCAATACAAGACACGTTGTTCGGCAGCGTTGATCGCTTCCTCGGTGACCCCAGCCAGACTACTAAACAGCATGCCCCGTGGTTGAAGGGGTAAGTTCAGCCGTCGGGCCAATCCGACTCGATAAGCCAACCGGACCTCCGCCTCATCGAGCAGCGGATTGCTTGCCGACCTTATCTTAATATCGGAAAGAGCAAATCTCTCGACCTCGTCCAGTCGTTCCAGCCCCCTGGCCAGTTCGAATAATTCGGTTTCTTGCGCGCCGACCTGTGCCGACAACATAGCCTTGAAGACCAGCACCCGGATTTCCAGATTGTTGAACACTAACATCGAGCCATCGCTACAGGTTTCCGGGTGTGCCGCCAGGGCAAACAACTCATCACGCAAGGCGCCATGGGCAGTGGCCGCTTGCATGACAGTCCAGACACGTTGAGTCAGCCCTTGCTGGTCGCTGCCATAGTCGGCAGACGCGGTTAGATCAAATAACACTCTAAAAAAATCGTAACTTTCTGGCTCAGCTTGTAACTCATTCCAAATCAAAAACCTGGCGCTCCGGTCGGCACCCGGTAATTCCGCTAACCAGAAGGCTATCGGTGATACCTCACGTTCGACATGAATCCGCTCGTTGCTGAGCCCCATTATCCTTATAGCCTCGTCGCTGAATACACGCCGAGCTCGTTCACGGGTTTGTTCATTGATGGGATTATCGTGCAACTGAATTCGACTGAATATCTCATGCGAGTCATAAAATAAGTTCTCTGGAATATCAACGATTCGATTGTTCCGCGCATCTACAGCGGTTAAATAACCGCAGTCAACTAAACCTACGGGTAATGCGTCGACGCCGGTTCCTCGGATATTGAGTCTGGCCAGACGACGCATCCTACCCACTTCCAACAGGGGTCCAATCGGGCAGTGGTTTAAATCCAGGTTTCTCAAGTGGGTGAGACGTTGCAGCCGCATAACTGAAGCGGCATCCAGGATCAGGGGGTTATCGCGCAAAGACAAATGGTTCAGGCTAGTATTCAAGGTTATCGCTTCTGGAACCGACGTCAGCTCATTACCATGCATGTACAACTCGCGCAGGGTGCTGAATTGCCCTAGGAAGGCATTAGCCTCGCTGGTAGTGAGACCAAGACTGTTTACAAATAATGAACTGACATGATCGAAGCGCGCGGTTAATTGAGGAAGTACTCCCAACGACAGATGACTTAGGTACATCGTGTAACCGACAAACACTCCTTGCTCGGAGAAACGGTTTTCCGTCATCCGTTTCCAACAAAGTTTTATATGCCTGGCGGCGACACGCTTATCTTCCTCCACCGCAGCCTGAACGGTGCGGCCCCTGACACGCGATTCACTGGGCATCTCTACCCATTGATCAAGGGTAGTTTCTAGCTTTTGATATTCCGCTTCAAGTTCACGAATTTTTCCTTGGACATAGGCAGAACGCTCACTGTTAAGCCCCGTGAATTCCAAGCGTAATTCATCGATAAACGTTCGGACCTCAATGTCTGTCATTGCAGGAAACAGAGTTTTGACCGCCAATTGCGCCGAGTGATTTCTCGCACCGCATCCGAGCCTGGAAAACAATTGCCTAATTCTCCCGCTCATGGGATATCCAATGCGGCCGTCAGGTAGTTTATGCGGCCATTTGAGGCCGGGCTTAATGGCTTGCATACCCAAAGTGACAGCCACCTCGTCACGATGGGCAACTGCAACAGCGCCCAAAGCTTCGCGCAGCTCCGACTCTTCGTCCGCACTCGACAAGCCAATAGCCCTGCGCGAATCCGCGGGCAGCGCTTGCAGCAGGGCGCGATAAAAGGAGTCACCGCCACTTTGCGTAGCATTGCCCACACTGTCGAAGGCTTGATAACGCTCCCCGGATTTCACCAGTACCCAACGCAACGTCGCGGATGGGTCTCCCACGCTGTCGAGTAATTCACCGGAGAACGTGCTTTCGCGGATCTCAAGCGCCACATTTGCAGGCCAGCCAGGCAAACGTGAGAGCAAACGTAAGCCGACTGTATTGATGTCCGGGTGATCGACACCCTTGAAGTAAAACCCCTCGTTGACACGATTCAAGCGCACCTGCTGCTGATACTCGCGCGCCTGCTCTGCAATACGCAGTGGCAACCGCGACGAGGTATTCATTTGAGAAACTTCTTGGGCGCTGGCCGACTCGATAATTTCATTGGCCACGAGCGTAGGTATGGCTGGAAAATCTCGTTGGATCAGCTTTACTGGCGCGGCGTCAGAAAGTGACTGATGTCGGTAAACACTTTCATGCAAAGAGCGCCTTCGCTGGCCTGCGAGTTCGGCGAGTTGCCGGGCCAACCGGCTGCTTTGACTTTGTTCGCGGGTGTTGTATTCGCCTAATAGTGTCTCGATTTCTTCTGATTTGAGAGCCGTCAGAATAGACGTGATGACATCGTCGATTTGCCCTGGCAAATACCTAAGGTCAATCGAAGGCAACGCAGTCTCGGCGCTGCCAAAAACCTTGAGAACGGCGCCCTGTGCATCGAGCAAACGTACCGACCGCTGTTCAGGCCAGCCGGACAATATCGTCAGTAGTTCCACATAAGGATCAATGTGTGGGCACCTGATGTCATGGAGGTTGCCGCTGTTCATAGCCTCTGTAAAACCATCGATTTGATTCTCAATCTGGAATCTAAGGATTGAATCACTCAACAAGGCAGGCGGCTTGAGGCTTTCCACATGAATCTGACGTAACAGCGCTTCATCCACTTGGGTGACCGCAAGAATACGGTCGATAGTGAGCTCGGACATTCCATCCAAAGCCGGATGCAATCGTTTGAATGCAGTGTGCACGTCCCAGCCCATTGGGTTCTCACCCTCATGGCGCCAAGCGCCAGTGTTGTTATGGCTGAGAACAGGCGAATAGGCGTTGGCGTCGATAGGGTGATGCAGACGCCATTTGTTTAACGCGGTATCGAATTTGACTTGATAAAGTTTGCCTGCCAAAGGCAAATAGTTTTTGCCATTGACCTCAACCCGCGCTTCCGCATTCGCCATCACCCAATTAGGTAAGGTTACGTCTTGCTGAAACGGGGCCAGATCGGGTTTCCACAGTCGAGTTTGGCCATTTTTCAGCTTTATTGGCACAAGGTGTTCTATAAATGCTGAAGGAACGCTTGCAACGGAGGCCGCGTTAGCACCAACCGCCATCGCACCCGCAAATGCAATATTTTCAGCGGCCTCGAAGAGATGAGTAAGGGCTTCATCAATTTCGCCGTCTTGCCAGTCGATAACTCCGACGAAGATATCGGACAATACTTGCTCTACCGCCACTACGGCCATCGCAGCACCCAGCACCGGAATAAAAAACGAGGCGATATTGAGCAAATCCATACCTGACGACTCAAAGGCCTGCAGCCTTCGCATGCGAGTTTTTTGATCCTCGTCATTGGTGGGAACTGCCAGTACCCGTGAATCTCCATACGTTTTGGTCAGCAGATGTTCATACAACATTTGGAACGGCGCCCCAGAGTGCGCAAACTTTTCCAGCGACATTTTGGCTTGCGGGTCGAATACTCGCTCGCGCAGACCGCTACTCAGGAGATTGCCATCCAATGGACGCAGCGGCTTAAGGCGCTCGTTAAGCCGTTGAAAAAACCGCTGGCTTTCGCCCAAACTGATGAAGCGCCTAAAATACTCCTGATAGGCTTCGCCCGAGAGTTTGCGGCGTAGCGCGTCAGTGAATGCCCTGAACGACACATACTCTTTGAGCGGATGGTCAGGCTCCCCTGGCATGTACACCACGCATGGCAAGGTGCCATCGTCTTTTTTGTCAGGCTCAATCAACAGGGCGCCAAATAACATACTCCCATGCTCGTCAATCGACTCCAGCAATCGCAACCAACAATGGCGCACCGGTTCCGCACCCCACATTGGCGTGCTTCCCGACGTGGTCAATGCCAACATCATTTCGTAGGCGGACTGAGAAATCTGGTTTTTCATCCGTGCGATATGAGCCAGAACTTGAACATTGTCTTGTTCGTTGCATTGAAACTTGCTTGCAACCTCAGACGCCAACTCCTCAGCCGATTGGCCTGGCAAAGCCGCCGGCTTGAAAATGCTGTCTAGATGGCGTTGATAACGGGCGCCTAAATCAAGGGTGCGGCACATCTGGGCAAATTTCGCGGCCTTGATATCGATAACTCCGGAATAGGTATAACGAAACCGTGGATAGCTGCCATTCACGCCGGTGCCCGTAACCAATTGCATTTGCAAGCCGTCATGAGGGAGTAACGCGGCACCGCGCTCAAATCCACCCTCTTGTACTTCGAACAACTCAAAGTTCTGCAGCGCGGCTTGAAGCAAACTTTGCCTGAACGGGCGACGTCGATCCACACCCAAGAACGTTTGACTGTGTACCGTTACCAAATCGTTCTCGTGCAGATCCAGACGAAGATCGAAGGTATCAATCAATGCCTTTTCCAGCAACGGCTCGGCAAAGGCTTTAACGGAAGATATTTTTTGTCGCAGTGGCTTAAGGTCGCGCCGTGAAAACAGGCTGAACAACTGACTTTTGCGCAATGCCGCCCTAAGTTCCGTAGAAGCGGCGCTGTACCAAACAGGCAGGCGACTTTTTACCAATGCATGGTTGGCTCGATGCTGCTTCCACGGTTCAAAAACATCATCGTCATGAGAAGTTGCAGGAGTAATGCTGGAGGTATCTGACATCGAAAATAGCCTTATTACAACTTAGGAAGTCGTTAAGGTTATGTTTTCGAAAGTGTGAACAAGCTATAACAAGATAGCACCCGGGCTTTTTATGTCCGGGTGCCGCTCAGCAGATTTTAATTAGTGTTTGCGCAAAATGACGCTGCCGATGGAGTACCCCGCGCCAAACGAACTGAGTACCGCCAGTGCGCCAGTCGGCAGGTCGTCTTGGTAGGTGTGAAACGCGATGACTGAACCCGCCGAACTGGTGTTGGCGTAAGTGTCGAGAATCACCGGCGCCTCTTGCACCGTAGCTTCGCGGCCCAGCAGCTTCTTCACGATCAAGTGATTCATGCTGAGGTTGGCCTGATGCAGCCAAAAACGCTTGATATCACCAACGTTCAGATTGTTTTCCTGCAGATGGGTAGCGATCAGCTCAGCGACCATGGGGCACACGTCGCGGAACACTTTGCGGCCTTCCTGCACAAACAGCTTGTCTGGCGCACCAATCCCTTCTTCCGCTGCCCGGTTGAGGAAGCCAAAGTTGTTGCGAATGGTGTTGGAGAATTTGGTCAACAGTTTGGTGCTGACAATATCGAACTGGTGGGGCGAAGTTGCCAGATCGGCTCGCTCAACCAGTACGGCAGTCGACCCATCGCCAAAAATAAAGTGGCTGTCGCGGTCGCGAAAATTCAAATGACCTGTGCAGATTTCCGGGCTGATCACCAATATTGCACGGGCCTGACCCAGTTGCACGGTGTTGCACGCTTGTTGGATGCCGAACGTAGCTGAGGAACAGGCCACGTTCATATCGAAGCCGAAACCGTGAACACCCAGCGCTTCCTGAATTTCGATGGAGATCGCCGGGTAAGCACGTTGCAGGTTGGAGCAAGCAACGATCACACCGTCGATATCAGCAGCGGTCTTGCCAGCGCGCTGGAGCGCTTGTTCGGCGGCAGCGACACCCATCTGACAGAGGATTGACCACTCGTCATTGGAGCGTTCCGGCAATCGCGGGGCCATACGTTTTGGGTCGAGAATACCTTCCTTGTCCATAACGAAGCGACTTTTGATACCGGACGCCTTCTCGATGAAGGCCGCGTTAGACTCAGTCAAGGCTTGCAAGTCGCCACTTTCGATTGCGGCCGCGTTCTCGGAATTAAACAGTGCAACATAGGCATTAAACGACTGCACCAGCTCATCGTTGGAAATGCTGTTGGCTGGGGTAAAAAGACCAGTGCCACTGATGACGACGTTATACACGGTCGTTCCTCTCTTATTTGATCGTCGCGGACAACGACCTGCGGGTCATGAGCACTGGCACCAACGTACCAATGCAGAAATTAGGCGCGAAGTGTGCCATAACGGGCCGATTTCCGCGCTATCGAGGCGCATTAATGGCACAAAGTCCCCGACACCTATCAACTGTCGACCTGGCCCCACTGCTTGCTCAGTCGCTTATCGGAGATCGGCACTTTAGTGCCCAGTTGCTGAGCGAACAGCGACACCCGATATTCCTCCATCCACCAGCGATAGATCACCAACTCATCGTCACGTTTACCTTCCTGTGCATGCTTTCTGGCGCGGGTTTGATACTGGTCCCATAGCCCTGCGAGCTCGCCACTCCAGACGCGGTCTTTCTGCGCCTGAGTGGAAAGTTTTTCCAGGCGCATTTCGACGGACTTCAAATAACGCGGCAATTCCTTTAGCCACTGCATAGGGGTCTCGCGGACAAAGCCTGGATACACCAGATGACTCAGCTGGGATTTGATGTCATTGAGCGCCACGGCTTGGGCCAAGTCGATCTTGCCCTTGAAGCGCTTCTGCAAACCGTGCCACAGGGTCAGGATCTCCAGCGTCAGCTTCGCCAAACGCTCGGCGTGCTCGGTCCAGCCGCCGCGTTTGCGTTCTGCCAACCCTGCCAGCCCGGCACCATCGCGGGGCAGGTTGGCTTCGCCGTCAAGAATGCAGCTGTCGAGACTGGCGAGCAGAATGTCCTCAATCAAGCCATCGACCCGGCCTAGATCCCGATGCAGCAGCGCCAACTCGGTTTGTCCCGGCAACTTGCCGCGCAGAAATTTGGCCGGTTCGGCGAGCTGCTGTAGCAACAACCGCTGCAGGGCGCGGCGGTGTTGGAATTCGGCTTCGGCAGGTGTTGAGAACCGCCCTTCTTTGACCGTGCCCGACTCTTCAACCAACGCGGGGTAGACCGTCATCGACAGCCCGGCAATGTTCTGCTGAGTTTTTTGCGCTACCGGGGCGAAGACCTTGGCTTCCACCGGGAGCTGACTTTTGGCTGTCTGCGGCACGGCAAGCGCGGCTTGGCTGGCTTCGGCGAAGCGTGCCGTCAAGGCATCCAGTTCACGCCCTTCACCGAGGAATTTACCGTTGCCGTCGAGGATTTCCAGATTCATCTTCAGATGGTTTTCGAGCTGCTGAGCCGCCTCGCCCCACGCTTCGTCCGCCACCCGTGCGCCAGTCATGCGCAGCAATTCGCGGCCTAACGCTTGGGGCAACGAACCTTCGCCGAAGGTAATGCGCTCCAGCGCAGCCTTAATGAAGTCCGGCACCGGCACGAAATTTTTGCGGGTGGCTTTGGGCAGGTTGCGCACCAGTGCAATGCACTTGGTTTCCAGCAACCCCGGCACCAACCACTCCAGCCGCTCGGCGGGCAACATCGGCAGTAGCGGCGCAGGAACGCGCAACGTTACGCCGTCTCGGGGGTGGTTCGGCTCAAAGTGGTAACTCAACGCCAGTGTCAGGTCACCCAACCGCAGCGTGTCCGGGTAATACGCCGCTGTGATTTCGCTGGCTTCGCGGGCCAGCACGTCTTCCTCGCGCATGATCAATAGCTGAGGATTTTTTTGGCTTTCAACCTTGTACCAACTGTCGAAGGTCGCGGTTTGATGAATCTCTGCTGGAACACGCGCCTCGTAGAAGCTGAACAGCGTGTCTTCGTCGGCCAAGATGTCACGGCGACGGGCCTTGGCTTCCAACTCGTCAAGGGTCTCCAGCAGTCTGGTGTTGGCGGTCAGGCACTTGGCGCGAGATAGAATTTCACCGCGCACCAGGCCTTCGCGAATGAACAATTCCCGTGAAACCGCAGGGTCGATCGGGCCGTAGTGCACCGGCCGCCGAGCGACCACGATCAGGCCGAACAAGGTAATTTGCTCGAACGCGACCACCTGCCCGCGCTTTTTCTCCCAATGCGGCTCGAAATGATTTTTCTTGATCAAATGCCCGGCCAGCGGCTCGATCCAGTCCGCATCGATCTTGGCTACCATGCGCGCATACAACTTGGTGGTCTCGACCAACTCAGCGGCCATCAGCCATTGCGGGCGCTTCTTGCCCAACCCGGACGAGGGGTGAATCCAGAAACGCCGTTGCCGGGCGCCAAGGTAGTCACCCTCTTCGGCTTTCTGCCCGATCTGACTGAGCAAACCGGAGAGCACTGCCTTGTGCAGCTTGGCGTAATCGGCCGGTTCTTTGTTGACCGTGAGCTGCAAGTCGCGGCAGATCAGGCTCAACTGCCGATGAGAGTCGCGCCACTCGCGCAGGCGCAAGTAGTTCAGGAAGTTTTTTCGGCACCAGTTGCGTAGCGGGCTGGCGGTCAAGGCCAGGCGCTGCTCTTCAAAGCCGCGCCATAGATTGACCAGCCCGGCAAAGTCGGAATCGATGTCTTTCCATTGCGCATGGGCCTGATCGGCCGCCTGCTGCCGCTCAGGCGGACGTTCGCGGACGTCTTGCACGGACATAGCGCTGGCGACGATCAATATCTCTTGCAAGCTGCCTTGGTGGGCGGCTTCGAGCAACATGCGACCCATGCGCGGGTCCACCGGCAACCGCGCCAACTGGCGACCCAGCGGCGTCAGCTGGTTGTCGCGGTTGACCGCTGACAGCTCTTGCAGCAGGTTGAAACCGTCGGCAATGGCTTTGCCGTCAGGGGGTTCAATGAACGGGAAGTCGGTGATCTCGCCCAGACGCAAATGCAGCATTTGCAGGATCACGGCGGCGAGGTTGGTCCGCAAGATTTCCGGATCGGTGAATTGCGGCCGACCGTTGAAATCTTCTTCGCTGTACAAGCGTACGCACAAACCCGGCTCGACCCGGCCGCAACGGCCTTTGCGCTGGTTGGCGCTGGCCTGGGAAACGGCCTCGATCGGCAAGCGCTGAACTTTGGAGCGATAGCTGTAGCGACTGATCCGCGCTGTACCGCTGTCAATCACGTAACGAATGCCTGGCACGGTCAGCGAAGTTTCGGCCACGTTGGTCGCCAACACCACACGACGCCCCGGATGGGACTGAAATATTCGCTGTTGCTCGGCCGGCGACAGGCGTGCGTACAACGGCAAAATCTCGGTGTGGCGCAGTTGCGCCTTGCGCAGCATTTCTGCCGCGTCGCGGATTTCTCGCTCTCCGGGCAAAAATACCAGTACGTCGCCGGGACTTTTGCGCTCGCTGCGTTCGAAGTCTGCCAGCTCTTCCAGAGTCGCCAGAATCGCCTGATCGACAGTCAGGTCATCTTCAATCGCATTACCCTCCTCGTCCTGTTGCGAGGTCAGGGGGCGATACCAGGTGTCCACTGGGAACGTACGGCCAGAGACTTCGACAATCGGTGCATTGTCGAAATGCTCGGAGAAGCGCTGCAAGTCGATGGTCGCCGAGGTAATGATCAGCTTCAGGTCCGGGCGGCGCGGCAATAGGGTTTTCAAGTAGCCCAGCAAAAAATCGATGTTCAGGCTACGTTCGTGGGCTTCGTCGACGATGATCGTGTCGTAACGTTCCAGGTAGCGATCGTGCTGGGTTTCGGCCAGCAGGATGCCGTCGGTCATCAACTTGATCAGGGTGTTGCTGTCGCTTTGGTCTTCGAAACGGACCTGATAACCAACCAACGCGCCCAAGGGCGTACCGAGTTCTTCGGCCACCCGGCTGGCGACGCTGCGGGCGGCAATCCGACGCGGCTGTGTATGCCCAATCAAGCCATGCTGGCCGCGACCGATTTCCAGGCAAATCTTCGGCAACTGGGTGGTCTTACCCGAACCGGTTTCGCCGGCAATGATCAACACCTGATGCTTGAGCAGCGCCGCCTTGATTTCATCGCGCTTGGCGGCAATCGGTAGGCTGTCGTCATACCGAATCACCGGCAGACTTTCACGCCGCGCCGTGACCTGGGCGATAGAAGCTTGCGCACGCCCGGCCCATTGCGCCAGCTTGAGGTCATCAGGCTTCTTGCGCAGCTCATGCAACTGACGGCGCAAGCGATGACGATCAGAAATCATCGCGTGGTCGAGGTTTTTAAACAGTTGGTCGATAGAAGGCGATTCGTCGGTCATCAGGTGCGCAAAGTCTTTTGATGGTGCAAAGGCGAGGATTGTCGCAGATTTGAGGGGAGCAATGCAGTACGTCGCCGCGCTGTCGCGTTGCATGCAGTGGTTGGGAGAGCGGCGGCCTCGTTCGCGGGAGTTGCACGCATCTATAGAGGAATATTTGAAATTTGCAATGACCGCTCTTGGTCTACGGGCTTGCTCAGCTCCGACTTCTCGGCGACCGGCATGCTTTGCGCGATTGCGAACGCAATCTCAAATACCGTAAACCCAAGAATTAGAAAGCTTGCGCCGCTGGCGACCGCAAAGAGCTGCCATACAGCGAAGAGGATTCTGGTCAACACATCGTAGAGCCCCACCGTGCGGCTCGGATGCCTGAGGCGCCATAGCGACCAGATGACCACGACACTGCCCAGTAAGTTGGCAAAGAGCATCGCCGTGACGTCCAGCGTCGGCACCGAACGGTCGAGTGCCAAGGCCTCTGATAACGTTGCGAAGCCTTTGAGGCAAAGCGACGCCGTCCAGGGTGTAATGAAAGCCGTGGTGGCTATCAGGTCGTACCAGGCGCTAGCCCGAACGATGTTCAGATTTTGATTTGCGTTGATCATGGTCATCCCTCACAGTTTGGACCCGTAGGTTAAAGCCTGGAGTTAGGTCCAGAGTCAATGCGAGCATTTATGAGCATGAAAATTGGAGAGGTCGCAAAGCGCACGGGCGTTTCCATAGACGCATTACGGTTTTATGAAGAGAAGGGGTTGATCCAGCCTCGGCGAACCGCGAATGGCTACCGACTATACTCGCAGGAAACTCTACAGCTGCTGGGGTATATCAAGCTGGCGCAACAGCTCGGTTTTTCCTTGGCGGAGATTGGCAAGAATATGCCGTTGCTTTGGAGCGACGAAGGTGCGTCCAAAGACCTGTTGGGGAAGTTGTTTGCGCAGAAAATCGCGTTGCTGGATGAGCGTGTCGCTCAAATCCAGGCTCTGCGCAATGCGCTAGCCGAACGGGCGGTGCAGGTATGTCCCCTGCTCGGTAACGGCATGAACAACGTGTCTTGAGCCCAAAGACACCAGCATGGCCACAATAGCCAAACTGGTTTCGCTAGCAAGTCAACGAAAAGCGCCAACATAGCAGTCAGTGCTTGTAAGTCAGGCTTTTTTATTTCACCTGTCCCACTATGTGCCATTAGGGTCAAACGCCCTCTGGTGGGGTTTTTGAGTACATATACTCCAATTGGACCGGTCGGTTAACAGAGGTACATGGGTTTCCCTATTTGAATATCCTCACCGCTACAGACCTCATTGGCAGCGCTTGGGGGTGTAAAGTCTAGACCTTACTTGGTCAAACCCAACTTTTTCAGTTCTTCAGCACGTAGTTCGCGACGCAGGATTTTGCCGACGTTTGTAGTCGGTAGTACGTCGCGAAATTCCAGCATTCTCGGCACTTTGTATGCAGTGACGTTGGCACGCATGTGCTCCGTAACCTGCTCTTTGGTCAGGCTCATGCCTGGCTTGACGACGATGAACATCTTGATCGCCTCGCCCGATTTTTCATCAGGTATACCAATGGCAGCGCACTGCAAGACCCCGGGCAGAAGGGCCAGCACGTCTTCCAGTTCGTTGGGGTAAACATTGAAACCGGAGATTAAAATCATGTCTTTTTTACGATCGACTATGCGCAGGTAGCCGTCCGGTTGGATGATCGCGATGTCACCGGTCTTCAGCCAACCGTCAGCGTCAAGCATTTCATCCGTAGCTTCTTTGCGCTGCCAATAACCCTTCATCACTTGCGGGCCTTTGACGCACAATTCACCAGTGGCACCCAGCGCCAGTTCGTTGCCGGCATCATCAATCACCTTGCACAGCGTTGATGGCACTGGAATACCGATGGTGCCAATCTGGATTTTCTGAATCGGATTGACCGTCGCCACCGGGCTGGTTTCAGTCATGCCATAACCTTCGCAAATCTCGCATCCGGTCACTTCCTTCCAACGCTCAGCCGCTGCTGATTGCAAGGCCATACCGCCAGACAAAGTGACTTTCAATGCGCAGAAGTCCAGCTTGCGAAACTCTTCGCTGTGACACAGGGCTACGAAGAGGGTATTAAGGCCAACGAATCCGCTGAACTTCCACTTTGACAGTTCCTTGACCATCGCCGACAGATCGCGCGGGTTGCTGATCAGGATGTTGTGATTGCCGATGAGCATCATCGCCATGCAATGAAAAGTGAACGCATAGATGTGGTAAAGCGGAAGCGGCGTAATCAGAATCTCGCAACCTTCGTTGAGGTTGGAGCCCATCAACGCCTTGCATTGCAGCATGTTCGCAATCAAGTTGCGGTGCGTCAGCATCGCGCCTTTAGCCACGCCAGTGGTACCGCCGGTGTATTGCAACACGGCAACATCATTAGCAGCAGGTGAGGCATCTTTAACCCGTAGGCCACGGCCCTTGCTCAGCACATCGTTGAATTTGATCGCCTTAGGCAAGTAGTACGCCGGGACCATTTTCTTCACGTACTTGATAACGCAGTTGATCAGCAGCCGTTTGAGTGGCGGCAACAGGTCAGCCACTTCGGTGATGATGACGTATTCGATTTTGGTCTTGGGCAGTACAGTCTCGGCCAGATGCGCCATGTTCGCCAAACACACCAACGCCTTGGCGCCAGAGTCGTTGAACTGGTGCTCCATCTCCCGCGCAGTGTAAAGCGGATTGGTGTTTACCACGATCAAGCCGGCGCGGATGGCTCCAAACACAGCGATCGGGTATTGCAACAGATTGGGCAGTTGCAAGGCGATACGATCACCTGGCTGTAGCGAGGTGTGCTGCTGCAGGTAGGCGGCAAACGCACCGGACAATTGGTACAGCTCACCGTATGTGATCGTCTTGCCTAAATTGCTGAAAGCGGGTTTGTCGGCGAACCGTTGGCATGACTGTTCCAACACCGCCTGGATGTTTGGATACTCGTCAGGATTGATCTGGGCAGCAATGCCAGACGGGTATTTATCCTTCCAAAAATTTTCGATCATGGAAGCCGACTCCTCAACGACAGCGAATTCTACACACCGCTTTAATGCAGTGATTTTTTGTTTGGGTTACAGGTTTTTTTGCTTACGGATAGGTCAAAAAGCGGGCCGAGAGTACCAGCTTTGCCAGGTGCCGCCTAGAGCCAAGTCAGGCCCGCACAGTCATAAAAGTGACCGATGATCATGTATCGGTCACATTTAGATCGGATGGTTTGTAAGGTATACGGGAGGATTACATAGCATCAAAAAAGAGATCATTGCATTAAAACTGCTCCCTAAGGCCGTTCTTATCCCATGGGAGCAGCGCACAGACCAATACTTTAAGCGAAGGGATGAATCAGGCGATATCCCGAAGCTCTCGGCGCAGGATCTTTCCTACTGGCGTCATGGGCAATGACTCACGTAACACAATTTGCTTTGGCACCTTATAACCGGTGAAATTTTCTTTGCAGTAAGCTTTCAGTTCCTCAATGCTGACGCCCATCTCTCGGGCCACTACGAATAATTTCACCGCCTCACCGGTGCGGTCATCCGGAATACCAATGACTGCGCAGTTGGCGACTTTCGGGTGAGCCATTACCACATCTTCGATTTCATTCGGGTACACATTGAAGCCCGAGACAATGATCATGTCTTTCTTGCGATCAACAATGCGCACAAATCCGTCCAATTCGATGACCGCGATGTCACCGGTTTTTAACCAACCTTCAGCGTCAAATACCTCAGCAGTAGCGTCGGCACGATGCCAATAGCCCTTCATCACCTGCGGACCTTTGATGCACAGTTCGCCGCGCTCACCCAAGCCCAACTCTAATCCGCTGTCATCGATGACTTTAAATGCAGTGCCAGGCACTGGAAAACCGACCGTACCCAACCGGGCCTTGTCACCATGCGGGTTAGTCGAGGCAACTGGAGAAGTTTCGGTCAAGCCATAACCTTCAACGATCCCGCACCCGGTCAATTGCTGCCAGCGTTCGGCGGTGGCCTTGACCAGCGCGGTGCCCCCTGAGTTGGTTAACTTCAAGTTGGAGAAGTCCAGGTTCTTAAATTCAGGGTGATCCATTAGCGCCACGAACAGCGTATTCAGCCCGATCACCGCCGAGAAACGCCAGTTCTTCAGTTCTTTGATAAAGCCACCAATGTCCCGCGGATTGGTGATCAGCACGTTGTGATTGCCGGTAACCATCATGCACATGCAGTTCGCTGTAAAAGCGTAGATGTGATAAAGCGGCAGCGGCGCAATCATTACCTCTTGGCCTTCCTTGAACATCGGGGCGCCATCTGGCCCGTGCTGCAAGAAGCAGGCATGCACCTGCTGCATGTTCGCGACCAAATTGCCATGACTGAGCATTGCGCCTTTTGGCAAACCGGTGGTACCCCCGGTGTACTGCAGCACGGCGATGTCGTCGAGGCTGCGCTTGACGCTTTTTAGCGGGTGACCACGCCCTAGTTTCAGCACACTTTTAAACGAGATGGCCTGAGGCAGATTAAACGCCGGGACCATTTTCTTGACCTTATCGACGATGGTATTGACCAACCAGCCTTTAGCCGCCGATTGCATATCGCCCATTTTCACTTCGATCAGGTACTGAATGTCGGTATCGGGCAGCACTTCCTGCACCAGCTTGCCGAAAATATTCAGGTAGACCAGCGCCCGAGCGCCTGAATCCTTGAACTGAAGGCGCATCTCACGGGCGGTGTAGAGCGGATTGGTGTTAACCACAATCAGCCCGGCACGTAGCGCACCGAATACGGCGATGGGGTATTGCAGCAAGTTAGGCATTTGCACGGCAATGCGATCGCCGGGCTGCAGATCAGTCTGCTGTTGCAGGTAAGCGGTGAAGGCGGCCGAGTGACGCTCAAGCTCGGCATACGTCATTGTGACCCCCATATTGCTGAAAGCCGGACGGTCCGCAAACTTCTTGCAACAACGTTCGAACACCTCGACCACCGATTTGTAGGCGTTTAGGTCTATCTCAGGCAGCACGCCGGCGGGGCGTTTATCGTTCCAGAAATCAGGTTGCATTGTTTTTTTGTCCTCTTACCTGAGTATGTCTGGCCCGCCGTATTCAAGCGCGGGGCTTGCCGGACGTTAGCAGTTAACGCCAACAAGGCAAATAGCCGGCGGCGCGTCATCAACCGCGTGAATCTTGCAGGTGATCGGACTGCGAATTGTCCATCAGCCTACACTGCTCAATAGCTGTCACTTGAGGCATAAGGAATCGCCATGAACCACACTGCTTTCTGGCTTGACGCCAGTGACCATAGCCGACTCTACATAAATCACTGGCATCCGCAGCTCGCTCCCAAAGCGGTGGTAATGTTGTCTCACGGCATGGCCGAGCACAGTGGCCGCTATGCGCGGTTGGGCCAAGCGTTGAGCGCCAAAGGTTTCGCACTCTTTGCGCCCGACCAGCGCGGCCATGGCGAAACGTCCGCCCACGGCACCTTGGGGCACTACGCCGATGACCAAGGTTGGAGCAAAGTGGTCGGCGATTTAGCGAGCCTGAACCAATACATTCGACAAAAACACCCTGGGGTGCCGATCTTCCTGATGGGCCACAGCATGGGCAGCTATATTGCTCAGGCTTATCTGCTGCACCACAGCACCAGCCTGCAGGGGGCAATTCTCAGTGGATCGAACTTTCAGCCGGTAGCGCTCTATCGCAGCGCCAGCCTGCTTGCTCGGATTGAGCGCTGGCGCCAAGGTGGTATGGGACGCAGCGCCCTGATTGAATGGTTGGCGTTTGGCGCATTTAATAAGAAATTCAAGCCCACGCGCACGACTTTTGATTGGCTGACCCGCGACTTCGTAGAAGTTGACCACTACATTAATGATCCGTTATGTGGCTTTCGCTGCACCAACCAGCTCTGGATCGACATGCTGGCGGGCCTCCAACAAATCAGTAAACCGGGAAATCTCGCGCAAATCGATCCCAACCTTCCGCTTCTTATAATAGGTGGCGAATGTGATCCGGTGAGCGAGGGCAAGCGTCTCAAAGACCTTGCGCACGCCTTGAGCCATGCGGGCCACCGTATGTTGCAGTTGAACATTTACCCACAGGCCCGCCATGAACTACTTAATGAAACCAACCGGGACGAAGTCACTCGTGATTTACTCGCATGGCTCGATCAAGCGCTGGCCTATCCTCGACCACCGCACGTTGAATAAACCAGGCTTCACCTTATCAACACGCTGATCGTCAATTATCACGCCACAGGAACACTTATGACCCAAGTTACCAACACCCCTTACGAAGCGCTCGAAGTCGGCCAGACCGCCAGCTTTAGCAAAACCGTTGAGGAGCGCGACATCCAACTTTTTGCTGCCATGTCAGGCGATCACAACCCGGTGCATCTTGATCCTGAGTTTGCCGCGCAGACGATGTTCAAAGAGCGTATCGCCCATGGGATGTTCAGCGGAGCGTTGATCAGCGCTGCGGTGGCCTGCGAGTTGCCAGGACCGGGGACTATTTATATTGGCCAGCAAATGAGTTTTCAAAAGCCGGTGAAGATTGGTGACACACTCACCGTACGCCTGGAAATTCTGGAAAAACTGCCAAAGTTTCGTGTACGTATCGCGACTCGCGTATTCAACCAGCGTGATGAATTAGTGGTAGACGGCGAAGCCGAGATCCTTGCGCCCCGCAAGCAACAGACAGTCACACTACCGACGCTGCCAGCCATTACCATTGGTTGATTAGCGCTATGTACTGACACCTGTGCAGGCTGTGCAGCCTGCGTGGGACCGAATTTATTCGGGAAGAATACGACGCGGTTTGTCAGGCCAACAGCGTCACGGCGTTCGCGAATGAATTCGCTCCCACAAAACACTTTCACTTTTCAGCAAACGAAAAAAAGGCGACCGAAGTCGCCCAAAGTGCCTTGCGTGCTCGTGTACCGGACCGACCCCAGCGTTATTTACGCTTTTTTGAATCCTTCCAGATAAATAGTCCAAACCCTGCGAAAAACAGAACCATCAAGCCGACGGTACAGACACCCGCGACAACCACATTATCGAGAAACATAACCGCCCCCCCTGATGAACTCTGTTCGATAGGGCAAGGTTAACCAGGGTGTTGGGGGGAGAAGTTGACGCAGATCAACGGCGACCACTGCAGGTCGGGACGCACAGCGATTAACTGATCTGCATCAAAAAACAGGGCTGGGGAAGCGGGCAATCAAGGCTTTTTCGGTTTGCCTTTAGGTTTTTTCTTACCTTTGCCCATAGGCAAAGCTTGCTCAAAAGCCTGACGGACTTCATTCAAACGCTTGTCGTTCAGGTCGTGTGTACGCTTAGCGCGCTCGGCGCCCAGGTCGATCAATTTATCGTCTTCGCTCATGGCCTATACGTCGTGAACACGGGAGTGCTGACAATAATGCGGGCAGACGACGGCCGTGACTAGCGATGAACGACATTGTCACGCGACAAAATGTTGTCGACCGCTGAACTGCCGCGCTCTACTGAGCGAATCAAACCTCAACGTCCACCCATAATCCCTGCCTCGGTTCATCATCAATCAACGGTACAACCGGCACCGTGTTATCAGCGTTCAGCAAATCTCCCGGCTCGGCCAAGTGGTCCTGCGGATTTTGCGGCTCTTGGCGGCGTTTTTCCTGGCGACGCCGCTGCTCTTCACGCAGCATCAGCGTGCTTTGCTCAGGGTCACGATTGCGCAGATCAATGGTGCTCTCGTTGGATGGCGGTTGCACGGGGACCACAGGTGGAATATCAGGCCGTTGCTTGACCGGATCGAGCTGCGAGGTCACGGGGACGACGCTCAGCGGAAGCATGGGTGGCAGCATGAATTTGATCTCCTGTGGCAGGCTGTCGGCTGCCGGTTCGTCGACTTGAGACCCCGGGCACGAAACTTTCGACTATGTTCTTGCCAGCAAGTGCCTGGGCAACCAAATCAACAGCACATATCTAATGAATACGGCCGTTTTAACGGTGCCCTTTGGTTTGAGTGACATGATCCGTTAATATAGTCGGCTTTTTCACGGCGGGAGTCAGGCAGCATGGCGCAGCAGTATCAACCGGGGCAACGCTGGATTAGTGACAGCGAAGCTGAGCTGGGTTTAGGCACCGTTCTGGCACAGGACGGCCGCTTGTTGACCGTGCTCTATCCGGCCACTGGCGACACTCGCCAGTATGCGCTGCGTAATGCACCGCTCACTCGCGTACGCTTTTCCCCCGGCGACACGATTACCCACTTTGAAAACTGGAAAATGACCGTCCGTGAAGTCGAAGACGTCGACGGTCTGCTGGTCTATCACGGACTCAACGCTCAGAACGAAGCCGTTACGCTGCCGGAAACCCAGCTGTCGAACTTCATTCAGTTCCGTCTGGCCACCGATCGCCTGTTTGCCGGACAGATCGACCCACTGCCGTGGTTCTCCCTGCGCTATCACACCCTTGAACACACCAGCCGCCAATTGCAGTCCTCACTGTGGGGATTGGGCGGCGTTCGTGCGCAACCTATCGCGCACCAACTGCATATAGCTCGCGAAGTCGCTGACCGAATAGCCCCGCGGGTGCTGCTGGCCGACGAGGTAGGCTTGGGTAAAACCATTGAAGCCGGCCTGATCATCCACCGCCAGATGCTGTCTGGCCGGGCAAATCGGGTATTGATTTTGGTGCCGGAAAACCTTCAGCACCAATGGCTGGTCGAGATGCGCCGTCGTTTCAACCTTCAAGTGGCGCTGTTTGACGCCGAACGTTTCATCGAAAGCGATGCCAGTAACCCGTTTGAAGACACCCAGTTGGCATTGGTCGCACTGGAATGGCTTGTCGATGATGAAAAAGCTCAGGACGCGCTGTTTGCTGCGGGCTGGGATCTGTTGGTGGTTGACGAAGCCCACCACCTGGTATGGCACGAAAAGCAAGCAAGCCCGGAATATCTGCTGGTAGAGCAACTGGCTGAAGTCATCCCTGGCGTGTTGCTGTTGACTGCGACCCCCGAGCAACTTGGTCAAGACAGCCACTTCGCCCGCTTGCGCCTGCTGGACCCCAACCGTTTCCACGATCTGCACGCGTTCCGTGCCGAGAGCGAGAACTATCGCCCGGTGGCTGAGGCTGTTCAGGAGTTGTTGGATAAGGGCCGGCTTTCGCCTCAAGCCCACAAAACCATTCACGGCTTTCTCGGTGAAGCGGGCGAAGCGCTGCTGGCGGCTGTCAACGATGGCGACACCGAAGCCAGCGCGCGACTGATACGTGAACTGCTCGACCGTCACGGCACAGGCCGCGTGCTGTTCCGTAATACTCGGGCGGCAGTACAAGGCTTCCCCGAGCGTAAACTGCACCCCTATGCCCTGCCCTGCCCGGTTCAATACCTGGAGTTGCCGGTTGGCGAACATGCCGACCTGTACCCGGAAGTCAGCTTCCAGTCGCAGCCCGACCTCGCCGAAGAACAACGCTGGTGGCGCTTCGACCCGCGTGTCGATTGGCTGATCGACACGCTGAAAATGCTCAAGCGTGTCAAGGTGCTGGTGATCTGCGCTCATGCCGAAACCGCGATGGACCTGGAAGACGCCTTGCGAGTGCGCTCCGGCATCCCCGCTACGGTGTTTCACGAAGGCATGAACATTCTTGAGCGTGACCGCGCCGCCGCGTATTTCGCCGATGAAGAGTTCGGTGCGCAAGTGCTGATTTGCTCGGAAATCGGTAGTGAAGGCCGCAACTTCCAGTTCGCCCATCACTTGGTGCTATTCGATCTGCCGGCACACCCGGACCTGCTGGAGCAACGCATCGGTCGCCTCGACCGTATCGGCCAGAAACATATCATCGAGCTGCACGTTCCTTATCTGGAAACAAGCCCGCAACAGCGCCTGTTCCAGTGGTACCACGAGGCGCTAAACGCGTTTCTTAACACCTGCCCCACCGGCAACGCCCTGCAACACCGTTTCGGCCCGCGCCTGCTGCCGCTGCTGGAAAGTGGCGACGACACGGAGTGGCAAGCGCTGGTCGACGAAGCCCGCGAAGAACGAGTTCGTCTCGAAGGCGAACTGCACAGCGGCCGCGACCGCTTGCTGGAGTTGAACTCCGGCGGTGCGGGTGAAGGCGAAGCGCTGGTCGAAGATATTCTTGAGCAAGACGACCAATTCGCGTTGCCGATTTACATGGAAACCCTGTTTGACGCGTTCGGCATCGACAGCGAAGACCATTCGGAAAACGCGCTGATCCTGCGCCCTAGCGAAAAGATGCTTGATGCCAGCTTCCCCCTGGGCGACGACGAAGGCGTGACCATTACCTACGACCGCAACCAGGCGCTTGCCCGTGAAGATATGCAGTTCATCACGTGGGAACATCCGATGGTTCAGGGTGGCATGGACCTGGTGCTGTCTGGCTCCATGGGTAACACCGCCGTGGCCTTGATCAAAAACAAGGCGCTGAAGCCCGGCACCGTGCTGCTTGAGCTGTTGTACGTGAGTGAAGTGGTTGCACCGCGTTCGTTGCAGCTGGGCCGCTATCTTCCGCCTGCCGCCCTGCGCTGCTTGTTGGACGCCAATGGCAACGACCTGTCGGGAAGGGTCTCGTTCGTGACCCTGAACGAGCAACTGGAAAGCGTGCCCCGTGCCAGCGCCAACAAGTTCATCCAGTCACAGCGGGATGTACTCAATCCGCAGATCAATGCCGGCGAAGCCAGAATCGCGCCAAAGCATGCTGAACGAGTAGCAGAAGCGCAACGTCGTCTGGCGGCAGATACCGACGAAGAGCTCGCGCGCTTAACCGCATTGCAAGCGGTCAACCCAACCGTACGTGATAGCGAGCTGATCGCCCTGCGCAAACAGCGCGAACAAGGCCTGGCGATGCTCGACAAAGCGGCTTTGCGCCTGGAAGCCATTCGGGTGTTGGTCGCTGGGTGATGGGCTGAAGCGGTGTACCTGACGCGCCGCCTTCCCGAATGGCCTGATTCGCTGCATCAGGCCGTCACTGCGGGCATGTGTGGCTCGTTCTCAGCCAATGCCGCTTTCATCCGCTCAGCATCCCTGGCGAAGCTTCGTGACGCCTGGAGCAAGAATAATAATGTCAGGAACAACGCTACTGGAATCAACAGCATGGCGTCGTGCAACCCGTCAGCCTTGAACACTTCGGTCATTTGCCCAACCCCCGCTGCAACCATCACTGCATGTGAAAAATAGTCGGACAACAACCCAACCACCACCGGCCCCAAACCTCCACCCAGTAGATAGAGTCCCGCAAAAAATACCGCCATGGCCGTCGCGCGCAAACGCGGCTCCACCACGTCTTGGATTGCGGTATAGACGCACGTGTAAAAGTTGTAGGAAAACAGCCAGCCCACACTGAAGATGCCAACGAACAGCCCAATTTCAATTCGCCCGGCTTGCAGCGCGTACCCCGTAGTAACCGTCGATACGATCAAACTGAGCGCGGCGAATATCAAACGTCCGCTGGCGTAACGCTGATGAACCTTGTCTGCGATCCAGCCCCCGAGAGTCAGGCCTATCAAACCGGTCACACCGACAATCAAACCGGTGGCCACTGCAGCCTGCTGCAACGGCAACAAAAAGTAGCGTTGCAACATCGGCACCATGAAGGAGTTGCAAGCGTACGTGGCAAAGTTAAAGCTAAGGCCCGCCAAAACCAACCAGCCAAAGGTTGGAATCGCTAAAACCCGTCGGATAGGCTTGTCGATTTTTTCCTGAGAGATGCGCACGCTTTCGGCAGCGCCACGCATCGGTTCGCGGATAAAAAACATGAATATCGCCAGCAGCAAACCGGGTGCGGCTGCGATGAAAAAGGGCGCACGCCAAGAGTCGAATGCCTTGACCATCGCCCCGGTGGTAAAAAACGCCAACAACAACCCCAACGGCAGACCCAGCATAAAAATGCCCATGGCCCTGGCACGGCGGTGTGCCGGGAATAAATCACCAATCAAAGAGTTGGCCGCCGGAGCGTAACTGGCTTCGCCGATGCCAATGCCCATGCGCACCAGCAGAAACCCCCAAAAGCTGCTGACCAAACCGTTTGCCGCTGTCAGGCCACTCCAGACCGCTAAGCCCCAGCCCATCAGTTTGCGGCGCGAGCCAGTATCAGCCATTCGACCCAGAGGCAAACCGGCAATGGCGTAAACAATGGTGAAGGCGGTGCCAATGATTCCAATCTGAAAGTCGCTAAGGCTCCACTCCAACCGAATCGGCTCGATGATAATGGCGGGAATAGCACGGTCGTAGAAGTTGAAAAGATTTGCCAGGAACAGCAGGAACAGAATGCGCCAGGCATTCTCCGCTTGGGTCGAGTTCTGCATGGGGTCCGTCTCTTTTATTGTTATTCGGTGTCCTGTGCACCCGAATGAGACCGTGCGCGCAAACGCCGGGTTCGTCGAGCCTAGAGGTGCAATCTAAATCTCGCCAGATAATCTGTCTGTAAACATTCGTTGCGCTGATAACGGGTGATCGACAGCGGTTTACATGGGCTGTATCTATCCAGGCAGACGGTACAACGCTATATACGACACGCTATCGGGTGATCGAAAAAGAATAATTGATTTTTTGACGTTAAATACCGCCTAACAAATTAAAGGCGGCTGTTTTGCGGCCGACAAATCGGAGGATTGCACGGAGAAATACCCATTTTAACGTA
This sequence comes from Pseudomonas sp. 10S5, assembly GCF_035019745.1. Taxonomy (NCBI): domain Bacteria; kingdom Pseudomonadati; phylum Pseudomonadota; class Gammaproteobacteria; order Pseudomonadales; family Pseudomonadaceae; genus Pseudomonas; species Pseudomonas sp. 10S5. Next base: position 186,236 of record NZ_JASJVL010000011.1, read on the forward strand.
GGGTTCGAAGCTACCGCGCAAGCATATGACGCACTGAGGGTGTCGTCATTTTTCACTTCGCGATGGCGCAATAGCATTAGTCATGCAGCCATCGACTCCAAGCATATGGCGAACGATGACTCATAAAAATGAAACGGCCAGCGCGGTCTCAGGATTACTGTTAACCGCCTCTAACGCCCCCGTCATCCGCGGTGCTTATAGTCCGCAACCGATGCCCGCGCACCAGTACCTGTACTTCACCGAGACCGACACCGATCGCATCCTCGACAATCTCGATCACCTGCGTGACATCGTGTTTCCGCTTTCGGTTCATATCGAAGACCCAGAAGAACTGCGTCGCGACCAACAGTTCCCGTCGGTTTGCCTGATTGGCTTGGGTCGCTGCGGATCGAACATTGCGCTAGACGTTGCCGAACTGGTGTACAACGCGCGCAAGTTCTATCTAAATCAGTTCAGTAGCGAGGACCGCCTGGCTGATGAGAAGGGTTACAGCCCTGCCCGCTGGATTCGCAATAACCTGCGTTTAGTGCAAAACAAGTCGGCGAAACCGGTGTTTCTGGTGGAACCGCTAGTGATGCTCGGCGATCTGGACAAAGATATTGCTGGCCGTGTCCGCTTCTCTGGCAAGGGTGAAAAGCGCGGTTTCATCAACGACTACAGCAAAATGAAAATCATGGACCTCTCGGAGGTACATGCCGGAGGGGCAGGTAACGCACCCATTCTCGGTCAGTATCTGGCCAAGATCATCCTGAATAAAGACCCTCAAAAATTCTCCAGCTCCGATTGGAAACTGATTCACTCGTACCTGATCGACTCGTGTGGGATCAAAGCCAACCAATCGCGCCTGTATTTCTACATTTTCAGTGCGGGCGGCGGCACCGGTTCGGGCATGGCGTCCGAGTTCGGCCTTGCGCAACAATACTCCTACATGAACAAGACGTTCGATACCAAGCCCATGGGCGAAAACGACGGCAAGCGCGGCCGGTCCTTTGTGTTCGAGCCAATCTTCACCAGCGGTATCTGCATCCTGCCGAACATATCCGACCACCGCAGTGAAATGTCCGAAGCACTGCACATCAACGCCGGACGGCTACTATGTAAATATCTGGCAGAAGAGTGGGATTTCTCCTACAACCTCGAAAATGAGGACAGCAGTGAAGCCAGCGTGATGGGGCGTATTCGGCCTTGGAACGCGATGATGTTGATCTCCAACGACATCATGCGTTACGCCAAGGAAAGCGATGACAGCGGCAATATCGACAACATTGACGTCAACGCCATGGAACGTCATGCCAACCAGTACATTTCGCAGCAAATCTTCAACATCTTGACCGCACAGGCGGTTACCACCGACTACGACCAAAACTATTTCCGGCGTGCAGGTATCGATATCGGCGAAACCATCCGGTTGGACGCAAATGACCTGTTCATGAGTCTGGCGGGGCCGGTGGCCATTGCTTATGCCGAATCAGTTGTGCCCGAACAATCGGCGCCGAGCTCGGACAAGTTCAAAGTATTTGAGAAAGAGGCGCCACGGCTCAATATCGACGACCTGTTTTTCCGCTCGATTGATTTGCCCCACTTCAACAAAACGACTCAGGCCATCGAAGGCATCAGCCTGCTGCCGATCGAGTCCAATCGTTATCGCGCGTCGCTGGAACAGTACAAGTCTTCCGGCTACGATGCTGCGGCGCTGCACGACCTGCACTTCTTCAAAAACTGCTCGTCAGTGGTGTCGATAGTGTCGCTGCCTAAGGATTACAAACTTTCCTACATGGACCTGAACCGGCTCAAGACCCACCTCAATAGCTTATTCCCCAACACAACACTGAAACGTTATGCCTTGGTCATCGGCGCATCGGCCAATCTATCACTCACCACCCTCATCGCGAAAAGCCCATGCCTTTCGGACGACTTTCTAACGCTGATTGTGGCCTTTATAAAACGGTGTTTTGCCCGTACCGAATACCGTTTCGACGACACGTTGGATAACGCCATTCTTGACTTCATCGTCCGCGATAATTTCGATGAAGGCCGTATTGATGATCTGCTAAACGAATACGAAAACCCGGCCAAGATCCTCGACACCAACTGGTACGCGATCAAGCCAATGTACGAGAAGAAATACCGAGAGCTGATCGACGATAAATCCAAGTTTGTGTCAATCAACGATATTCGTATTTCCCGCGACAGCGTTAAAAAGGCCGTCAAATACCTGAGAGAAATTTACCGTCACAGGATTGGTAAGACCAAGGTCATCTCGCTGAACCAGCACACCGGAAAAACCTCACACTGAGGTATCAAACGGTTTGAGACAGATGGGATTTTTCGCTACTGCATTCGCCATCGTCATCGATGGCGGTTACCAGGCTACCCACCCGCCTGATTCGTCGCACCTTTCATGGGCGAAAAATCAGGCCTGCGCCCTGTCTTGAATCAGCACCCAGGGGGCAACGACCACTGCCCAAAGAGGCGGATCCCGCTCAAATAGATCCAACGCCCGTGGCTCAGCGACCTTGCTGACCTCGCCAGAGGCGAGCCACACAGCGACTTTGTCTGCTTTGTTTACGGCCACTGCCTCTGCAACTTCGATCAAATCAAGCTGAGCCTCGACCCACAACAGGGCACCCCTTGCAAAGAATGGTTGCAATTCATTCCACGTAATAGAAGCTGTTTCGCCGAGCAGTTTGGCATAGAGGGTGCTAGGTTCTTTCGTCATGGGTTTTACCAAAGAAAAAATTGGCGCAATCATAGCGCTGGTGTTTCTTCAAACAAACCCGGATTTAAGTGATTGATTGCATGGGAAGTTCAGAATCGCTGGGGTGCTAACTCAATTGTGTGAACTCTTGGCGCAAGAAGTTGCTGCGATTCTGTATCTTTCTGTCGATTAAGCGACATCAACCGGTTTTGCCCCCAGTAGCCCGCTTTTCAAGCAGCAAACCGGCGCTCTACACTGTACCGGTACAGTTGCCGGGGGGATGATCGGACGTTTTTTATCTGGTCCTGCAGCCTTGGCCGCCAGGATAAAAAAAATTAAAAACAGAAGAGTGGAGCATCATGACTAAGGGTATTAAGCAGGTTTCCAAGCTATTTGCCGCACTGGTTCTGGCCGGGGTTGCCAGCCATTCGTTCGCAGCTGACACCATTAAAATCGGCATTGCCGGTCCTAAAACTGGCGCAGTCGCTCAGTACGGCGACATGCAGTTCAGCGGCGCGAAAATGGCCATTGAGCAAATCAACGCCAAAGGCGGCGTGAACGGCAAGAAACTTGAAGCCGTTGAGTACGACGATGCTTGCGATCCGAAACAAGCGGTAGCGGTTGCTAACAAAATCGTCAATGACGGCGTGAAGTTCGTAGTCGGACACCTGTGCTCCAGCTCGACTCAACCGGCTTCTGATATTTACGAAGACGAAGGCATTGTTATGGTGACTCCAGCGGCCACCAGCCCTGAAATCACTGCTCGCGGCTACAAGATGATTTTCCGCACCATCGGTCTGGACAGCGCTCAGGGTCCAACCGCTGCCAACTACATCGCCGATGTGATTAAACCGAAAGTGGTTGCGGTCATCCATGACAAGCAGCAGTACGGTGAAGGCATCGCCACCGCGGTGAAGAAAACCCTTGAAAGCAAAGGCGTGAAAGTTGCCGTGTTCGAAGGCATCAACGCTGGCGACAAAGACTTCTCCTCGCTGATTGCCAAACTGAAACAAGCCAACGTTGACTTCGTTTACTACGGCGGCTACCACCCGGAACTCGGTCTGATCTTGCGTCAGGCAAAAGAGAAAGGCCTGACTGCCGGATTCATGGGCCCAGAAGGCGTGGGTAACGCTTCAATTTCGCAGATTGCTCAGGACGCTTCCGAAGGACTGCTGGTAACCCTTCCGAAGTCGTTTGACCAAGACCCCTCCAACAAGGCTCTGGTCGCAGCATTTGCCGCGAAGAAAGAAGATCCAAGTGGTCCGTTCGTTTTCCCGGCCTACGCCGCAGTTGAAGTGATCGCTGATGCCATCACCACTACTAAAAGCGAAGACCCAGCGAAAGTGGCAGCAGCTATCCACGCTGGCACGTTCAAGACCCCGACCGGCGACCTCAGCTACGACGCCAAAGGCGACCTGAAAGACTTCAAATTCGTGGTCTACACCTGGCACAAAGACGGCACCAAAACCGAAGCCCCACTGAAATAAGCTTCGAGTGTTGTGACTTACCCAAAGCCCACTGCATCCACAGTGGGCTTTGTTTTACTAGGTAAACGGGACGAGACCTGCGCAACAGCAACTCTTCCCCCCTGAAAATCTTGAAACCGTCACCAGTGCCCACTGAACTCACGTCAAACGTGGACGAATACCATGACGCGCGAGCGGCAAACGACTTCACCAGTGGACACTCGTAGGTTTTTAGGAGCGCTGTAATGCCTGAGATAGACTTCTATCACTTTTTCCAACAGCTGATTAACGGCCTGACCGTTGGCAGCACTTATGCCTTGATCGCCATTGGCTACACCATGGTTTACGGCATCATCGGCATGATCAACTTCGCCCACGGCGAGGTATACATGATCGGTTCATATGTCGCTTTCATCGCCCTGGCCGGTTTGAGCGCTATGGGTCTGGACAGTTTGCCGCTGCTTATCACTGCCGCGTTCGTTGCCAGTATCGTTGTGACCAGCGCCTATGGTTACGCCATTGAGCGCGTTGCCTACCGCCCTTTACGTGGCAGCAATCGTTTGATTCCGTTGATCTCGGCCATTGGTATGTCGATCTTTCTGCAGAACACGGTGTTGCTCGCTCAAGATTCCAAAGACAAATCGATCCCCAACCTGATTCCGGGAAACTTTGTGTTCGGCACCTCCAGCAGTCATGAGGTGGTGATTTCGTACATGCAGATTCTGATTTTCCTCGTCACCCTGGTCGCCATGCTCGCGCTGACCTGGTTCATCTCTCGCTCTCGCCTGGGCCGCGCCTGCCGCGCCTGTGCTGAAGACATCAAGATGGCCAACCTGCTCGGCATCAACACCAACAACATCATCGCCCTGACCTTTGTCATTGGTGCCGCGTTGGCTGCGGTCGCTGCAGTGTTGCTGAGCATGCAATACGGCGTGATCAACCCCAACGCCGGCTTCCTCGTCGGTATCAAGGCGTTTACCGCTGCGGTACTCGGCGGCATCGGCAGCATTCCCGGCGCCATGCTCGGCGGCCTGGTATTGGGTGTGGCCGAAGCCTTTGGTGCCGACGTGTTCGGCGATCAATACAAGGACGTGGTGGCATTCGCGCTGTTGGTTCTGGTATTGCTGTTCCGGCCGACCGGCCTGCTTGGCCGTCCGGAGGTTGAAAAAGTATGAAGAAGAATCTCAAATCGGCGCTGTTCAGTGCCTTGCTGGTGCTGGCTGTGGCCTACCCGATCCTGGGCCTCAAGCTGGAAATCGTCGGCGTTAACCTGACAGTTATCGGTGCCAGCCACGCGATGTTAGCGGCGATCTTTGGCTGTTCCATTGCGATGTTTTTCCGGGTGCTGTTTCGGGACCAGATCAATACCGCGTGGCATGCCACACCGAGCCTGCCAAAGGTTCCCGCCAAGACCACCCGCTTTCTAACCCTGCCCTCCACGCAACGCTGGATCGTTCTTGGCCTGGTACTTGTGGCACTGGTGTGGCCGTTCTTCGGCTCACGCGGCGCAGTGGATATCGCCACACTGATCCTGATCTACATCATGCTCGGCCTGGGGCTGAACATCGTGGTTGGCTTGGCCGGGTTGCTCGACTTGGGTTACGTCGGTTTCTACGCCGTCGGCGCTTACAGCTACGCGCTGTTGTCGCATTACTACGGGTTTGGCTTTTGGATCTGTCTGCCAATCGCGGGATTGATGTCGGCATTGTTCGGCTTTCTGCTGGGCTTCCCGGTACTGCGTTTACGCGGCGACTATTTGGCAATCGTGACCCTGGGTTTCGGTGAAATCATTCGTTTGCTGCTGCGCAACATGACGGACCTCACCGGGGGTCCGAACGGCATCAGTAATATCCCGAAACCGACGTTGTTCGGACTGTCGTTCGAACGTGTGGCGGCTGAAGGGTCGCAGACTTTCCACGAGTATTTCGGCATTGACTACAACTCGGTGAACAAGGTCATTTTCCTGTACCTGATTGCGTTGCTGTTGGCGCTACTGGCCTTGTTTGTTATCAACCGCTTGCTGCGCATGCCCATCGGCCGAGCGTGGGAAGCATTGCGCGAAGACGAAATTGCCTGCCGTGCGTTAGGGCTGAACCCGACCATTATCAAGCTCTCGGCGTTTACTTTGGGTGCTGCATTCGCCGGTTTCGCCGGGAGCTTTTTCGCCGCTCGCCAAGGCTTGGTGACGCCTGAGTCGTTCACGTTCATCGAGTCGGCAATTATCCTCGCCATCGTTGTACTGGGCGGCATGGGCTCGCAACTGGGGGTCATCCTCGCAGCGGTGGTACTGATTCTGATGCCTGAGCTAATGCGTGAATTCAGCGAGTACCGCATGTTGATGTTCGGCGCCTTGATGGTGCTGATGATGATCTGGCGACCACAAGGTTTGCTGCCCATGCAACGTCCCGAAATGAAACTCAAAGCGGAGCCGCATTCATGAGCCGTCCGCTTCTGCAAGTCAGCGGCCTGAGCATGCGCTTTGGTGGCTTGTTAGCCGTCAATGGCGTAGGCCTGAGCGTTAACGAAAAACAAGTGGTGTCAATGATCGGCCCTAACGGCGCGGGTAAAACCACCGTCTTCAACTGCTTGACCGGTTTCTACAAACCGACGGCGGGCACCATTCTTCTGGACGGCGAACCCATTCAAGGGCTTGCCGGCCACCAGATCGCCCGTAAGGGCGTGGTGCGCACCTTTCAGAACGTGCGCCTGTTCAAGGACATGACCGCGGTGGAGAACCTGCTGGTCGCCCAGCATCGTCACCTCAACACCAACTTCCTGGCCGGCCTGTTCAAAACCCCCGCGTTTCGCAAAAGCGAGCGCGAGGCAATGGAATACGCCGAGCATTGGCTGGAACGGGTCAACCTCAAAGAGTTCGCCAATCGCCCGGCTGGCACGCTGGCTTACGGTCAGCAACGCCGCCTGGAAATAGCTCGCTGCATGATGACGCGCCCGCGCATCTTGATGCTCGACGAACCGGCAGCCGGTCTGAACCCACGTGAAACTGAAGACCTTAAAGCGTTGATTAGTATGTTGCGCAACGAACACAACGCCACGGTGCTGCTGATCGAGCACGACATGAAACTGGTCATGAGCATTTCCGACCACATCGTCGTGATCAACCAAGGCACACCGTTGGCCGACGGTACGCCAGAACAAATCCGCGACAATCCTGAAGTGATCAAAGCCTATCTGGGGGAAGCGTAAATGCTGCAATTCGAAAACGTTTCCACCTTCTACGGCAAGATCCAGGCGCTGCATTCGATCAACGTCGATATTCGCCAAGGCGAAATCGTCACCCTGATCGGCGCCAACGGTGCAGGCAAATCCACCCTGCTGATGACCTTGTGTGGCTCGCCACGCGCCCATGCCGGCAGCATTCGCTACATGGGCGAAGAATTGGTCGGGCTGGAATCGGCGCAAATCATGCGCAAAAGCATCGCTGTGGTGCCCGAAGGCCGTCGCGTGTTTGCCCGTTTGACCGTGGAAGAAAACCTGGCCATGGGCGGGTTCTTCACTGAAAAGCACGATTACCAAGAGCAGATGGACAAGGTCTTGCACCTGTTCCCTCGGCTCAAGGAACGCTTCCATCAACGTGGCGGCACCATGTCGGGCGGCGAACAACAGATGCTCGCCATCGGCCGCGCATTGATGAGCAAACCCAAGCTGCTGCTGCTCGATGAGCCGTCGCTGGGGCTGGCCCCGATCATCATTCAGCAGATATTCGAGATCGTCGAACAACTACGCCGTGACGGTGTCACGGTATTTTTGGTTGAACAAAACGCCAACCAGGCCCTGAAAATCGCCGACCGAGCCTACGTATTGGAAAACGGCCGGGTGGTGATGCAGGGAACGGGCGAAGAGTTACTGCATGACCCGAAAGTGCGGGATGCGTATTTGGGTGGTTGAGAAAGTGTTGTGATTTGAAAACGGCCTGAGGGCCGTTTTTTTTATGGCGTTTATTAAGTACTGGAGAATCGGTAGGAAGCTTCGTCGAAATGACAGGAAATTTCCTACGCAACCTATCTGACGCGCCCGATATACATCATCGACAACGCCTCGCAAAGTTGCCGCATCTTTTCGACAAGAAGAAATGCGTATGTCCCAGGCCACCGCCCCAACCTTCACCCTAAGCATCAAAGGTCTCGAAGATCCTCGTTTGCAGGTGCTTGCGTTCGAGGGCGCCGAAGCCGTCAGCACGCCCTACGCCGTTACCATCGAACTGGTCAGCCGGGCGGGGGATATTGAGCTTTCAGACGTGCTGCACAAAGCGGCTTTTCTCAGCTTCGGCCCGGACGGCGAAGGTCTGCATGGGCACATCCACTCGATCCATAAAAGCAACTCCTGCGCGCGGCTGACGCACTACGTCGCGGTGTTGAAACCTTATCTGGCGTACCTGGAACACAGCAGCCATCGCCGCTCGTACCAACAGATGAGTGTGCCGGACATCATCCTTGAAGTGCTCAAGGAACACGGCCTGTTTAGCGGCCTGGATGTGCAGTTCCACGGTGACGTGAGCCGCGCAACGCTGCGTGAGTATTGCGTTCAGTACGACGAAAGCGACCTGCACTTCGTGAATAGGCTGTGCGAAGAAGACGGCTG
>NZ_JASJVL010000012.1:0-169677 GCF_035019745.1 Pseudomonas sp. 10S5
AGCGGCTATGTGACGAAAACCTTGACCGCGCTCAAGGAAAGCATTGATGGCGGACCGCTTGAACTGCGTTGAATATTGACCCATGAAAAACACCCCGGTAGTTGGATGGGTGTCCAACATTTGGGGCGCAGTTCAGGATCACAGATTTTCGGTTAGCCGGGATTCTGTGGGAACAGGCGCTCCTGCGAAAGATTGGCATAATCTTCGTGCCAGTCGGCTGTGTGTAAAAACTTTTTGAAACAGCAAGAACCAAACTCGATAAGTTATGTAATACTATAACAAATCGTGTCAGGTTCTCATTCCGTGAAAGCACCTCTTGCTCCTTCCATTGCCAGCTCTGTGCTGGCTCAATCCGCCTGGAAACGTGTGCTTCTGGCGCTGGCCATGCTAGTGCTGTTGTGGGTGGCCATCGTTTGGGCGGTGGCCGTTCCATGAGCGCCGCCATTGTTTTGGACAATCTCACCGTCGCTTACGAGCGTCGTCCAGCTGTGCACCACATCAGCGGGTGCTTCGAGGCAGGCAGCCTGACGGCCATCGTTGGTCCTAATGGCGCGGGTAAATCGACCTTAATCAAAACCATCGCAGGCACCATGAAACCGGCGGCGGGACGGGTCGACCTCGGCAAAGTGGCCACTCGCACGCTGGGTTACTTGCCGCAAGCGGCCGAGATTGATCGCAGTTTCCCGTTAAGCGTCTCTGACACCGTGGCTATGGGAGCGTGGCGCAGCATTGGCCCTTTCCGTGGTCTCAGTCGCGATCAAAGTAAACTCACCCAAGACGCGCTACTGGCGGTTGGCCTGGAAGGGTTTGAGACACGCAGCGTTGGCTCGCTGTCTTCGGGACAGTTTCAACGGGTGCTGTTTGCGCGGTTGCTACTGCAAGATGCTGCGGTAATCCTGCTGGACGAGCCATTCACCGCTATTGATGCTCGTACCACACGCGATCTGTTGGAGCTGGTGCGCGTCTGGCACGGGCAAGGACGTACGGTAATTGCTGTTCTTCACGACCTGGAGCAAGTTCGCCAGCACTTCCCGCAAACATTATTGATGGCTCGGGAGAGCATTGCTTGGGGCGCCACCGCAGAAGTACTTAGCGTCGAAAACCTGCGTAAGGCCCGTAATATGGCCGAATTCTGGAGTGCTGACGCTGACCTGTGCGATACCCATGAAGATAATGCCGCAGGTGGTCGGTCATGATGTTGTACACGACGTTGGTCGAACCCTTTGTTGAGTTCGGTTTTATGCGCCGCGCACTGGTCGCGTGCCTGGCACTGGGAATCGGCTCGGGGCCAGTGGGTGTGCTCTTGATGTTGCGGCGCATGAGTCTGGTCGGCGATGCCATGAGTCACGCAGTGTTGCCGGGAGCGGCGGTGGGCTTTTTATTCGCTGGCCTCTCTTTGCCCGCCATGGGCTTTGGCGGATTAATTGCCGGCTTGGCAGTCGCGTTGTTGTCCGGATTGGTCAGCCGACTTACCGCTTTGCGTGAAGACGCAAGTTTTGCCAGCTTCTACCTGACCTCGCTGGCGGCAGGCGTACTGATCGTTTCCCTCCACGGTTCCAATGTCGACTTACTGCACGTGCTGTTCGGCACCATTCTCGCCATCGACTCCAACGCAATCTACATGGTCGGCGCGATTGCCTCCTTCACCCTTATCCTGCTCGCACTCATCTATCGACCTCTGGTGTTGGAGTGTTTTGATCCCGGTTTCCTGAGGGCGGTGGGCGGTCGAGGCTCGCTTTACCATGTGCTCTTTCTGCTGTTAGTGGTGCTCAATCTAGTCGCCGGATTCCAGGCGCTAGGCACCTTAATGGCGGTGGGAATGATGATGCTTCCGGCCACGGCGGCGCGCTTCTGGGCCACATCCTTGAGCGCATTGATGATGATTTCGACACTGGTGGCGACGCTCTCCGGTCTCATTGGCCTGATCGTGTCCTATCACTTAGGCGTCGCTTCGGGTCCAGCCATCGTGCTGACTGCAAGTGCGTTTTATGGCTTCTCGTTGTTGTTCGGACGCAGCGGTATTCTGCGCCGATTGTTCCCCAAACCTCACTTGGCTAACTAACCCAACGTCCTAACGCTGTTTCTTAACGCACTTCGAGGATCAACATGAAACAACCAATGCTATCGGGCGCCGTGGCAGCCATTATGCTGTCCGTTTTTTCTAGTTTCGTTTCGGCCAAACCGCTAGAAGCGGTGGCTTCCTTCACTGTCATTGCCGATATGGTGCACAACGTTGGCGGTGATCGGGTTCACGTCACTTCGCTGATTGGCCCCAATGGCGACCCGCATGTGTACGAGCCAACCCCGGCCGCCGCTCAGGCACTGAAAAACGCCGATCTGGCGTTCGTCAGTGGTTTGAATCTGGAAGGTTGGCTGGATCGCTTGATAAAAGCGTCTGGTTATCGCGGTGAGCCTGTGGTGCTATCTACCGGCATTAAAACCCGCAGCATGGAAGAAGACGGCAAGCGCGTCACTGACCCGCATGCTTGGAACAGCGCAGCCAATGGTGTGGTTTACGCACGCAATATCATTGCTGCGCTGAAGAAGGCAGACCCTGATGGCGCCAGTGTGTATCAAGCCAACGGCGACCGTTATATCGCCCAATTGCAAGAGCTCGATGCCTACGCTCGCGCTCAAGTCCGAGCGATTCCTCCGGCTCAGCGCAAAGTTCTGACTTCCCATGACGCATTCGGTTATTTCGGCGATGCGTACGGCGTGACCTTCCTTTCACCAGTGGGTTTTTCAACCGAAGCGGAGCCGTCGGCGGCCGACGTTTCAAAGTTGATTCGTCAGATCAAGAGCGAGCACGTCAGCGCTTATTTCTTCGAAAACTCTGGTGATCCGCGCCTAGTCAAACAAATCGCAGCCGCCAGCGGCGCCCAACCCGGCGGTGAGCTTTACGTCGAAGCACTATCCCCTGCGGATGGCCCAGCGGCGACTTATGCACAGATGTTTCGCTACAACGTGGATAAATTAACGGCGGCTATGCGGGGCAAATAACCTGCACAAAATCGACCCTCGCGGGCTACGGTTTCACACAGTCGGCGTAGGGTCTCGCTCATTGGCTTCGAAAATTTTGTCATCCGCAAAGTGGATACGCGCGACGATAGCTGGATGCGGTGCCGCTTTTAAAATATTAAAAACGAATGTGCTTATACCTGCTGCTCAACTTTTGGAAACAGCGCATTGCCGCAACGAGCGCAGAACGACGCTTCATTTTCGTGGTTGGATTTGGCACACACCGGGCATTGATGTTCAAGGTCGCCACCGCGCATGGCGTTGGCCAGTTCGGCAGTGAAAATGCCAGTGGGCACGGCAATGATTGAATAACCGGTAATCATCAACAGCGACGCTAACATTTGTCCTGCTGGCGTCTTCGGTACGATATCGCCGAAGCCGACGGTGGTCATCGTGACAATGGCCCAATAGATGCCGACCGGAATACTGGTGTAACCATTCTCCGGCCCTTCGATCACATACATCAACGTGCCAAATATGATCACCAAGGTGGAAATCGTGGCGAGAAACACAATGATTTTTTGCTTGCTGCCGCGCAATGCCAGCAGCAAGAAGTTGGCTTGTTTCAAGTAGGGACTAAGCTTGAGCACTCGAAAGATTCGCAGCATCCGAATGATTCGAATGATCAGCAAATATTGTGCATCAGCGTAATACAGCGCAAGGATTCCCGGCAAAATTGCCAGCAGATCGACTAGCCCATAAAAGCTGAAGGCATAACGCATTGGTTTCGGTGAGCAATACAACCGCAGGGCATACTCGATAGCGAATACGATGGTAAAGCCCCACTCGATATAGGAAAAGAAATCGATGTAGTGGCGATGAATGCTGTCGATACTGTCGATGATGACGATGAATAGGCTGCATAAGATGATCAGCAACAAGGCCGTGTCGAAGCGACGGCCCGCGGCAGTGTCTGTGTGGAAAATGATGATGCGTAGCTGTTCCCGCCAGCCGGTGTTGCTGTCCATGGGTCAATTCCAAAGTGAATATTCGCAAAGCCTGGAGCTTTCGGCTCACCAGCGCAAGCGGTGATCGGACGCCGACTGTCGCAGCAAGCGAGCGCTTGCCTGAACCAGCCAGCAGGCAAGCACAAACGGAGCGGTCAAGGTCGGTAGTCCCAACTGTGAAAATCCCGGCTGCAAGACAATCGCCAAAGCGATGGCGAATATAGGCAGCCATGGTCTATTGCGCTGATGACTGAACGCCAGACCGGCCAGTGCCGGGTTATAGCTGGCAAGCCCTAACAGCGCGCTAGAGGGTTCATTTTGTAAAAGCGCGACGGCGATTCCACCGATGCAGCCAAGCAAGGCCCAAAAGGCTGCGCGTCGATCAGCAATGAGCAGTCCAGCGCCGATCATCAGCCCTGCCAGTGGCTGATCGAGCAAAAATACTTGGCCCAGGCCCTGAGGCACGGCGTTTAGTAATGTGCTGCCAGTGTTTTCTGCGGGTATATGCGGCATCACAAAAGCGAGTAGCAGCCAGCTGATCAGCACAAACGGCGTGGTGTAAACCTTCAGGCAGTGCGCCTGCTTGGTGTGCTCCAGCCAGTGGTGCATGAACATTGCGCTCAAACCGCCGCAGGCAATAATCAGCAATGGCACCAGGGGTGACCAAGGCAGTTGATGGCACAGCAACACGCCTATCAACACTCCGTTATAACTGTAGAGCCCGGCCTGGCGCTCGGCTTTATCATAGCCGCGCTGTTGTGCGGTGAGTAAACCAGCTATCGCACCGAGTAACGCGCCGCCGAGCAACGCGGGTGCGGTGAGAAGAATTGCAAGGAGGCAAAGCAGTCCGCAAGAAGGATGACGTTGTAGTAGAACTTGGCTGAAGCCATTGAGGATGGCTTCAGCCCAGTCCGGGCAAGAAATTTGGTTCATGAGATATTTTTTTGTGATCAATTATTTTTATAGTTGTATACAATATTTGTCGTGGGCGAAGTGTATTCACGACCAGTCACCTTGGTCAAACCATTTTTCTGTCTGTGAAAATGCTGCCCCGCCTGCAACACCGCGTGTTCACGCAGTAAACACAAGGCCTCGAATCTTAGCCGTCGGCAGCTCCTACAAAATTATCTTTTAATCAATAAGCCTATTTGTCGAGCTCACAACCCTTGAGCACCAACCTGATGATGGTCTCGGCGGCGGCGTCATAGTCGCTGTCTTCGAGTTTTGGTTTGCCGGTAACCGTGGAGATTTGCCAGTCGAAGTCGGCGTAGGTTTGGGTCGCCGCCCAGATGGTGAACATCAGGTGGTGGGGGTCCAGCGGGGCAATTTGGCCGCTGTCGATCCAGGACTGGATGCATTCGATGTTGTACTTTGCCTGCTCGTTGAGCTGCCCGACTTGTTCGGCGGTCAAGTGCGGGGCGCCATGCATGATTTCGCTGGCAAATACTTTTGAAGCGTGGGGCAGGTCGCGGGAGATCCGAATTTTCGAGCGGATGTAGCCGCTGAGTACCTCGGCCGGCACACCGTCCCGATTAAAGGGCGTTGAAGCTTGCAGGATAGGCTCAATGATACTTTCGAGCACCTCGCGGTAGAGGTTTTCTTTGGATTTGAAGTAGTAGTAAACATTGGGCTTTGGCAGCCCGGCCTTAGCCGCGATGTCGCTGGTTTTAGTGGCGGCGAAGCCCTTGTCGGCGAACTCTTCACTGGCTGCGTTAAGGATCAGTTCTTTGTTTCGCTCGCGAATGCTGCTCATAAACCAGAAAATTCCTTGCCAGTGCCGACGGTTGCGCATGGTAGCACCGGCTTTACGGCAGTCTCAAGAATGCCCGGCACTGCGCGTCGCTCCCAACTTAGAATTTCCCACAGTTTGCGTAATGGCACGCATCCTGTGGGAGTCGGCTTACCTGCGAAATGGCGTCAGGAATCAGAACATCACTTTAACCAATAAGCTCGCTGTGTTTTGGTTAGTATCGAAATTCTTGCTATTTTCAATCCCGTATTTGTTGCTCCAATAGTCATATTCGACACCGACATACAGCTGCTTTTCGCCCAGGCTCATGGCTTTACCCAAGTCATATTTAATCTGCGGATTGAAGTGCAAGTTAGCGTGGTAAGTACCGCGAGCGTTGTTGTCGTTATCCACGACCCAGTCCATGAAACCATCAATTAGTATGTCCGACCCGCGTACTGGAATGGTGTAGGACCAAACAGGCGTTATCTGCCACACATTGTTCCCCGGCCGCGTACCGTCAGGATGACGCTGGAAGAAGTTCAGTTGAAAGTAGTCGAAGCCCGGAATCGCCAGGTCGAAACCCGGACCTATCAGATAGGACTCGACGTTGCCTTTGCCAAACTCATACGTCATCGCTAGCAGCACGTCTTTGATCGGACCGAACTCGAATTTCTGACCAAAAATCTTGCCCAGTGACAGGCGCGGGGTGAACTCGCCATACATCCCGAAATGACCGACTTGGCTGTCCGGTTTGCCGTTGTAAAACGTGTTGTCGACAAACAGAAAGTTATCGCCGTACTTCCAGCCGTCAGCATGTTCGAAGGTGAAGGTCTGTTGTGTTTCCGGGTTGACGGCGTAGTTCTGGCCCCACAGATACGTCAGGCTGTTGCTTTGCCATTGCACAAGGTCGCCGGCCATGGTTTGGCCGGCAGCGAACAGGATACCGGCAGCGATCAGGCTGCTGGCGACCAGGCGAGAAAAAATAAGAGTCATGCGGGTTGCTCCCAGGGGTTGAGTGGCTTGGTTTTTATTAAGTAGCGCTCTGTGACGGCGCTTTTTTTCCGCTGTTTCAAGGGTGAATTTTTGACATGGCTTCGCCATGACCGACGGACAAGCAACGGTCCGTCAGCCGAGGCGATCTGTTTCAGGTGGTTTAGCTAGAGGCGATCAATGCGGGTGCGCAGCCTTGTTCATGGCTTCGCGCTCAGCCCCCCCGAGTACGTTGAACAGCAAGTTCAACAACACTGCACTGAGTGCGGCGAGGGCGATGCCGCTGTGGGTAATCGGCCCCATCCATAATGGCAGGTGCGCGAAGAACTCCGGTCGTACCACTGGGATCAAGCCCATGCCGATGCTGACGGCGACCAGTAATTGGTTACGTCGGTCACCGATGTCGGCTTCTTGAAGGATCTTAATCCCTGTCGCAGCCACCATGCCAAACATGGCGATGGCCGCGCCGCCTAGCACCGCAGGTGGAATGGATGCCACCAGAAACGCCGCTTTCGGCAGCAAGCTCAAACTGATCAGGAAGCCGCCCGCCACCACCGTCACGTAGCGGCAGCGCACGCCAGTCATTTGCACCAGACCGATGTTTTGGGCGAACGACGAGTGGGTGAAGGTATTAAGAAAACCAGCGAGAAACGAGGCCGCCGCGTCGCACATCAGGCCGCGTCGAAGCATGCCGGGGGTGACTTCGCGGTCGGTGATTTTGCCCAGCGCGAGAAACATTCCAGTGGACTCGACGAAGATAATTACCACCACCAGGCACATGGACAAGATCGGTGCGAGGTGAAATTCCGGCATGCCGAAATGCAGCGGTGTGACCACCCTGACCCATGGCGATTGAGCCAGGCCCGTGAGGTCGACCATGCCAATCAAACCCGAGATCACATAACCCATGCCCATACCGATCAGCACCGAAATGTTGACCCAAAAGCCCCGCATGAAGCGGTTGATCAGCAGGATAGTCGCCAGCACCAAGGCCGCTACCGCGAGGTAGACCGGTTCACCGAAGCTCACCGCTTTGCTGCCACCCCCGGCCCAGTTTACGGCGACCGGGAACAAGGACAAGCCGATGGAGGTAATGACGGTACCGGTCACCAGCGGCGGAAAGAAGCGCACGATTTTCGACATGAACGGGGCGATCAGCATCCCGAAAAAACCGGCGGCGATGGTCGCGCCGAAGATCCCGGTGAGGCCAACGCCGGGCATGCCCGCCATGGCTACCATGCTGCCGACGGCGGCGAAACTGGCGCCCATCATGATCGGCATGCGAATCCCCAACGGCCCAATGCCCAGCGACTGCACCACCGTGGCAATACCGGCAACCAATAGGTCGGCGTTGATCAAAAAGGCGATTTCTTCACGGGACAGACCAGCCGCCTGGCCGATGATCAACGGCACCGCAACAGCGCCGCCGTACATCAATAAGACGTGTTGCAAGCCCACCAGAATCATTTGCAGCAGGGGCAAAGGCTGTCGTGGCGGCGCGGTTGGAATCCGCGCGTGATTTGACTCGGACATGCAACACCTCGTTATTTTTATTTTGGGGAGTGGCGGGGTAGCGGAGCGCTAAGCGGCAAGCGTTCCAATCTGTAGCGCTCTTGCCGCTTGCAGCTTAAAGCCTAGTGCTCCTTCAGTTCGTCCTTGCTCCCTGATCGATCCACGCGCCGAGCAGATCGCGTTCTTTTTGGGTCATTTGCGTGATGTTGCCCAGCGGCATGACTTGCGAAATAACTGCCTGAGCTTGAATGCGCGGGGCCATTTGCTGGATTTGTTGTGCGGTGTCGAACATCACTCCGGCCGGTGCCGCGCTGAACAACGGGCTGGTGGGGTTGGCAGAGTGGCACACGGCACAGCGCTCTTTGATCACGCTGTGAACAGCGTTGAAATCGGGTCCAACTGCTTGGGTCGCGACGGGTGCTGCGGCGACGGCTGCAGCAGGATCGGCTCTATGGCCCCCCAACGCGGTTTCTGGTAGAGGTTGGTATTCGATTTTTGCCGGACCCGCCACGTCTGGGGCTTTCGATATCGGCGTCGGCCCCGTGACATAGGCCATGCAGATCATGCCCAGCGCCGCTACCGGTAAGGTCCAGGCAAATTTATGGCTGTTGTGACGGGTGTTGAAATAGTGACGCACTAACACCGCCATCACCGCGATACCGGCCAGGATCAACCAGTTGTACTGGCTGCCGTAGGTGCTCGGAAAGTGGTTGCTGATCATGATGAACAGCACGGGCAAGGTGAAATAGTTGTTGTGCCGCGAGCGCAGCAAGCCTTTGGCTGGCAGGGCAGGGTCCGGGGTGCGGTTCTCGGCGATGGCCGCGACCAATGCTCTTTGCACCGGCATGATGACGCGGAACACGTTACCGACCATGATCGTGCCGATGATGGCGCCGACGTGCAGATACGCACCGCGTCCGCTGAATATTTTGCTGAACCCGAACGCAGCAGCAATCAGCAGCACGAACAGCACTAGGCCGAGCAGGGCAGGGCGTTTGCCCAACGCAGAATCACACAGCGCCTCATAAATGAACCAACCGGCGATCAGCGAACTGATGCCGATAGCCACGCCTTCAATGCCCGTCAGGCCACTGCCGGGGGCCAGCAAATACAGGGTCGGGTTGGCGTAAAACACCACGCACAGCAACGCGATTCCGGACATCCAAGTGAAATACGCTTCCCATTTGAACCAGTGCAAGTTATCCGGCATGGTCGGGGGCGCGAGTTTGTATTTTTCCAGGTGGTAGATGCCGCCACCGTGAATCGCCCACAAGTCGCCTGCCAGCCCGTCACGCGGGTTAACCCGGTTCAGGTTGTTTTCCAGCCAGACAAAATAGAACGAGGCGCCGATCCAGGCCACGCCGGTAATCATATGAATCCAACGCACGCTTAGATTCAGCCATTCCATCAAATGTGCTTGCACGGTATCTACCTCTGAATCTTGCCGGCCACCACTACGGGTGTTCAGGCCTTTCTTATTGGTGGGCGAGGATCAATTTCTGACCCTCCTCGAAAAAATGCTCGTCGCAGTTATTGCCTGTTCCACTGCGATCAACCACCAGGAAGTCATCCCGCTTTTCGATCGTCAGCACCGGGTGGTGCCAAACGCCGCGATGGTAATTAATGCCCTGCCTGCCATTACTGACAAAGGCGCGGACCAACTCTGATGCAGGTGCATCGCCAACCGGCGCGACCACGATCAGAAAGGGGTGGCCGAGCAGCGGTATGAACGCTTGGCTGCCCAGCGGATGCCGTTCCAACATGCACACGGTCAACGGCATCGGCAGCGCTTCGGCGCGGAAGATACTGATGATCGCTTTATCCTCCGGCGTGGCGGTTTCGACGTCTGCCAGCCTGTGAAAACGCATGGTCGTGCCGTTGTTGATCATGAAGTGATCGCTGCCATCGGTTTCGATAACATCACCGAATGGGGCGAAAGCTTCTTTGGTCAGGGGCTCGATCACTAAGGTGCGCATGGTGGTTTTATCTCTGAATACGTTGTTGTTTGTTCAATTTATTCGCGGGGCTCGACGCTATTTCGCCACTTTACCCAGCACCCGCAACCGACTCACACCCCCATCCGGGAATACATTCAGGCGGATGTGGGTGATTGGGCCCAGGGCCTTGATCTGTTCGGCAAAGCTGTGTTCGGCGTGCATTTCCAGTTTCTGTGCCGGCAGCAGTTCACGCCAGAACAAGCTCTGGGTTTCGATCTGACTGTCGGTACCGCCTTTGACGAATGCGCCTTGAATCGAGCAGGTGTCCGGGTAATTACCCTTGAAGTGCAGGGTGTCGACAACCACTTGCTCAATCATCCCAGCATGGCCCAAGGCAATGATCACCCAATCGTTGCCCGGTGTCCGACGCCGTGCGGTCTCCCAGCCGTCGCCCATGTTCACGCCACGGCCAGGATTGAGAATGTTGCTCATGCGCCCGAAGTGTTCATCGGAGCAGGCCAGCGCCCGACCGCCGTTCAATGCTGCGGCGAGGTCGATCTGTTCGCTATCACCGACGGTTGACCAATCACGAAACGGCACGCCATACACCCGCAAACGCGCCACACCGCCGTCCGGGTAAATATTGAAACGCAAATGGCTGTACGCCTGATCATTGTTGATGGCGTGGTAGTGATGGCTGTCGCCTTTGAGCTCGACAGCGGGCAGCACTTCAGTCCATTGGGTTTTTTCGTCCGGCTCGCCGGAGGTCAAGAAGCAGGCTTCCAGTGAGGCCGATGGCGGATAATTGCCGGTGAAGAATGCGGTGTCGATGTCCACGCCTTTAATCGAGCCGGGCACACCCAAGCGAATGATCGCGGTGTCGTAACCTTCAAAGCGTTTGCGGCGTGACTCCCAGCCGTCCATCCATTTGCCGTTGTCATCAAACACGCCTTCTTTCCACACCGCAGGGGTGGGCTGGAACAAGCGGTTGGCGTCGGCGAACCAGTCATCGGTCACCGAGACAATGGTGGTGCCCAGACGGGCATCGGCCAGGTTGACGAACTTCTCGAACGGTGCGGCGTAAGCTTTCATTGATCTTGTCTGCCTTTTTTAGAATTGGCGTGGGATAGGCGCGGTCAGAGGGCTTGCAAGCGGAACATCGCGATCTTGTTGATCTCGGCCAAGGCGCAGGCGAACTCAGTCTCGACCGAGTGATGGATGCGCGTTTCGAAGGCGGCGAGGATCTGATGCCGGTCACTGCCTTTCACCGCCATGATGAAGGGAAACGCGAACGAGGCTTTGTAGGCGTCGTTCAGCTCGGTGAAGCGTTGGAACTCTTCGGCCGAGCATTGGTGGATACCGGCGCCAGCTTGCTCGTGGGTGCTGGCTTCGGTCAGTTGGCCTTGCACGGCGGCTTTGCCGGCAAGGTCCGGGTGAGCGTTGATCAGCGCCAGTTGCCGGGCGTGATCAGCACTTAACAGGATGTCGCTCATGCGGGCGTGCAGGGTTTCGATCTGGTCCAGATCGGCGTCGTGACCCAGGTCGTAGGCCATTTCCGCAACCCACGCTGAATGCTCGTAAACGTCAGCGAAGGCGGCGACGAATTCATCGCGGCTCAGGGTCGACGGTGTCAGGGTTTGGAAATGAGTCATTTCGCTGTCTGTCCTTTTTTACAGGCTGTCGCTTGATACGGATGTTCAGCGTGCCAATGGCGCGCGATGTCTACCCGGCGACTGAACCAAACCTGCTCGTGACCTTTGGCGTACTCGAGGAAGCGTTTCAGCGCGCCCAAGCGGGCCGGGCGCCCGATCAGGCGGCAGTGCAAACCGATCGAGAGCATCTTCGGTGCCTCGGCGCCTTCGGCATACAGCACATCGAAAGCGTCCTTGAGGTACTGAAAAAACTGCTCGCCGTTGTTAAAGCCCTGGGCCTGAGTAAAACGCATGTCGTTGGTGTCGAGGGTGTACGGAATTACCAGGTGCGGCTTGTCAGTGGGGTTGTTCGGTTCCCAGTAGGGCAGGTCATCGTCATAGGTGTCCGAGTCATACAAGAAGCCGCCTTCCTCCATGACCAACCGACGGGTGTTAGGACCGGTACGACCGGTGTACCAACCCAGCGGACGCTCGCCGCTGATCTCGGTGAGGATGCGGACCGCTTCAAGCATGTGTTCACGCTCTTGGGCTTGGTCCATGTACTGATAGTCGATCCAACGGTAGCCGTGGCTGCAAATCTCATGACCGGCTTCAACCATGGCGCGGATCACCTCCGGATGACGCTGCGCGGCCATGGCTACGGCAAAAACAGTCAGCGGAATATCGAACGCCTTGAACAGCTTGAGCACTCGCCAGACACCCGCGCGGCTGCCATATTCGTAGAGCGACTCCATGCTCAAGTTGCGCTCGCCCTGCAGCGGTTGCGCCGAGACCATTTCCGACAGGAAGGACTCGGATTCGCTATCGCCGTGCAAAATATTACGCTCGCCGCCTTCTTCGTAATTCAGTACGAACGACAAGGCGATGCGGGCATTCCCTGGCCAGTGGGGATGGGGTGGGTTATTGCCGTAACCGATCAGGTCGCGTGGATAATCAGCACTCACTGCGCTCTTCCTTCTGTACGTGTTGTCAGTGGCAGTGGTTGCCGGGTCAATCCGGGATGAGCCACCGCGATGGATCGATTGTATACAACTTATTGATCGTTTTGTAAGCCCGACTTTTCATCTTTTTCAGAATAATCTGTTTGCAAGAAACTTGCCTAATCGATCAGCTTCTAGTCCTGCGATGCTTGAACCGCTTGATTTAAGGCCAAAACGGCAGCTGTGTCGAAGTAGCAGGCGACTCAGGAAAAGGTGTGGTTTTTATTGTGTACAATTTTTATAAAAAATGTCTTAATTCCACATCGTCGCCCCGGTCAGCGCACTAGAACGGGGCGGTATTTATCCTTTAACAGACCGCGCAGGGCAGACAAACAATGGGACGACTGACGACGCATGTACTGGACGCCGCACACGGCTGCCCCGGCAGCTGCATCAAAATTGAACTGTACCGAGTCGAAGGTGACCGCCTGGAGTCAGTCGCCAAGGCCGTGACCAATAGCGACGGCCGCTGCGATGCGTCGTTGTTGGAAGGTGACGACTATCGCACTGGGGTTTATCAATTGCAGTTCCAGGCCGGTGAATATTACCGGGCTCGAGGTACGACGTTGCCCGATCAAGCCTTTCTCGACGTCGTGGTACTGCGGTTTGGCATCGACGCTACGCAAGATCATTACCATGTGCCGCTGTTGATTTCGCCTTACAGCTATTCGACCTATCGCGGTAGTTAACTACCGCTGGTCAATCTGTTTCATTTCCTCTTGCCCGCCCACACTGCGGGCTTTTTTTGGTGCGAAAAACGGTCACTGGCTTCGAGTTATCGGGCGACGGCTAACAGATCTGCCTTCACCCGATGTCGTGTGCTGCTTACAGGAATACGAACTTGGCGATGAAAATCACACACAGCGCATACAGGCTGACGGAGATTTCCTTGTGCTTGCCGGTGCCGACCTTGAGCACCACGTAGGTGATAAAGCCAAGGGCAATGCCGTCTGCGACCGAGAACGTCAACGGCATCATGATCACGGTGACGATGGCTGGAATGCTGTCGGTGGCTTCGTCCCAGTTGATGTGTGCCATGCCACCCATCATAAGCATCGCGACGTAGATCAGCGCCCCAGCAGTGGCATAGGCGGGGATCATCCCGGCCAGCGGTGCAAAAAACATTGCCACGATAAACAGCACGCCAACGGTAACTGCGGTGAGCCCGGTACGTCCTCCTGCCGCAACACCTGCGGCGCTTTCGACATAGCTGGTAACGGGAGGCACGCCGACCAGGGCGCCAAATACGCTGGAGGCACTGTCAGCCTTCAGCGCTTTGGACAGGTTTTCAATTTTTCCGTCAGGCTTCACCAGTCCTGCGCGCTGAGCAACGCCCATCAAGGTGCCTGCGGTGTCGAACATGTGCACGAACAGAAACGCCAACACCACGCTGATCATGCTGACGTTGAACACGCCCTTGACGTCCATTGCCAGCCAAGTCGGGGCCAAGCTCGGCGGGGTAGAAAAAATGCCGTTGTATTGCACCAACCCCAAACCCCAGCCGGCGAGTGTCACCGCAATAATACTGATCAGAATCGCACCGAAAACGCGGTGGTAGCTCAGCACGGCAATCATCAGAAAACAGATCGCAGCCAATAACGGCCCAGGTTCACGCAGCGAGCCAAGCTTGATCAACGTGCTGGGGCTGGCGACCACGATACCGGCGGTTTTCAAGCCAATGATGCCAAGAAACAAACCAACTCCCGCGCCCATGGCGAAACGCAAACTGATCGGGATGCTATTGAGCAGCCATTCGCGAATGCGCGACAGGGTCAGAAACATGAAGATCAAGCCGGAAATAAACACAGCACCCAGCGCGGTTTGCCAGCTGTAGCCCATGGTGCCGACCACGGTGTAGGTAAAAAAGGCATTCAAGCCCATACCCGGCGCCAAACCTACGGGCCAGTTCGCGTACAACCCCATCAACAGGCAGCCTAGCGCGGCGGCGATACAGGTAGCGACGAACGCTGCCCCGTGGTCGATGCCGGCGTCGGCCATGATATTGGGGTTGACGAAGATGATGTACGCCATGGTGATGAACGTGGTCAGGCCCGCTAGCAGTTCGGTTCTGACGGTTGTGCCATGCACACTTAGCTTGAAGACACGTTCAAGCAAGCCTGTGCTTGGCGGCGTAAGATCCAGCGTTGTTGCTTCGGATTTTCGACTTTCCACAGCAGGGGTACTCCTCAAGACTTTTATTGTTTTTCCCACGCCAGTAATAGCGCAGTGAGGTGGTGCGTTTGAGTTGATGGTTTTTTTGACCATCAAGTCAGGAATTTGCACGAGGCCGATTATGCTTTTGTATACAAAAAAAGCAAATAATGTTTTTTACGCTGTTGGCTAAATATTTAGAACTGTATGCATAACGCTGTCGATATAGCTGTCGCTATTCAACGCCAATGCACTGTGTACAATGTCCCGGTACTTTTCTGTGACTTGCCCTCGAGAACCCATGAACGAACAGTTGCAGCCCCTCAAAAAGCATCCGCGTACCCTCAAGACTGGCCGCACCGGAACCCAGGACGATATCGTTTATGCGCATATCTTTGAGGCTATTTTGGAGCAACGTCTGGCACCCGGTACGAAACTGAGTGAGGAAGCGCTGGGGGAAATTTTCGGTGTCAGCCGCACGATTATTCGTCGTGCGCTATCACGTTTGGCCCACGAAGGGGTCGTGCTGCTACGGCCAAACCGTGGCGCGGTAGTGGCCAGCCCGAGTGTGGAAGAAGCGCGTCAGGTGTTCTTTGCGCGGCGCATGGTGGAGAAGGCGATTACTGAACTGGCCGTCGAGCATGCAACGCCTGAGCAACTCGCCGAACTGCGACAGATGGTCAGCGACGAGCGCGACAGTTTTTCCCGCGGGGATCGCGGCGCGGGGATTCGTTTATCGGGGGAGTTTCACTTGAAATTGGCCGTAGCGGCGAAGAATGCGCCGCTGATCAGCTTCCAGCGCAGCCTGGTGTCGCAGACCTCATTGATCATCGCGCAGTACGAAAGCGGCAATCGCTCACACTGCTCTTACGATGAACACAACCAGTTGATCGATGCCATAGAAGCGCGCGACGCGGCATTGGCGGTGAACCTGATGATGCATCACATGGACCACATCGACAGCAAGCTCAACCTCGACGAAGACAGCGCCTCCGACGACCTGCACGCAGTGTTCTCGCACTTGATGCTGACCAAGAAAAAACCGGGTAGGAATCAGGCGGTTTAAGTCAGGAGTCCCTGTAGGAGCCAACACGTTGGCTCCTACAGATCCGCGCTGTATCAGGAGTTAGCTGAGGAATCGACCGGTTGAAATCCTGTGGGACCGAATTTATTCGGGAAGACCACGCCGCGGTCCTTCAGAAAAATCCGCGTCGGTGACTAGTCGCGCTTGTGCACTCGCTGCCCGGCCGAGTAGGTCTCCAGCACGGTTCGGTCATCCCCCAGGGTGGTCAGCACGAACAACTTCTCCTCGATATCCTTCGCCTGTTTCAAGCGGTAGGCGAGGAGCGGCGTAGCGGTGCAATCAAGCACCACGAAGTCTGCTTCGGTTCCCGGATACAACGTGCCGATCTTGTCTTCAAGACGCAACGCCCGTGCGCCGCCCAACGTCGCCAGGTACAGCGATTTGAACGGGCTCAGTTTGGCGCCCTGGAGCTGCATCACCTTGTACGCTTCGTTCAGCGTGTGCAGCAGCGAGAAGCTCGTGCCCGCGCCGACATCGGTGCCCAAACCGATGTTGAGCTTGTGCTTCTCCGCCATGGGCAAATCAAACAAACCGCTGCCGAGGAACAGGTTAGACGTCGGGCAGAACGCCACCGCCGAACCGGTTTCCGCCAGCCTTGCGCATTCGTCGTCGCACAAGTGCACGCCATGGGCAAATACCGAGCGTTTACCGAGCAATTTGAAGTGGTCGTACACATCCAGATAATTGCTGCGTTCCGGGAACAACGCCTTCACCCACTCAACTTCTTGCAGGTTCTCGCTGATGTGCGTTTGCATATACACGTCTGGGTATTCGTCGAGCAGTTGCCCGGCCAGCGCCAATTGTTCCGGGGTGCTGGTGGGCGCGAAGCGCGGCGTTACGGCGTAGTGCAAACGACCCTTGCCGTGCCAGCGTTCGATCAACGCTTTGCTGTCGACGTAGCTGGACTCTGCGGTATCGGTCAGGTAATCCGGGGCATTGCGGTCCATCATCACCTTGCCGGCGATCATCCTCAAGTTGAGCTTCTCTGCCGCGCTGAAAAAAGCCTCCACCGAGGCCTTGTGCACACTGCCGAATACCAGCGCGGTGGTGGTGCCGTTGCGCAGCAATTCCTTGATGAAAATCTCTGATACTTCGGCCGAATGCGCCGCGTCGGCAAACTGCTTTTCGCAGGGGAAAACGTAGGTGTTCAGCCAGTCCAGCAACTGCTCGCCATAGGACCCGACCATCCCGGTCTGCGGCAAATGGATGTGGGTATCGATGAACCCGGGGGTGATCAACGCGTCCGGGTATTGCGTGACCTCGACATCACTGCCGAGCGTGCCAAGTAAATCTGCAGCGTGCCCAAGGGCGACTATGTTGCCGTCCTCGACCACCAGTAAGCCGTCGGGAAAATACTCATAGGAGGCCTCGATCACAACTTCCGCCGGATCAGCGATGCTGTGCAGAATCGCGGCGCGGTAGGCTTTTTTGATGGTGCTTGCATGGGTACTGACAGACACGGACTTCATAACACTCTCATTTATTGTTGTGCTTGGCTGCGGCGGGAGACCGGCAGCAAGTGGGCAATCGGCACGGCGTCGGCGCTGTGCTGGCCGAAATTAGCGTTGTAGGTGGCGATTACTTCAGCGGCGATGGACACGGCAATTTCGATCGGCAATTTGCCTTTGACTTCGGCCAAGCCCATTGGGCAACGAATGCGTTGCAACAGCGCGGTATCGAAACCGCGTTCACGCAAGCGATGCTCGAACTTGATGCGTTTGGTTTTTGAGCCGATCAAGCCGAAATAGGTGAAGTCGTTGCGCTTTAGGATCGCCGCCGTCAGTTCCAGATCCAGCTGATGATTGTGGGTCATGACGATGCAATAACTGCCCTTGGGCAACTGCTCGACTTCATCCACAGGCTCTTCGTTAACGATGCGTGACACACCTTCGGGAATCTGCGCAGGGAACTCATTTTCCCGGGAATCAATCCAACGTATCCGGCACGGCAGGCTCGCCAACAGCGGCACCAACGCGCGCCCCACATGGCCTGCACCAAACACTGCGATCTGCGCTTGTGGATGGCCCATGGGCTCAAACAGCAACACATTTACCCCACCGCAACACTGGCCCAGACTTGCACCGAGGCTGAAGCGTTCCAGGCGGGTGTGTTGACTGCCGCTGGCGAGCATCTCACGGGCTATTTCCATCGCCTTGTATTCCAGATGCCCGCCACCGATGGTTTCGAAGATCCGCTCGGCACTGACCACCATCTTCGAGCCAGCATTGCGCGGCGTCGAACCGCGCTCATCGATGATGGTCACCAACACACAGGGCTCGCCTTGATTTTGCAAATCGGCGAGGGCACTGATCCAGTTATCCATGTTTCTCTCCTGATCGTCTTTCAACGCCGCCAAACAACCATCTGCGGCGACACAATCGTCTGTAGGAACCAACTTGTTGCGAAGGTTCTGAGCGGTATGTCTGAACCGCCTCGCCAACACGTCCGCTCCTACAGGCAGGTTGGACTCAGATTAATTCGTGCGCGACATCCAATGCTTCCTGAACCGATGCATTCAATTTTCTCATCTGCTCACAGCCCCACAGCACCCGCTCCGGGGTCGCGGGCGCATCAATCTTTGGCTGATGCCGATAATCGGCGACGCTGGCCACGGCGTCTTTGATTGCGCACCAGGCGGCGATGCCGAGCATGAATGGCGGTTCGCCCACGGCCTTGGAGTGGAACACCGTGTCTTCCGGGTTTTTGCGGTTTTCCACCAGCTTCACCCGCAGGTCCAGCGGCATGTCGCTGACCGCCGGGACCTTGTAGCTGGCCGGACCGTTGGTCATCAGTTTGCCCTTGGCGTTCCACACCAACTCTTCCATGGTCAACCAGCCCATGCCTTGAATGAACCCGCCCTCTACCTGACCCATGTCGATGGCCGGGTTCAACGAGGCGCCCACGTCATGGAGGATGTCGGTGCGGAGCATTTTGTATTCGCCGGTCAAGGTGTCGATGATCACCTCACAACAGGCCGCGCCGTAGGCAAAGTAATAGAACGGATGGCCACGGGCCTGGGTGCGGTCGTAGTAGATCTTCGGTGTCTTGTAATAACCGGTACTCGATAGCGAGACCTGGCCAACCCACGCCTGCATCGCCAACGATTCGAACGACAACACAAACTCGCCGACCCGTACATGGCCGTTGCGAAACTCCACCTGGTCTTCAGCGACTTTGTACTGTTTCGCGGCAAATTCGACCAAGCGCTGCTTGAGGATTTCAGCGGCGTTTTGCGCTGCCTTGCCGTTCAAATCCGCACCGCTGGATGCGGCCGTCGGTGAAGTATTCGGCACCTTGTCGGTGTTGGTTGCGGTGATCTGAATTCGGTCGATGTCCACCTGAAACACCTCGGCCACCACTTGCGCGACCTTGATGTTCAAGCCTTGGCCCATCTCGGTGCCGCCATGGTTCAGGTGAATGCTGCCGTCGGTGTAGATATGGATCAACGCACCGGCCTGATTGAGGAAGCTGGCGGTGAAGGAAATACCGAACTTCACCGGGGTCAGCGCCAGGCCTTTTTTCAATACCGGACTGCTGGCGTTATAGGTGCGAATCGACTCGCGGCGCTCGGCGTACTGGCAGCTTTCTTCTAGCTCGGCGGTCATCTCTTCGAGCATGTTGTGCTCGACGGTTTGGTAGTAGTGGGTGACGTTACGCTCGGTCTTGCCGTAGTAGTTAACCTTGCGCACCTCCAACGGGTCTTTGCCGAGGTGACGGGCGATGTTGTCCATGACTTCTTCGATAGCGACCATGCCTTGTGGCCCGCCGAAACCGCGATACGCGGTATTCGACGCCGTGTTGGTCTTGCAGCGATGACCATTGATGGTGGCATCGCCCAGGTAATACGAGTTGTCAGCATGGAACATCGCCCGGTCGACGATGGAGTTGGACAAGTCCGGCGAGCAGCCGCAGTTGCCGGCCAGCTCCAAACGAATCCCGTGCAGGCGTCCGCTGTTATCGAAGCCAACGTCGTACTCGATGTAGAACGGGTGGCGCTTACCGGTCATCAGCATGTCTTCGACCCGTGGCAGGCGCATTTTGGTCGGTTGTCCGGTCAACATTGCCACCACCGCGCACAAGCACGCCGGGCTGGCTGCCTGAGTTTCCTTGCCGCCGAACCCGCCGCCCATGCGGCGCATGTCCACCACGATCTTGTTCATGGAGACACCGAGCACTTCGGCCACCAGTTTTTGCACTTCGGTGGGGTTTTGCGTCGAGCAGTAAACGATCATGCCGCCGTCTTCAGTGGGCATCACCGACGAGATCTGGGTTTCCAGGTAAAAGTGTTCCTGGCCGCCGATGTGCAAACTGCCCTGCAAGCGGTGTTCGGCGCTGTCCAACGCGCTGACAGAATCACCGCGTTTGTGGGTGTGGCTGTCGAGGACGAAGTGCTTATTGCGGAACGCTTCAACCACGTCCAACACCGGCACCAGGTCTTCGTATTCGATGATCGCGGCCATGGCCGCTTTGCGTGCGGTTTCCAGATCACGGGCGGCGACAGCCATCACCGGCTGGCCCACAAACTCAACGGTATCGATGGCCAGCAACGGGTCGCCGGGCAGCAGTGGACCAATGTCCTTGAGGCCGGGAATGTCTTCGTGGGTGATCGCTATACGTACGCCCTCGAAGGCGTAGCACGGCGCGGTGTCGATGCTGATGATCCGCGCATGGGCACGGTCAGACATCCGCGCATACACGTGCAGTTGGTTGGGGAATTCCAGGCGGTCGTCGATGTACACCGCTTCCCCCGACACATGCTTGTCGGCGCTGTCGTGCTTGACGCTGCGGCCGACGCCGGTCTTCAGGTCTTGCTGAAACAGCGCGATCATTTCGGTCTGGGTTTTTTCCGGGGCGTGATTAGACATAAGAAGTCACCCGCGTTTCGATATGAGGCGATTGCAGCTCGATGAAGTACTTACGCAGCAGGTTTTGCGCGCTGAGCAGGCGGTATTCCTTGCTGGCGCGGAAGTCTGAGAGCGGGGTGAAATCATCCGCCAATGCCACGCAAGCGCGCTCCACAGTGGCCGACGTCCACGGCGCACCGATCAGCGCCTGTTCGCAGGCCGCTGCACGTTTCGGAATCGCGGCCATGCCGCCGAAGGCGACGCGTGCTTCAACGATAGCGCCGTTTTCCACCTGCAAGCGGAAGGCGGCACAGACGGCGGAGATATCGTCGTCCAAGCGCTTGGATACTTTGTACGCGCGAAATACCTGCCGGGCGTTGGCCTTGGGCACGATGATTTTCTCGATGAATTCGCTGTCCTGCCGCGCCGTGACCCGGTAATCGATGAAGTAATCTTCCAGCGCCAGGGTTCGACGGGTCTGGCCTTTGCACAGGACAAGTTGGGCGCCGAGGGCGATCAGCAGTGGGGGCGAATCACCAATCGGTGAAGCGTTGCCGATGTTGCCGCCGAGGGTGCCTTGATTGCGGATTTGCAGCGACGCGAAGCGCTGCAACAGCTCGCCGAAGTCCGGGTATTGAGCACTGAGTGCGACGTAACAGTCGGTGAGCGAGGTCGCGGCGCCGATTTCCAGGCGGTCGTCGAAATGTTCAATGCGTTTCATGGCTTCGATGTTGCCGACATAGATCATCACCGGCAGCGTGCGATGGAACTGCGTCACCTCCAGCGCCAGATCGGTGCCGCCCGCCAGCAAACGCGCTTGTGGGTATGAGTCATACAGTTCGGCCAAGTCGCTGACGGTCAGCGGCACCAGGCAACGTTTGTCGCCGCTGTTGAGTTCAGCGGTTTCCTTCGGCGCGATGGCGCGCAGGCGGGCAATGGTCGCGGCCTCGCGCTGATCGAATTGATCAGGTTGGCGTTGATCGCCGCACGCTTGCTCGGCGGCGGCCAGAATCGGGCGATAACCGGTGCAGCGGCACAAATTACCGGCCAGTGCTTCGTGGGCTTGATGACCGTTGGCTTCAGTGCTGTTCTTTTGCAGCGCGAACAGCGACATGACAAACCCTGGTGTGCAGAAGCCGCATTGCGAGCCATGACAATCGACCATGGCTTTTTGCACACTGTGCAGTTGACCTTGATGCTTTAGGTCTTCAACGGTGATCAGTTGTTTACCGTGCAACGAGGCGACGAACGTCAGGCATGAGTTGAGGCTGCGATAACGCAGATGTTCTTGGCCGTCGTCGAGATTCAATTCGCCGATCACCACCGTGCAGGCGCCACAGTCGCCACTGGCGCAGCCTTCTTTGGTGCCGGGTTTACCCAAGTGCTCACGTAAATAATTGAGCACCGTCGAATTCGGGTCCAGGACGTGCTCAGTTCGCAGTTCCTGATTAAGTAAGAATTGGATCACGGAGGCCTCTCTGCACTATTTTTATAATCGAACACAGGGGGTGAATTTATCAGCTCTGACTTTATGGTCAATAAATTTCTGACCTTAAAGTCAAGAAAACCCGAATTTTCCCTATTTGCCGATTAACGGTGTGCCACGCCAGCGGTTAGCTTTTTGACTGCTGTTTAAATAATTGCTTATTTCGTGCCAGATTCAAGTCTTATGGCCGTGCGCCATGCGATACACTGCGCGGCTCGTAGGATTGAGCTGAAGTTGAAGGAAGATCATGACGTTCAAGGCGCCGGACAGCCTCGCCGAGCAAATCGCTCGCCACCTTGCAGAGAGAATCATCCGTGGCGAATTGAAGCCAGGGGAACGCATTCAAGAGCAAAAGGTAACGACCTCACTCAGTGTGAGTCGTGGTTCGGTGCGTGAAGCGTTGCTGATTCTTGAACGCCGCCATTTGATTGTTATCCTGCCGCGCCGTGGTGCCCAGGTGACGGAGATCACCGCACACAATGTTCAAAGCCTCTGCACGCTGATGAGTGAGCTGTACATTCTGCTTGCTCTTGCTGTGGCTGATCGCTGGGAGGCGCCGATTGATCTTGCGCCATTCGTACAGATTCAACAGCGCCTCAAAAACAGCCTTGAACGCCAAGATGTGAAGGCCTTCGTCGAAGACAGCTTTAACGTCATGCGCGCGGCGTATCCATTCGCCGACAACCCATACCTGCAAGAGACTGTTGAAAATCTGCAACCGTCCATGAGCCGTAACTATTACTTGGCACTGGATCAGCGTAAGGCAGAAATGGGGGAATCCTTCAAGCACTTCGGCCAACTGCTCGATGCGGTGGTGGCGCGCGACGTTGTGCAAATTCGCGAAGTACTGGGCAGCTATGGTGAGCGCAGCTGCAAGTTGATTCTGTCCGCACTGGCAGTTGACTGACCTATGCGTCTCAAGTGCATCAAACTGGCCGGGTTCAAATCGTTCGTCGATCCGACCACGGTTAATTTTCCGAGCAATATGGCGGCGGTGGTCGGTCCCAACGGCTGCGGCAAATCCAATATCATTGATGCTGTGCGCTGGGTGATGGGCGAAAGCTCGGCGAAAAATCTACGCGGCGAGTCGATGACCGATGTCATCTTCAATGGCTCCACCACTCGTAAACCGGTGAGTCAGGCCAGCATCGAGTTGGTGTTCGATAACTCAGACGGCACCTTGGTCGGCGAATACGCCAGCTACGCGGAAATCTCCATTCGGCGCAAAGTCACCCGCGACAGCCAGACCAGCTATTACCTCAACGGTACCAAGTGCCGTCGGCGGGACATCACGGACATCTTCCTCGGCACCGGCCTTGGTCCGCGCAGTTACTCGATCATCGAGCAGGGGATGATCTCCAAGCTGATTGAGTCCAAGCCCGAAGACCTGCGCAACTTCATCGAAGAAGCCGCCGGCATTTCCAAGTACAAAGAGCGTCGGCGCGAAACTGAAAACCGCATTCGCCGTACTCACGAGAACCTAGCCCGCCTGACCGACCTGCGTGACGAGCTGGAACGCCAGCTTGATCGACTGCACCGTCAGGCCCAGGCCGCTGAGAAATATCAGGAATACAAAGGTGAGGAGCGTCAGCTCAAGGCGCAACTGTCAGCCCTGCGCTGGCAGGCGTTGAATGAGCAAGTCGGCCAACGCGAAGCCGTCATTGGCACCCAGGAAATCGGATTCGAAGCCTTGGTCGCCGAGCAACGTAACGCGGATGCCGGCATCGAACGCTTGCGCGACGGGCACCATGATCTGTCGGAACGCTTCAATGTGGTGCAAGGACGCTTTTACTCGGTGGGCGGTGATATTGCCCGCATCGAGCAGAGCATCCAGCATGGCCAGCAACGCCTGCGCCAACTGCAAGAAGATTTGCGCGAATCCGAGCGCTCGCGCCTGGAGACCGAATCGCATTTGGGCCACGACCGTACGTTGCTTGCGACCCTCGGCGAAGAGCTGGAAATGCTCGCGCCGGAGCAGGAAATCACCAGCGCAGCTGCTGAAGAATCCGCTGTGGCACTGGAAGAGTCCGAAGCCACCATGCACGGCTGGCAGGAGAAGTGGGACACCTTCAACCTGCAATCCGCCGAGCCGCGACGTCAGGCCGAAGTGCAGCAGTCGCGCATCCAGCAGTTGGACAGCAGCATGGAACGCCTGGGCGAACGGCAACGGCGACTGACCGAAGAGCGTCAATTGCTGGCAGCCGACCCGGAAGACGCAGCGATCTTGCAGCTCAGCGAAGACCTTGCCACCCGGGAAATGACCCTCGAAGAACTGCACGCCAGCGAAGAGCAACTGGTCGAACGCCTGGAGCACCTTCGCAGCGAACTGCATCGCGCCAACCAAGCGCAACAACAGGCCCAAGGTGAGCTGCAGCGTCTGAACGGGCGGCTGGCTTCCCTGGAGGCGTTGCAACAGGCGGCCCTCGATCCGGGCACCGGCACGGCTGAATGGCTGCGTGACCAGCACCTTTCTGAGCGGCCGCGTCTGGCAGAAGGTTTGCGCGTTGAACCCGGATGGGAGCTGGCGGTAGAGACCGTGCTCGGTGCCGACCTGCAAGCGGTGCTGGTGGACGGTTTTGCCGGACTGGATTTAGCCGGTTTTGAGCAAGGCGACCTGCGCCTGATCAGCCCTTCAATAGACGTTGCGCGTATTCCTGGCAGCCTGTTGGACAAGGTCGAAACATCCGTTGATTTGTCCGCTTGGCTGGGCGATGTGCAGCCGGTGGAACAGCTTGAGGATGCACTGGCTTTGCGAGCGCAGCTCGGAGCAGGGCAGAGCTTGATCAGTCGCGACGGCTATTGGGTCGGGCGGCATTTCCTGCGCGTACGCCGGGCGAGTGAAGCGCAAAGCGGTGTGCTGGCCCGTGGTCAGGAATTGATTCGGCTGGGCCTTGAACGCGATGAGCGTGAAGCCAACTTGGCCGCCCTCGAAGAACAGCTCCTCACACAGCGCGAACAGCAAGTTCAGCAAGAGGACGCCCGCGAACAGTTGCGTCGTCGACTCCAGGACGAAACGCGCCAGCAAAGCGAACTCAAGGCTCAACTGTCGGCGAGCAAGGCCAAGGTCGAGCAATTGACCCTGCGCCGTACCCGCCTTGATGAAGAACTGACTGAGCTGGGGGAGCAGCGCGCCATTGAACACGAGCAGTTGGGCGAGTCGCGCCTGCATTTGCAGGATGCGCTGGACAGCATGGCCCTGGACACCGAACAACGTGAATTGCTGCTGGCCCAGCGCGACAGCCTGCGCGAGCGCCTTGATCGGGTGCGTCAGGATGCCCGGCAGCATAAAGACCATGCGCACCAACTGGCGGTGCGTCTTGGCTCGCTTAAAGCGCAGCACGACTCCACTCGGCAGGCCCTTGAACGTCTGGAGTTGCAGTCCGAGCGCCTCACCGAGAAACGCGAACAACTGAACCTCAATCTGGAGGAGGGCGAAGCACCGCTCGAAGAGCTGCGCCTCAAGCTCGAAGAGCTGCTGGAAAAACGCATGGCGGTGGACGACGAAATGCGTCTGGCCAAGCTGGCGCTGGAAGACGCCGACCGCGAGCTGCGTGATGTCGAAAAACGTCGTAGTCAAGCCGAACAGCAATCGCAACTCGTGCGCGGCCAGCTTGAACAGCAGCGCATGGAATGGCAGGCACTCACCGTGCGGCGCAACACCTTGCAGGACCAGTTGCTGGAAGACGGCTATGACCTGCACGGCGTCCTTGCGACACTGACCCGTGACACCAATGAAAAGTCCGCCGAAGACGAACTGGAGCGCATCGCCGGACGTATTCAACGCTTGGGTGCGATCAACCTGGCAGCTATTGACGAGTACCAGCAGCAATCCGAGCGCAAGCGTTATCTGGATGCCCAAAATGCCGATTTGGCGGAGGCCCTGGACACCCTTGAAAACGTGATTCGCAAAATCGACAAAGAAACGCGTAACCGATTCAAAGAGACCTTCGATCAGATAAATAACGGATTGCAGGCCCTTTTCCCAAAAGTTTTCGGTGGCGGCAGCGCTTATTTGGAACTGACGGGCGAAGATCTACTCGATACAGGTGTGACAATTATGGCGCGTCCACCCGGCAAGAAAAACAGCACCATTCATTTGCTCTCTGGTGGTGAGAAAGCCCTGACCGCCTTGGCACTGGTATTTGCCATCTTCAAACTGAACCCGGCACCGTTCTGCATGCTCGACGAAGTTGACGCGCCGCTCGATGACGCTAACGTTGGACGGTACGCGCGTCTCGTGAAAGAAATGTCCGAAACAGTGCAATTCATCTACATCACCCACAATAAAATTGCCATGGAAATGGCGGATCAATTGATGGGCGTGACTATGCACGAGCCAGGGTGTTCGAGGTTAGTGGCGGTAGACGTGGAGGAGGCGATGGCGATGGCTTTGGTTGAAGGCTAGCGTTTTAGGCTGAAGCGATCATATGAGTGGCTATTTGACAGCTAGCGGCGTGCTTGATATCCGTTACAGTGGCCAAGTGGCTGAAACAGACGGTGTAAAGTTATCTTTGGTCGTGCTAGCTTAGTCAACACTTTTCTATTCGCGTGGGTAAAACGCCTGTCAGAACATAGAGTTGGCGCCACGTTTTAAAGGGGTTTCGGCCCTTATTTTCAGCATTTTTATTAGAGGCAAGGGATTACATGGAAATCGGTCTGCGCGAGTGGCTGATCGTCATCGGCATTATTGTCATTGCCGGTATACTTTTTGATGGCTGGCGCCGTATGCGCGGCGGCAAAGGAAAACTGAAATTCAGGCTCGATCGAAGTTTCTCAAACGCCGCAGACGACGACGAAACCTCATCGGCTGAGGTGCTGGGTCCGCCGCGTGTGCTGGACCAGAAAGAACCCAAATTGGACGAGCATGATTTGCCGTCGGTGAGCATGGCGCCGCGTGATGCCAAGCGTAAACGCAAAGACGAACCGCATCAGGGCGACCTCAATCTGAACCTCGACCTCGACGGGCCAAGCCTGTTCACCGGTCGCGATGAAGATTTTCCTGACGATAAGGCCGGACGTCGCTCGGAAGAACCAGCGCGCCGCACTGAAGACTTGCCGGCGGTCGAAGAAGTGTTGGTGATCAGCGTGATTTGTCGTGACGAGAGCGGCTTTAAGGGCCCTGCGTTACTGCAGAATATTTTGGAAAGCGGTTTGCGGTTTGGTGAAATGGACATTTTTCACCGCCACGAAAGCATGGCGGGTAACGGCGAAGTACTGTTCTCCATGGCGAACGCAGTCAAACCGGGCGTGTTCGATCTCGATGACATTGATCACTTCAGCACTCGTGCGGTGAGCTTCTTTCTCGGGTTGCCGGGTCCGCGTCATCCGAAACAAGCGTTCGACGTCATGGTGGCTGCGGCCCGTAAATTGGCCCACGAACTGAACGGTGAGTTGAAAGATGACCAGCGTAGCGTCATGACTGCGCAAACCATCGAGCACTACCGCCAACGCATCGTCGAGTTCGAACGTCGTGCATTGACGCATCGTCGTTGATCGCACAGGCACTGCGCGTCTGATCGCGGACAAGCCCGCTCTTACGGGATTTTGCATTACTGTGTAGGCGTAGGCCTGATCGTGATGGGGCCGTAAGGCCCGCTAAGCCGAACCAATATTGAGCAGCTTCGGCTGCTCTTTTGCTTTTTGAGAGAACACCGTATGAACGCCGCTGAAACCCGCATCCTCGAACTGCGTGCCGAGCTGGATCAGCACAACTACCGTTACCACGTGCTTGATCAGCCGAGCATCCCGGACGTTGAATACGACCGCTTGTTTCATGAACTCAAGGCGCTGGAAGCCGAAAATCCGCATTTGGTCACTCCCGACTCACCGACTCAGCGGGTCGGCAGCGCGGCGCTGTCGGCTTTTACTCAGGTGCGCCACGAAGTTCCTATGCTCAGCCTTGGCAATGCATTCGAAGAAAACGACATGCGCGAGTTCGACCGCCGTGTGACCGAGGGGTTGGATTTACCAGCGGGCGATCTGTTCGGCGAAGGCGCGCAAGTGCAATACAGCTGCGAACCGAAACTCGACGGCCTTGCCGTCAGTTTGTTGTATCGCGATGGCGCGTTGGTACGCGGCGCAACCCGTGGCGACGGCGCCACCGGCGAAGACATCAGTGTCAACGTGCGCACCGTGCGCAACATCCCGCTCAAACTCCATGGCAGCGGCTGGCCAGCAACGCTGGAGGTTCGCGGTGAAGTGTTCATGTCCAAAGCCGGCTTCGAACGGCTCAATGCCAGCCAATTGGAAATCGGTGGCAAGACTTTCGCCAACCCGCGTAACGCAGCTGCGGGCAGCTTGCGTCAGTTGGATTCGAAGATTACCGCTAACCGGCCCTTGGAATTCTGCTGCTACGGCCTGGGCCAGGTCTCTGACGTGTTTGCCGACACCCATATTGGCAACTTGGAAAAGCTCAAGCAGTGGGGCGTGCCAGTCAGTCGTGAATTGAAGCTCGCCAACGGCATTGGTGAATGCCTGGATTACTATCACGACATCGGCGAGCGACGTCTTTCGTTGCCCTATGAAATTGATGGCGTGGTGTTCAAAGTCAATGATTTAGCGTCCCAGCGCGAGCTGGGTTTTCGTGCCCGTGAACCGCGTTGGGCCATCGCCCATAAATTCCCGGCGATGGAAGAGCTGACCGAATTGCTCGACGTTGAATTCCAGGTCGGGCGCACCGGTGCCGTCACCCCAGTTGCGCGCTTGAAACCGGTAAAAGTTGCCGGTGTCACCGTTGCCAACGCTACGCTGCACAACATGGACGAAGTGGCGCGTTTGGGCTTGATGATTGGCGACACCGTTATCATCCGTCGCGCCGGTGACGTGATCCCGCAAGTGGTGCAAGTCGTTCTCGAACGCCGCCCGGACAATGCTCGCCCGGTGCAGATTCCGGAAAAGTGCCCGGTGTGCGGTTCCCATGTCGAGCGCACGCAACTGGTCAAGCGTAGCAAAGGCAAAGAAACCATCAGCGAAGGCGCGGTCTACCGCTGCGTCGGTCGACTGGCCTGCGGCGCGCAACTCAAACAAGCCATCATCCACTACGTCTCACGGCGCGCCATGGACATCGAAGGTCTGGGTGACAAGAGCGTCGAACAACTGGTCGACGAAGGGCTGGTGGCTTCTCCGGCAGACCTTTACACGCTGGCCTTCGAACAAGTCGTCGACCTGGAGGGCTTTGCCGAAGTCTCCAGTAACAAGCTGCTTAAGGCGATCCTCGACAGCAAGCGCCCGACCCTGGCGCGCTTCATCTACGCACTGGGCATCCCCGATGTCGGCGAAGAGACGGCCAAAGTGTTGGCGCGTTCGCTGGCTACACTGGAGCGGGTCAAACAAGCGCAGCCGGAAGTCCTCACCTACCTGCCGGATGTCGGGTTGGAAGTGGCTCACGAAATCCATAGCTTCTTTACCGACGCGCACAACATCACGGTCATTGAGCAACTGCTCGAGCGCGGGTTGGAGATTCAAGAACAGGGTGAGTTGGGCGCGGAGTTCGCAGCCAGCACCACCTTGGGCGGGATGATCGACAAGCTGCACATCCCGGCCATCGGCCCCGGCGCCGCGCAGAAATTGGCCGACAAATTTGGCACCTTGCAGGGCATTCTCGACGCTGACTGGCTGGACATGCGTCAGGCGTTGGCCGAGAAGCAAGCGAAAGCCGTACGTGATTTTTTCGATATCAAAACCAATGCCGAGCGTGCGCTGGAAATAGAGGCGCAGTTGAAAGCGTTCGGCATGCATTGGCACAGCGAGAAAAAGGTCGTCGAAGGTTTGCCGCTGGCGGGTCAGACCTGGGTATTGACCGGCTCGCTAGAATTGATGAGCCGCGACATCGCCAAGGAAAAACTCGAAAGCCTCGGTGCCAAGGTGTCCGGCTCGGTTTCGGCAAAAACCCAGTGCGTGGTTGCAGGTCCGGGTGCCGGCTCAAAGCTGACCAAGGCCAGCGAGCTGGGCCTTAAAGTGCTGGATGAAGAGGCGTTTGTGGTGTTCTTGAACACCCACGGTATCGACGTGAATTGATCAGCGTTTGCGGCCCACGGTAGGTGCCGTAGGCCTCACCCTTGCGCTTGATCAAATACACGGAACCCCCGCAGCGACACGTGATCTAGTGCTGGCACCCACAAGGAGATCGTCATGTTCCGCTTTTTCGAACAACTCAGCTCACGTATCTGCGCGCCATTTGTGGGTGAGACCAAGCGCAACAGCAAGGTTTGGCAGTGTCACTGCGGGCAGTCGATCTTCTTTGCCAATACTCAGTGCCTGGCCTGCTCGGCCGCCTTGGGCTATCTGCCAAAGCAGGGCAGGTTGGTCACGCTGGAGCCCGGCCCGCAGCTCAATACCTGGCGCCTGACCGACGAGCCTCAAGCAGGGCTTTACCGACGCTGTGCCAACGTCGATACGCCGGCGGCCTGTAACTGGCTGTTCCCCGACAGTGAACCGGGCGAATTCTGCATTGCCTGCAGCCTTAACCGGACTATCCCCGATCTCTCGATCCCGGAAAACGCCGGGCGCTGGTGCAAAGTAGAAACTGCCAAACGACGCTTGGTCGCGCAGTTGATATCGTTGGGTTTGAAAGTGATTTCGAAATCCCAAGACGAAGACACCGGCTTGGCGTTTGATTTCGTCGGCGTCGACCTTGAAGGCAAACTGCCCACCACCGGCCATGCCAACGGCCTGATCACCCTTAACATCGAAGAAGCAGACGACGCCCACCGCGAAGCCATGCGCGTCCAGCTGCATGAACCGTATCGCACCTTGCTTGGGCATTTTCGGCATGAAGTCGGCCACTATTATTGGGACCGGCTAATCGCTGACACCCACTGGCAGGACAATTTTCGCAACCTGTTCGGCGATGAACGCGCCAGTTATTCGGACGCACTTGAACATCACTATCAAAGCGGCACTCCAGCGGGCTGGCAACAAAGCTTCGTTAGCGCCTACGCGACCATGCACCCCTGGGAAGACTGGGCAGAAACATGGGCGCATTACCTGCACATGATGGATGCGGTCGACACCGCGCTCGGCTTCGGCATGAGCGCCCGGGACATGGACTTCGATTATCAGCCGTTCACACTGGAAACCCTCTACGACCCCCAGCACCCCGGTGGTCCGGCGTTCCTGTCATTCCTCAACGCCTGGATCGAACTTGCCGGCATGCTCAACGAACTGTCCCGCAGCATGGGTCAACCGGATTTCTATCCGTTCGTCCTGTCCCCTGCGGTGATCACCAAGCTGCATTTCATTCACCTGGTTATTCAACAGGCTGGCGGTAAGGCGGATGAGGCGCTGCAAGCGCAGTAGGTTTGATTAGCAGGCCCCAATCCTGAACCCTAAAGCGTCAACGCCAACCGCCGCTCATATCCAATCCTGCCTCGATACGCTTCGCCGGTATCCACCCAGCCGTGACTCAAATACAAACCTAACGCCGTCGTATTATCTTCATCCACCGACAACATCAGTTGCTTGATATCAGGCCAAACTCGCCGCGTCGTGTTCGGGAGGGCCTGTAGACAAGCCTTGCCCAATCCTTGGCCCTGCTTGCGCCGATCAATCTGTAACGCATGCAACGTTGCCGCATCAGCATCCGCCCACGCCGGTAGATAAATGCCGCGCTTGAGCAGCAAAAAACCCACCGGCACCGCGTTTGTCAGCAACGCAAACCCGCGGATGTCCGACGTGGCGTTGACTAACAGTGAGTTCAATGCCCCGTGGATGTCACCGGAAAACGACCGCTGGGCGTCCATCACCTTAACGTTCGTTAACTGCTGTCGCTGAATGTCTGACAGGTCTTGATAGCAGACCAGTTCAATGTGCATCGATGAAATCCTTCAAAAGCGCGTTACGTTTGCTCAGGACGGGGAGTTTACCGGGATTTTTCGGCAGCTGGTCTACATGCAGGGTGTCTTGGCTCAACCCTTGTCGTACAAGTGCCTGAGCTCCCTCGTATTTTTAATCGCAAGCAACGGTTGTAAGTTACCGCCAGACCGGTACAATGGCGCCGTTCACCGTCAGGTGAGCGTCGTTATGGTGACCCTATCGGTCCCCCCGCAACGATTACCCGTGAACCTGGTCAGATCCGGAAGGAAGCAGCCACAGCGGGAACATTGTGTGCCGGGGTGTGGCTGGTGGGGTTGCCTCCAATCTCCAAGTCCTTGATTCTGCAAGGATTTTTCAGTCAAAAATCTCGAATTGTGACAGCGTCTTGGTACACCTAAGTGGTGCACTTTACTGTGCATTCTAGTCGGCCGATATTTGATCGCCAAGTCTATTCCTTAGAGCCTCGCTTCAATTGCTTGATGCCGTAGCACTGATCTCCTTGGGCTATGGGTCGTATTTGCATGATTAGGGGGCCAACAGGCCCGCTCATGGCGCGTCTTGTCGTCCTTTTCGGTGGGTGTGTAGCTCGTCTCGGACTGTTGAACTGGTCTATAGGAGGGCCAGGTTATTTAATGGTTTCGCTTGGACTTTTCCTAATGACCCCGGTAGTCGTTTACTGAGCATGCAGTCGGTTTCAAGTATATTTCCCAGGCCGGCCCAATCATTATTTTCGGCAAGATTCGCTTGATCGCTCCAAGAGTTGCACTGCGTTTTAGGTGGCGGGGGCGCCCTGGCTAGACGGGTGTGAAGTCGTAATGCCATTATGGTCGAATCCCAACTTGTCCTAGGGTGGGGGGCGCGATTTAATGCCGAAAGGAGATTTTTATGCAGTGGATTTGCGACACGTGTGGTACGCCAATCAGCGAAGTCAAAGATGGTTGGGTTGAATGGCAGACGCGCAACGATGACGGTGTTTGGATCAAGCATTCGCCAAGAATAGTGCATCACCGTCCCGCGTCACCAAGGGCTCATGGCTGTCAGTATGATCAAGATGATATCTATGCGAGCGGCGGGAATATTGTCGGTGATTTGCCGTTAGATCTCCTAGTTGGTGCTGATGGTCTGATCACTCTTTTGAGTTTCGTATCCGATGGCTATTTCGGATTAGAGCCTAGCCTCGACCTTATCCAGAGGTTGCAGGTGCCAGATTACGACTTGGTACGCCGCCACTTCGATGAGGCGATTGGGGAGGGTGTTTTCGAGCCCAACAGTAAACCTGGCTACTATGATGTCCATCAAATTGAAGCGGTAAAGGATTGGCTGAAAACTAGAGGCTGATTCGATTGCTAGCTGATCTAGTGACGTAATTGGTGAGCCACTTAGCTCAATCAGACTTGGTGGTTCGTCGTCAGCTCTTACCGTACAGAGCAGAGTAGAGGCGTTGCATGGCTACTAATCAAGAGCGGGCGGATGAAGTAAAGAAAGAGCATAGGAGAGGGCATCTTGTGTGACTATCACATCAAGCTTGGCATCAATGCAGAGGCCCGCCATGTGTGACTCAGGCGGGGCAACGATTGGACAGTGGATGGAGGTTGAAACGCTTGCGGAGCATCTGACGCCGCTGCTTGCGCTTTATGACGTCAAATGGCGTGGGCATGGGGTCATCTATGTCGACCATGAGCAATACAACATCATCACCGCCCACAGGATCCTTGCGGATTTAAGTGTCAGTCTCGGTGTGCCCATTCAACTGGTCCGCTCCAGGTTGGTCGATTTAGGTTGGTTCAACGATGTCCGCAGTACCTTGCCGGTCCGTGATGGCATCGCGCGCATCATTGATAAACTGCCGTCATGGGAGGCGGATGAACCAGAGGAAGATGACTCTGAAAGGGATGAAGAGTATGACCAGGATTAATCTTTTGATGTGCCTGTTTTGGCTATGAGGTTGCATGCTCCCGGAACATTTTGACTTATCCAGCCCTGTTTTCTTGCCCATTACAGATGAAACCTGTGCGGGCTTGCTGCTTGCCGATGGCGCAAAAGCGCTTAGCGTCCTCACGGATCCAGAGCTGGCAGCAGTGTTGGTCATTCAGAATCTGGCTCAAGCGGCAGAAAAAGATCTTAATGCTGGTGCGGCAGAGAAGGTTCTGTCCAAGCTCATTGCGTGGGCCGTCGATTCCCGACAGTCAGCTGCCGTAGGGTTGTTGTCAGAGGCGCAGCGGCTGTTCGATCCCCGGAAGTTGTACTTCGGTCTAAACGTCATCAAAAATTTGAACCTTCGTTTTCTTCTAGCCGAAGAAGTTTCGGCGCAGGATTACCTGTTACCCGATGGGAAATGGGATGTCGGGTACAGGGTTCGCCACCATTTGGGTAACAACCCATTCAGTCAGCAGATGGTGACGCTCAAGCACCGTGAGCATTGGTTGACCACTGCACAAGACAAGCTGGTCAGAACCTTCCGGGCCAATTTGGACGAAGATCTGCATGTTCAAGGTTACGCGGGGATAGGCAAGAGTCACTTGATAGGTGCCTTGATGGAGTGTCTGCGACCCGGAGGGACGTTGGTGCTGGCATACACGTCTGAAAAGCTGGCGACTCTTCAAAAGCGCATCGGGGTTGCGAGCGACAGGAACACGGGTACGACCTTCGAGGCCTTTGCGAAGGCCCTATTGCACGGTCCTAGGCCTCAACTCGCGACTAAGCTGGTCAGGGTACCGAGCAAGCAGGCACTGTCGCAGGAGCTGAATATTCTCGGTTTTCGTGGCCACGATGCGCAGACGACACTTGAAGCCTGTCTTGGGGTGCTCAAGCGCTATTGCCATTCCAGGGATCACAGCATATCTGCCAAGCATCTACCTCATTTCAAGCAAGCCTTGTCCAGCCTGGATGCCAGGGTGATTCTTGAGTATTCGAGTCGATTGTGGTCTTACCTTGAGGTAAACCCTGCATGGGGTAGTCGGACTGGGTTCGAAGAGTTATTGATGATAAAGCGGGCATGTCTGGCGGGTTGCGTCGTGCCTGCTCGTTATACGCACGTTCTCATTGACGAAAGCCAGGATGTTTCCCCATCGCTGCTACAGATCATCGAGAGGGGCCGCCAGGTGTTGATTACCCTGGGAGATGAGTATCAGCAGGCTAGTGGCGAGATTGTCAAAAGAAAGCGAGAGGTACGGCAAAGCGATGTTAGTTACTCCGTTCGTTCAGGCCGCAATATTGAGCGTCTGGTCAACCCGCTGATCTGCCTGCACTCGGAGAAGAGCAAAGTCCCGTTCGAAGGTGCTCGTGATGCCGACGTCGGTATCGAGCACTATCCGGAGGGCTTCGTTCCGCCCGAGGGCTGCGTGGTGCTGACTGCGTCCCGCTGGGACACGATGAAGTGGATGATCGAGCTGCAAGATGCCCGCTGTCCGTTCAGTTTCTCGGACAAAAAAGCGGAGTCGGATCTCAAGCGCTTCATGACCACTGCCATCGCGCTGTTCAAACCAGAATACTATGATGCCGAGAACAGCACTGATGGGCTTC
Organism: Pseudomonas sp. 10S5; assembly: GCF_035019745.1. NCBI lineage: Bacteria > Pseudomonadati > Pseudomonadota > Gammaproteobacteria > Pseudomonadales > Pseudomonadaceae > Pseudomonas > Pseudomonas sp. 10S5. The sequence goes on from NZ_JASJVL010000012.1 coordinate 35,669, forward strand.
ATCCGTATTTTTGCGAGATGACCGACTGGCAACAGGTGCGTGATGCCAATCAATTCGATGAGTCATTTCTCTGGGTCGAGTCCGAGTTTGAAAAAGGCTTCAAGATCGCCGATGTGACTCGATTGAACAGGATGATTGGTAGCCTCGGCAAGAGCTGCATGCTTATGATGGCAGAAGATGCGGGGGGGATGGAGTTCGACCGCGTGCTGCTGACGCCCGAGCTGCTCACAAATGTGAAGTTCAAAGACGCCTATGAGTTCGATCAGCGGATCTGTGTCGTGTACATCGCTATCTCCCGTGCCAGGCAACAGCTTTACCTTCCTTACGATGTGATCGAATGGGTCGAGTACCATAACTACCAAAAATACCGCGAGTCGCACGGCTACTGATTAATCTCGCCCTGATGGAATCAACATACAATTGTTCTGCGACTACAATCCCATCCTGATTCAGCGCAATGACTTGTGACGAGTCCGTGGATGGAGGGGTTATCTCCTGTCTCTAAGTTGTTGATTTAAAGGTAATTTATTAGCGAAAAACTCTAAGTGTGACGGCGTTTACGTACACATAAGTGGTGCACTGTAGCGATATTTAGCTCGTAAGCTCGTTCCGATTCTGCCTCTATTTTCAATTTCTGAACCTTGCTTCCGTTAATGGCATTTCGGTATCACGATTACGCTGATAGTCTCTTACGAGGCGGGTGCGTGCAGTGCTTAGGCCGCACCTTTTTGTATGGCATAGACGCTACGGCGCGTGGGCAGAGGCATCTGAATGGAATCGGTGGCTTACATACTGGACAGCTCCAGCTGCACAGTTATTCTTTACCAACAAGACCCTGACAAGTATCGGGGAAACATTGCCTGCTCCTGCAAAGAAAAAGCATGGTTCGTGAAGGGTTTCTCTACCGAAAAATTCAACCGTGCACCTTGTTTCGCTGCTCATCACACAGATAATTGCGATTTTAAAATCGAATTGATTCCCGACGAAAGTGGTGAGGTTGCCGTCGCTGATCATACAGCTATCCATATTGATTTGGATAAGCAGCGAAAACAGTCAATTGAAGTGTTAGTACCAGAACAAAACCCAGCGAAGGTCTCGCAATGGGGTACTACCCGAAGACATTCAAGTATCGGTGACTATCCAGAGAATAAATCACTGCGGCAAATTCTAACCAGCCTCTCGCGCAATCCAAATTATCCGCAAGATGAGGCGGCTGTGAAAATGGTAGCTGATGGAGGGCGGATTGTACTTCAAGGCGAGTTGGCCGACCTTCTTATACCCCAGAAAGATATAATGGCAGCCCCGCTTGGTGAGGCGAAAATATTCTGGGGGCGAATTAATAATGTGAATAAAAGCCAAGGAGTGCTATGGCTTAATTGTGGAAATTATAATAGTGAGCCCAGCATCCTGATTGATGATGATGACTTGGAAGCTGATTTGCTGCTGGACTTCAAGTTGAAAGATACAGATGATCTTCAGGGGGCAGATTTTATTGTTGTTGGTGTGCCTTTTAGAGCGAAAAATGGGAAGCCTTATTTGAAGTTTGGATTCACCAAATACATTGCATTTCGTAAATATAAGCTTCAGGATGGTGTAGCGGAATAGCTTGAGTAGTGTTGTATCAGTGCGTATCTTTCAAATAATCTGTTGGTAAGTGCGGCATGTCAGACTTATCTTGTAAGAGCTTCGTTATGATACATGCCTGTTGGCCATTAGCGTGCGGCTAGTTGGTAGGCAGCTTTATCTTGGCAGGCAAGGCATCGTTTCTGAACGACACATGGGGCGCAATTATGGAAGCACGGGCGCTGAAACCCGCACTGGTGTCATTACCAGCGGCTGCCGTCTGACACCTCTAAAACTCCAAGGTTAAACGTATGCAATCCATGAACTCCACATACCGCAAGAGTGCCGGTTCGTTTACCTTGGAACTGCTCACCGGAAATGACACGGTAAACCGTTACCCCATCCTGAAATAGGTATCAGCCGAAGACTGCGATCACTCAGAAGGACCTCCGCCAACACCTTGGCTCCCACGGATAGCCGCGCCCTTATTGATAATCCCCCTGACTCTTCCAATGCGTCGAATCCGAAGGACCACTGGCGTCCAGCTCAGCAAGGCCACGGGCGCCGGCTTGTATTTGCTCGCGGCGGGATTTGGCACTTAAGTTGCCGAAGGTCTGAAGTGCTGCATTGAGCAAGGTTTCGTGTGCTTCGCCGCGTAACAGGTGCGCGGCGACATACCAATGCTGATACAGCTGCTCTTCCAGCGACAGCGGCCCAAGTTCGCTGGCATTCATCACGGCCCAAAACGCCAGCGATTCGCTGTCTTTGGTGTCCAGTTCGAACATCGCTTCCAAGTCCATCCCTGCCTGTTTAAACAGGTTGTGTGCCTTGTGCGTCATCCGGTGAAACTCCGGGGGCGCGAGGCCATTGTCATGTTCAGGCGAGGCGTTGTGCAGAATCGTCGCTGCTGCCCCCACCAGCGTATGGATCGCCACTGGGTCGGCGCTGGCGAATAATAAGCGAATGGCAAGGTTGAGTTGCCGATGGGCGGCGTCGAGTCTGGATACGCGGAAGGAGGCGGTCATGGCGGCAGCGACTACTCGTGGTAAGTGGGGCGTGTGTCGGCGTTTGGTCAGTTTAGGCCAGGCGCCGAAGATGAGAGGATGCTACCGGAATAACTCATCTGACATCCGGCAGGCTGTTGATATGGTGTTTGTCGATTTGTTCGACGTCGATCTGCAGGCATAAAAAGCTGAGCAAGTCGCTGTCCGCATAATCCGGGTTCGCGTCACACATGACAAGACCGCTCTAAGTGGTTACTTATTGCGGTTAAAAAACTTGCGAACGACCCCCACTGCAACCATCAGCCCGACCACCAAGAACTTCTTCGCCGCTAGCAAAAGCACTCCAATTTTGGCGAACAGCCCAGCCTTGGCGGCTAGCCCACCGGCAACCAGGGCCGCCAAGCCATATTTGGCCAGTTTGTCGGTGCCTGGTTCGTAGTCGGCATAGCGATTGCCGTCGGTGAAGTTGGTGAACGCCAGGACGTGAGGCATTTCCCGCTGAATGGTTGCAAGATCGCTCATTGAGGCGACGGCATTCAGCTCTAGCACGCCTTGGCGACCGAGCACGCGGATGCTGTAGTTGAGAGTGTTTTCGTCGGTGTTGTCAGCTTTCAGTTCGCGCGCCCAATACATCTTATGGCTCTGATCGTCATAGTGCGGCGGTTCGGCCCAGCCCAATAGTTGCAGGCCGGCGTAGCCTTGTTTGCGCCGCTCGTTGTTGTTCTCTACATCGTCTTCCTGCATTTGCTTAAGCATTTCGGTGTAGTCGATCTTGGCGGCGTCCTCATCGGATACGTGCCCATCGTCTTTGTAACTGACCAGTACGCCCCAGCCACCGCGGGACATCGGACTGGTGGCTTGCGGTACGATCATGCCCAACGTTGTATGGCCCGGTGGATTGCCCCAGCCTTCAACGAGCAAACGCTCAGTGTCTTGCGGGGTGAGGTAATAGAAATCGTCGTTCAGGCTGAGTGTGGCGACGCCGCCTGGCAGATCAACAGTGCCGTGCTGCGGTTTCAGCGTTGCCATGAACTGGGCGGCGGTTTGCCGAGGTTTGGCAGACTCGCCAGAGGTGGGAGTTGCAGCGTCTGCGCGTGTGGTTAAGGCACACAACACGACAGCCGCCATCAGCAAGCGCACGCAATTCATCGTAGTCCTTTACATTCAGTAATGAGTTTGGCGGCAGCTTAACGAAGCGGGGGGCAAGGCACCATAAAAAAACCGCCATGGGCATGGCGGTTTTTGGGTATTGCCATCAATCAGCCAAAAAATTGCAGCGCGTTGGTCAGGTCGCCCATGGGCTCTTGGCCTCGGGTTGCCATCGCTTCGTCTCGCATCTTTAGCCCGTCCAGCTTTTCAAGACCATGCACCCGGGTAATCAAGCGCAAAATCGAAGCGGTGTCATACGTGGTGTGGTCCACCGTGCCCCGTCGGGCAAATGGCGAGACCACCAGCGCCGGAACCCGAGTGCCAGGGCCCCAGCGATCACCTTTGGGTGGAGCAACGTGGTCCCACCAGCCACCGTTTTCGTCAACGGTGATGACAATCACCATGTTTTCCCACTGCGGACTGTTACGCAGCACTTTAATGACGCGGGTGATGTGGCGATCACCCGCCGCTACGTCGGTGTAACCGGCATGCATGTTCAGGTTGCCCTGAGGTTTATAAAACGTGACGGCGGGCAGCTTGCCGGCCTGGGCATCCGCGAGGAATTTATTGGTGCTGGATTCATCGCCTAAGCCTGCGTCACGCAGGCGCTTGCTGCGTTCACCCGGGTTTTCCGGTCCTTGTTTCTTGAAGTAATTAAACGGCTGATGGTGGTACTGGAAACTCGGGATTTTCGGAATGCCCGCCGAATCTTTGAACTGGTCGATGGTGGCCTGCCACGCGCCGGCATACCAGGCCCAATCGACGTTTTTCTTCGACAGCTTGTCGCCGATGTGGTCGTGGTTTTGCGCCACCAGCACATTAGCCACGTCCGCTTTCGCATATTGCGGGCGGTCGGGGTCACGAATCCAGGTCGGCCAATACGGCGGGGCCATGGTGTTGACGGCATAGCCATCCGGCGTCAGCAAGCTGGGACCAAATTGGGGCGGCCCGGTCATGGCGCTGGCGGGAGATTTCTCTAACGGCTTGAGTCGAGTGTCACGGGGGTTGTCAGTTTGTAACGTGGCAATCTGCTGTTTAGCCGGGGAGTTGGCTACGTCCGGGTAGAACGGTACGGCAGCGGAGATCAGGTATTGATGGTTAAGGAACGAGCCGCCGAAAGCACCTTGGAAAAAGTTGTCACACAAGACGAACTCAGACGCCACGTCCCACAGACGTAAGGAGTATTCGGTCTGCCCGTAGTGGCCCATGGTCAAGCCACCGGAATCCGCCCACGCGACGAAGCTGTCATTTTTGCCGTCGTTAATCTGCATTTGGTTTTGGTAAAACACATGCCACAAGTCGCGGGTCACCAGGCTCAGTGGCAGGTCTTCGCCGTCGGGGCCTTGGAGCGCATAGGGTTGGTTGAGCAGGTGTTCCTGGAATTGAGTGCCGGCGGGGTAGGTCACGCCGTCGACGGTCTGCGGTCCGATTTGCAATACACCGCCCCATACTGGGGGCAGGCCTTCCAGCACCTTGCCGTCGCGGTCACGTTGTTGGTACTCGACAGGATCAAGGTCTGCCATCGGCTTTTCAACGCCGGGAAAGTTGCCGAACAAGTTATTGAAGCTGCGATTTTCGGCGTAGATCACGACGACCGTTTTCACGTTGTCACGCAACGCCTGGTCTAGAGCTGCGCCGGTTAATGGCGGGGCATCCAGCGCAATGGGTTGCTCTTCAGCGCGGACATAAGCGCTGAGGGTTGCACCTGCGCCAAGCGCTGCGACGCCGCCGAGAAAACGCCGTCTGCTGACGTCAGGAGGATTGTCGCCAGCAAGTGGTTGCGAGGTTTCTTCTTCTTTTTTGTCGCTCATGACAGGTTACCTGCGTACTTGACTGAGATCGTAAATGCTGATTTCGAAGGAGCGTAGCGAGGCAATGTGACGGTGATGCTACAGCGCAGAGTGAGGATGTATAAACGCTAAAACACGGCATTCAGCGAGATTGCGACTCAGACACGGGTCTAACGGCCAACGGCGCTGGAGCGCCATAACGTTCTAGAATCTGATCTATCTCGCCGGACATTTTCATTCGCAGCAAGGTTCTCAGAATTCGCTGTACTGGGACACTGGGGTCGTTGCGAAGGACGCAGCCTACCGGTTGTTCCTGAATGATGGCAACCTCGCGTAGCTGTTTGTCAGGTGCAAGGCTGCGGTTGAACCAACGCATCGACCATTGATTGGCCACCGCATAGCGGTAGCGCCCGGCGATAAGTTTTTGCAACACCAGGTCTTGGCTGCGAGCATCTTCGCGCACCAATTGGTGGCTATTAAACAGCGTCTGCAGGGTAGGGTAGACGTAGCCCAGCACGGTGCCGACGCTTTCTTTCGCGAGTTGTTTGGGGTCGACTGGCGTTGGGTTGTCTGCGGTGCTGATCAATAAATCGCGCTGAGTTATCAGCGGCAAGCTCCAGATGTAGTCGCCGGACATGTTCGGCACCCAGGACTGCGCCGCGTAGCAACGAATATCGACCTCGCCATTCTCCAAAGCGCTTTGCACGCGTAGACGCGCCAGAACGTGATATTCGGTGGGCAAGCCCATGTGGCGGCCTAGGCTTTCCATGATGTCGAACAAAAAGCCGCCGCGGGGTTTGTCGCCGTCAATAAGCACAATGGGCATAGACCAGCTGTCGGCAATCGAGAAGCGCAACGGAGCATCCGCCGCGAAACTTGAGCAGGACGCTAGCAACAAGACACTCAATAGCAGCCGCATTCGGTTTATCGGCGTGAGCATTACGATGCTATTCAAGTCAGACCCAACTCCTGGACGCATTCAATTGATGAGCGTAGCTATATTAGCGCCGGACACCGGATGCAATTTTGCCCCTGCTCCGCTAGCATTAGCGGTCTTCCGCTTTCAGTCGCGATGGTTATCGATGAGTTATCAGGTTCTTGCACGCAAATGGCGTCCGCGCTCATTCCGCGAAATGGTCGGCCAGACCCATGTGCTCAAGGCCCTGATCAATGCGCTGGATAGCCAACGGTTGCATCATGCCTATTTATTTACCGGTACGCGCGGTGTGGGTAAAACCACCATCGCTCGCATTATCGCGAAATGCCTGAATTGTGAAACAGGTATTACTTCTACTCCCTGCGGCACCTGTTCAGTGTGTTGTGAAATTGACGAAGGGCGTTTCGTCGATTTGATCGAAATCGATGCGGCAAGCCGGACCAAGGTCGAAGACACCCGTGAACTGTTGGAAAGCGTGCAATACGCGCCGAGCCGCGGACGCTTCAAGGTCTATCTGATCGACGAAGTGCACATGCTTTCTACGAGCTCGTTCAACGCCTTGTTGAAGACCCTGGAAGAGCCACCGCCCTACGTCAAATTTATCCTGGCAACCACCGATCCGCAGAAGCTACCGCCGACCATCCTGTCGCGTTGTTTACAGTTTGCCCTGAAAAACATGACACCGGAGCGTGTGGTCGAACATCTGACCCATGTACTGGGTGTCGAAAATGTGCCGTTTGAAGCCGATGCGCTATGGCTGTTAGGTCGTGCGGCCGATGGCTCGATGCGTGACGCCATGAGCTTGACCGATCAAGCGATTGCGTTCGGTGAAGGCAAGGTCATGGCGGCGGATGTTCGGGCCATGCTCGGCACGCTGGACCACGGGCAAGTCTATGACCTGTTGCAGGCATTGCTCGACGGCGATGCGCGGGCAATGCTCGAAGCCGTGCGCCATTTGTCCGAGCAAGGGCCGGACTGGAATGGCGTGCTGTCGGAGATTCTTAACGTACTGCACCGCGTAGCGATTGCTCAGGCCCTGCCCGAAGCGGTTGATAACGGTCATGGTGACCGTGATCGAGTGTTGGCATTGGCGCAAGCGTTGCCCGCCGAAGACGTACAGTTTTATTACCAAATGGGCCTGATTGGTCGTCGCGACTTGCCCCTGGCGCCCGACCCGCGAGGGGGATTTGAAATGGTCCTGTTGCGAATGCTGGCGTTCCGCCCGGCAGACAGCAGTGATGCACCCAGGCAACCACTAAAGACAGTGGGGATCAACCCGGCCACGGTTGATTCCATACAACCCGTGGTCGGTGCGATGCCCGATGTACCGGTAACTGTTGCCACTCCAGTGGCTGTGCTGGCGCCGGTCGTGGCAATACCTGAACCGGCTATGGTGCCGGTAGCCGTTGAGCCTGTCGCGGTTGCTGCAATTGAAGTTGATCTGCCGTGGATCGAGCGCGCGCCGAGTCCACCCGTGGCGGTCGAGCCAGAACCAGAACCAGAACCGGTTGCCGAGTCGATACCCGAGCCAATGCTCGATACCGTCGCTGAGCAACCCGATCTGACGCCAATGCCTGCTCAGGCACCGGCCAGTCCAGTCCCGGATGCTCCCGATGTGGTTGAACCTGCCGCGCCAGTCGCAGAAGTGACGCCGGCCATGCTTGAACAGATTCCAGATGCATCGTCGTCGGTCTTGGCGCCGATGGAGCGTGACGATGAGCCGCCCGACGACGACAATTTCGATGGTGAGCTTGATATTGATCCGGCGTCCTACAGTTATCTGGATGAGTTGGCCCACGACAGTGTGGCGGACGTCGTCGAACCTGAGCAGTTACCTGCGCTAATGCCCGCGACCGGGCTGGCGCTGGATTGGCTAAACCTGTTTCCGAAGCTGCCCATCTCAGGCATGACCGGCAGTATCGCCGCCAACTGTACGTTGATGGCAGTGGACGGCGATCATTGGTTGATGCACCTGGACCCGGCCCACAGCGCGCTGTTCAACACCACTCAGCAACGTCGGCTCAATGACGCCCTGAATCAATACCATGGGCGCACGCTGACCCTCACTATCGAGCTGATCAAGCCCGAACAGGAAACCCCGGCCCAGGCAGGTTCGCGCCTGCGCGCCAAGCGCCAAAGCGAAGCAGTCACATCGATCCATTGCGATCCGTTCATCCAACAAATGTTGCAACAGTTTGGTGCGGTGATCCGAGAGGATACGATTGAACCTGTAGATACTCCGGTGGCTCAGACCCTTTAACTAATGCGCGTGGTGCCCGCAGGGTGTTGCGCAGACAAACCCCACAACGTTCGAGGTGAATTCTCATGATGAAAGGTGGCATGGCCGGCCTGATGAAGCAGGCACAGCAGATGCAAGAAAAAATGGCCAAGGCGCAGGAAGAGCTCGCCAACGCCGAAGTTACTGGCCAATCAGGCGCTGGTTTGGTCAGTGTAGTCATGACCGGTCGTCATGACGTCAAACGTATCAGTCTCGACGACAGCCTGATGCAAGAAGACAAAGAAGTTCTCGAAGACTTGATTGCCGCAGCGGTTAACGACGCCGTGCGCAAAGTCGAGCAGAACAGCCAGGAAAAGATGTCCGGCATGACCGCTGGCATGCAGTTGCCTCCAGGCATGAAGCTGCCGTTCTAAGTTGCTTTGGTATTTATGAGAAGCCAGGCCCAGTGTCTGGCTTCTTTGATTTTTTGCTAACTCCAACACCTTTAGAGCCAACTTGTTGGCAGAAGGGTCAAGCGTGGCGTGCCCGATATGCCACCCTCGCCAACACGCTGGCGCTACAAAAATCGAACCGAACCCCCAAGCGCCCAAACGGTCTGCTTTCTATGATCCCAACTTATTGCTGAAGGAACCGCTTCGATGCCGCCAGAACTGATCCTCAATCAACGCATTGTTCTCGCCTCGCGCCCCAACGGCGCGCCGACCCCAGAAAATTTCCGCTTGGAGCGAGAAGCGTTGCCTGACCTGGAAGAGGGCCAAGTGCTGCTGCGCACCTTGTATCTGTCTCTGGACCCATATATGCGCGGCCGGATGAACGATACGCCGTCCTATGCCGAGCCGGTTCAGGTCAACAACGTCATGACCGGGGGCGCCGTCAGCTGTGTCGAGCAATCACGCAACGTCCGCTTCAAACAGGGTGATCTGGTTGTGGGTATGACTGGCTGGCAGACCCATAGCATTTGCGATGGCACCCAAGTGCTGCCGTTGCCAAAAGACTTGCCCAGCCCCTCCATGGCGGTGGGCGTGTTGGGCATGCCGGGCATCACGGCCTATATGGGCCTGATGGAAATTGGCAAACCCAAAGCCGGTGAGACATTGGTAGTGGCTGCAGCCTCGGGTGCTGTGGGTTCGGTGGTGGGTCAAGTGGCGAAGCTCAGAGGCCTGCGGGTGGTGGGCATTGCCGGTGGTCCCGATAAATGCCGTTACGTGGTTGACGAGTTAGGTTTTGACGCCTGTATCGATCACAAGAGTGAGCACTTTGCCCAAGAGTTGGCCGATGCCTGTGGCAATGGTATCGACATCTACTTCGAGCTGGTCGGAGGCAAGGTTTTCAGCGCTGTATTGCCGCTGCTCAATGCTCGTGCACGTATTCCGCTGTGTGGGTTGATCGCGCAATACAACGCGCAGGCGTTACCTGAAGGCACCGATTACTTGCCATTGCTGATGCGGACATTGCTGACCAAGCGTGCGCGAATTCAGGGGTTTATCGTCTTCGAAGAATACGGTGATCGTCATGCGGAGTTTCTTGCGGCCATGGTGCCGTTGGTGACAGAGGGCAAAATCAAATTCCGTGAGGACGTGGTGGACGGCCTGGAGCAAGCGCCAGAAGCGTTCATCGGCATGCTGCAAGGCCGTAACTTCGGCAAGCTGGTGGTCCGGGTCGCTGACGCTTGATTGACGCTAACCGGAGGCGCGGGTATAAACCGCGTCTCGTTGTTTTGTCGGACCTTTCTCCATGAGCTTCAGTCCCCTGATTCGCCAATTGATCGATGCCTTGCGCACATTGCCGGGTGTCGGTCAGAAAACCGCCCAGCGCATGGCCCTGCAATTGCTAGAGCGTGACCGCAGTGGCGGCTCGCGTTTGGCATTGGCCTTGAGCCAGGCCATGGAAGGCGTTGGCCATTGCCGACTATGCCGCACGCTTACTGAAGATGACTTGTGTCCACAATGCTCCGATGTACGCCGCGACGACACGATTCTGTGTGTGGTCGAAGGGCCCATGGATGTCTATGCCGTGGAACAAACGGGTTACCGTGGCCGTTACTTCGTGCTCAAAGGTCATTTGTCGCCGCTTGACGGCCTGGGTCCAGAGGCCATTGGGATACCACAGCTGGTTGCGCGCATTGAAGAGCAAGGCTCATTTACCGAAATCATTTTGGCCACCAACCCCACGGTCGAAGGCGAAGCCACGGCGCATTACATTGCTCAGCTGCTGAGTAATAAAGGCTTGATTACCTCGCGAATCGCACACGGCGTTCCGCTGGGCGGAGAATTGGAATTGGTCGACGGCGGCACCTTGGCGCATTCATTCGCGGGACGTAAGCCCATCGCGTTGTAGTTAACGCTAAGCAACAGAGGCGCACCGTTTTCAACGCGGTGCTGCTGCGCATCCAATTCCAATCCAGTTCCCACAGGTTTATTTGTCGCTCAATGCAAAACGGGTCAGGCAAAACGTCGGGATACCCATACCTTCCAGGCGCTGTGAACCGCCCAATTCAGGCAAATCGATAATCGCAGCGGCTTCATAGACGTGCGCACCCATGCGCCGGACCAGATTGGCAGCCGCAATCAGGGTGCCACCTGTGGCAATCAAGTCATCGAACATCAGGATCGAATCGCCTTCGCACAGGCTGTCGGCGTGTACTTCCAAAAAGGCTTCGCCATATTCGGTTTGATAACCTTCGGACAGCACGTCTGCGGGGAGTTTGCCTTGCTTGCGAAACAGGATCAGTGGCTTGTTCAGTTCATAAGCGACAATCGAACCAATTAAAAACCCCCGTGCGTCCATCGCGCCGATATGGCTGAAGTCAGCTTCGATATAGCGTTGGACGAAGCTGTCTATCACCAGCCGCAGTGCTTTTGGCGATTGAAACAGCGGGGTGATGTCGCGAAAAATAATGCCGGGCTTAGGGAAGTCCAACACAGGGCGGATAAGAGATTTAAAGCTGAATTCGTCGAAAATCATCGAGAGGATCCTGGGCAGGGTGGCTGGGCGCTAGTCTAACGCTCAGCCGCCAGGAATCCCACGTTTCAGCCTTCCAGCGAGCCGCCTGCCAGTGCGCAAAGCTGGATCGGGTCGAGAATCTGGATTTCTTTACCTTCGGCGCAAATCAGGTTGCTGCCTTGGAAGCGGGTAAAAACGCGGGACACGGTCTCTACCGCCAACCCGAGAAAGTTACCGATTTCATTGCGCGACATGCTCAATCGAAATTGATTGGCAGAGAAACCGCGCGCATGGAAACGGGCCGAGAGATTGACCAATAACGTGGCAATACGCTCGTCGGCGGTTTTTTTCGACAGCAGCAACATCATTTGCTGATCGTCGCGAATTTCCCGGCTCATGATGCGCATTAATTGTCGACGCAACTGGGGCAGTTGCACAGACAAGTCATCGAGACGCTCGAATGGAATTTCACACACCGAAGTGGTTTCCAGAGCCTGGGCGGAGACCGGATAAGCCTCAGTGTCCATACCGGATAAGCCAACCAGTTCGCTAGGCAAGTGGAAGCCGGTAATTTGCTCTTCGCCGCCGTCGCTCAGGCTGAAAGTTTTTAGTGCGCCAGAGCGTACTGCGTAAACCGAACCGAACGGGTCACCCTGTCGAAACAGAAACTCGCCCTTTCTCAGCGGGCGGCCTCGTTTAACGATTTCATCAAGGGCATTCATGTCTTCCATATTCAAGGAAAGTGGTAGGCACAAAGGGGCGAGGCTGCAGTCCTTGCAGTGGGCCTGACTATGAGCGCGCAGTTTGACTGGCTCTGACATCGCAAAAATCCTTTTGGGAAACACGCATAGGTTGTGAGGGTAACCCAGCGTGAGTAATTCTTGCCAGCGCGGATGTAATCTCTTGCGACAGTTAATGCGATTATTCACTTTACTTTGAATTAAGTTTCTAGAAGTCCCGCCGATATGCCGTTGGCACGTAGTTCGTCAAGAGCGCGGCAGAGCCAAACGCCCCAACGCTCAGTGTCCGCCAGGAGGTGGCGAAGAAGGAGGGTGCTGCCTCGAAATGGGGCGGGGCAGTTATTAGATTATCCGAGAGAACAATTGGCGGTTATGCGGATTCAGGTATGCATCAAAGACCATGCATATCGAACGTACTAACAGGCGTCCTGCGGGTAAAACAGTTATACCCACATGATCAACAGCGATCAGCCCATCACTGGCCATGCCATCGAGTTGTGGCCATACCTCGCTGAAATAGCCTCTGAAATCAATATTGAACGCGTATTCGATGCCTGCGAAGTTTAGACTGAAATGGCAGATCAATTGTTGAATCACCGCCCTGCGCAAGCGATCGTCGGCGTTGCACAACAAACCGCGCTTAGTCGCCAGTTGATCGCTGGCCAACAAGGTTTGATAGTCATTTAAGTCGCTGCTGTTCTGGCAGTATAAATCGCCGATCTGACTGATAGCTGATACGCCCAGCCCCACCAAGTCACAATGACCGTGAGTGGTATAGCCTTGGAAATTGCGTTGCAGCGTTGACTCTTCCTGCGCGATGGCCAATTCATCGTCCGGCAGGGCAAAGTGGTCCATCCCGATGTAGCGATAGCCCGCGCCGGTCAACTGATCGATGGTGCGCTGAAGCATTTCCAGCTTTTGTCCGGAAGAAGGTAGGTCTTCAGCGTTAATCCGTCGCTGTGGCATAAAGCGTTCTGGCAGATGGGCGTAGTTGAATACAGACAGGCGGTCTGGTTGCAGCGCGATAATCTCATCGACGGTGCGGGCGAAAGACTCGGGTGTCTGTTTCGGCAAACCGTAAATGAGATCGATGTTTACCGAGCGAAACTGCAATGTGTGTGCCGCATCGACAATGGCCCGGGTCTCTTCCAGGCTTTGCGGGCGGTTGACCGCACGCTGAACGTCCGGGTCGAGGTCCTGCACGCCGAGGCTGACCCGGTTGAAACCGAGTTCGCGCAGCAGGCCCATGGTTGCCCAGTCGGCCTCGCGCGGGTCTATCTCAATGCCGTAGTCACCGGAATCGTCATCCAGCAAGTTGAAGTGCTTGCGCAGATGCGCCATCAGTTGACGCAGTTCGTCATGGCTGAGGAACGTCGGCGTACCACCGCCTAAATGCAGTTGTTCGACAAGCTGCCGAGGGTCAAGGTGACAAGCGATCATCTCGATCTCCTGCTCCAAGTGCTGCAAATACGGCAATGCGCGACCACGGTCTTTAGTGATGACTTTGTTGCAGCCGCAGTAGTAACAAATGTTGGCGCAGAACGGCACATGCACGTACAGCGACAGAGGGCGCAGGGCTTTTCGGCTGTCGCGAAGGGCGTGCAGCAAATCGAAAGCGCTAACCTTTGTCTGAAATTGCACCGCAGTTGGGTAGGACGTATAGCGTGGCCCCGCCAGATCATAGCGGCGGATCAGATCGGAATCCCAATGGATGGCATCGAGCATGCGGACATTTCCCCGAAAAGGCTGGCAGTGTCCGGAGTCTAGGGAAGAGTGGTTTTATTGATGTTGATATACATCAAACAGGCGTGAAGTCGTGCCAAGGCTAATGGCCCATCAGCCAATGCTGATGGGGTCCGGGCAAGGTCCAGAGGCCAAACAGGATGACCAGCACGCCGCCCGCCATGCGCACGCCACGTTTGCGCAAAATGGCCGTGGTGCGTTCGGCGGCCAGGCCTGTGGCAAGTAATACGGGCCATGTACCGAGGCCAAAGGCGAGCATCAGCAATGCGCTGTCGATGGCATTGCCTTGGCTGGCCGACCACAACAGCGTGCTATAGACCAACCCGCATGGCAGCCAGCCCCAAAGCGCACCCAGCAGCAAAGCCCGAGGCAGGCTTGACACGGGAAGCAATCGGCTGGCAACTGGCTGTATATAGCGCCACAGGCCGCGTCCGAGGCTTTCGATACGGGTCAGACCGCTCCACCAGCCAGCGAGGTACAGACCCATGGCAATCAGCAGTAAGGCAGCGATCACTCGCATGATCATCGCGCCAGGGCTGTTAGCGACGGCCCAGCCTGCCAGCCCGATCAGCAGACCAGCTGTGGCGTAGCTGAGAATTCGTCCCAGGTTGTACGCCAGCAGCAGGCGGAAACGGCGGCTGCGTTGTTCTTTGGGGATCGCCAGGGTCAGCGCGCCCATCAGGCCGCCACACATGCCCAGACAATGACCGCCGCCGAGCAGCCCCAGGATCAGCGCTGACACTAAAAGGGGCGCCAGCTCAAGCATGAGGTGGTTTCTCGCCGTTGTTATTGGCGTTATCGGCGTCAGGTAACGGCTTGTGAGTTTGGGCTTGCTCCATGGCGGCCAGGTGTTGTGGGTCTTGATCGTCGAACAAAACACTGTGGGCCGGGCCGTCAAGGTCGTCGTACTGGCCGCTGTCAACGGCCCAGAAAAAGATGTAAATGGCAACCGCAACAATCAGCAGCGCTGCTGGGATCATCACATAAAGAGCCGGCATGAAGCCTCCGAAGCCGATTGCCGAATCATGTCGGCAGCGGGCGATTATGGAAGTGCGGTGTTTGGTCTGGCAGCGCTTTTACGCGGGTCAGGCGCAACGCATTGAGGACCACGGTCAATGAACTGATGGACATGCCAATCGCCGCCCAGATTGGAGTGATCCAGCCAAGGGCGGCGAATGGCAACATGAGGCCATTGTATAGAGTGGCCCACATCAAGTTCTCAATGATTACCCGACGAGTGCGCCGTGCCAGCGTGAAGGCTTGTACCAATACCTGCAAACGATTGGATAACAGCACCGCGTCGGCGCTGGTTTTGGCCAGGTCGGTGGCCGAACCCATGGCGACACTGATGTCGGCGGCAGCGAGTACCGGCACATCATTTACGCCGTCACCGAGCATCATCACCTTGCGGCCCTGTTGATGCAGTCCTTGCAGAATTTTGAGTTTGTCGTCCGGGCGCAGTCCGCCGTGGGCTTCGTCGATGCCCAGTTCGGCGGCGACGCTGGCAACCATGGGTGAACTGTCGCCGGACAATAATAAAGTCCTCCAGCCGCGTGCCCGGCACGCTTCCAGCAGCGCAGGGGCGTCAGCACGCAAGCGGTCGTCCAGGACGAACCACGCCAGCGCCCCCTGAGTGTCGCCCAGTAGCAGCCATTGGCCCGCATCGTCAGGTAAGGATGGAGCAGCGCAACCGCTGAGTTCACAGACGAATGCCGGTTGACCGATACGCACGCGCTGCTCGCCAACAAGACCTTCCAGACCCAGCCCCGGTGTGCTGTGAACATCTTCTGCCGCGACCGGCGCCCGACCGAAAGCCCGAGCAATCGGATGTTCGGAGCGGTTCTCTAAGGCGGCCGCCAGCCCAAGGCAAAGATCGGCGTCTAACATTCCCAAGGGCAGAATCTTGCGTAAGGCCAATCGACCTTCGGTGAGGGTGCCGGTCTTGTCGAAAATCACTGTATCGATTTGATTGAGACCTTCAAGCACATGGCCGCGGGTCAGCAAAAGCCCGAGCTTGTGTAACGAGCCGGTGGCAGCGGTCAGGGCCGTCGGGGTCGCTAATGACAGCGCGCAGGGACAAGTTGCGACCAGCATGGCCAGCACAATCCAGAACGCCCGCGAAGGGTCGAGCTGCCACCAGACCAGGCCAATGACCGCCGCCGAAACCAATGACAACAACAGGAACCACTGCGCGGCGCGATCAGCGATTTCCGCCAAGCGCGGCTTTTCGGCTTGGGCGCGTTCCAGCAAGCGGACGATGGCCGACAGCCGGGTGTCATGCCCTAACGCCAGCACCTGCACCGTCAGCGCGCCCTCGACGTTGAGCGTGCCGGCAGTGACCGAATCGCCTACGCATCGTGGCTGCGGCAGGTATTCGCCGGTCAGCAGTGACTCATCAATGCTGGAGATACCTTCAAGAATACGGCCATCCGCTGGAAGTACCGCGCCGGGGTGTACCAATACACGGTCATGGAGACGCAGTTCACTGAGCAAAATGCGTTCGCTTTGCCCGTCATTGCTCAGTCTCAGGCAGGAGGCCGGTAACAGGTTCACCAACTGTGCCGTCGCCGCCGCCGTGCGCTCGCGAGCACGCCGTTCCAGGTAGCGTCCGGCCAGCAGGAACAGCGCAAACATGCCGACGGCATCAAAGTACAGCTCCCCAACTCCGGTGATGGCTGTCCAGATACCTGCTATGTAGGCACTGCCGATGGCCAGCGACACCGAGACATCCATGGTCAGGTGCCGGGTACGGAAATCCCGTAGGGCGCCACGAAAAAAGGGGGTGCAACTGTAGAACACAATGGGCGTTGTGAGGAACATCGCGACCCAGCGCAAGATGGTGTGCATCTGCGGGCTGAGGTCCATGTTGAACTCTGGCCAGGTGGCCATGGTTGCCATCATGGCCTGGAACCACAGCAGGCCAGCGACCCCAAGTTGACGCAAGGCGAGGCGGTTTTCACTGGCCAGCTGTTCGGCCGCGCGGTCTGACTGATAAGGGTGCGCGGCGTAACCGATGCTGCGTAATTCGCTGAGCACTTGGCTCAAGGCCAATTCGCTGTGGGTCCATCGCACCTGCAGCCGATGGTTGGATAAATTCAATCGAGCTTCGGTGACCGCAGGCAAACTGCGCAAGTGGCGTTCGATCAACCAGCCGCACGCCGCGCAGCTGATGCCTTCCATGAGCAGGGTAGTTTCGACCTGCTCACCCTCATGGCGCACGAACGGCGCTTGAACGTCTGGGCGATCATACAGTGCAAGTTCGTCGATCAATTGCACGGGTAATTCGGACGGGTTGGCCGACGCCTCGCTGCGATGGCTGTAATAGCTTTCCAGGCCGCCCGCCACGATGGCTTGGGCCACCGCCTGACAACCCGGACAACAGAGCTCGCGGGTTTCTCCGAGCACAACGGCGGTGAAGCGCTTGCCGGTTGGGACCGGCAACGCGCAGTGGTAGCAGGGGATGAGGGTGGACATGGATCAGTTTTTCATGTCTTCCGCGCCTTGCAACGGCTCGTCGCCCAAGGTCAGGTCTTTGTCGTGGTTGATCTGCTCTTCTTCAAACAGGCGCCAGGTCTGACCTTGCTCTTCGCCCAGTACTTCAACGAAGCGCCGACCCTCAATCTTATCGGGCAGTTGACCGATGTAGCGACCCGGCTGTGAAGCGCTGCGAGTCAGCGCCACCTTGCGGTCTTTTTCTGGTTGGGTGGGCGAGATGAGGTTCAGCTCCAATTTTTCCGGTTGGCTACCGCCGGTCAAGCGCAGCACGGTTTCACCGGTCACTTCGTCGAGATGAATCGCCGCGTGCATTTTCATGTTTTGAGCCAATATTTCGCGGTCCAGCGATCGGTTGATGCCCTTGCCAGCCTCGTAATAGTTATCGTTGACCAGGTTGTCCGGATTCTTCACGGCGATGGTGACCATCGCCAGCGTCAAGGTCGTTGAAAACGCAAGGATTCCGATGATGATCCATGGCCAAATGTGCTTGTACCAAGGGCTGGACGCTGTTGCTACGGGCATGACAATTGTCTCTTATCGAATTTGTGGACCGATGAAACGGCTCTTGGCTTGAACGTGGGTGCTGCTGTTATCGGCGTCTTTGAGGGTGAAGGTCACCTCGTTGGTGCTCGATGGCAATTGCTCCGGAGCGCTCGATAACTCGAACGGCATGGTGAAAATCTCACCTGCGGCTACCTTGAACTCGCGGCGACCCTGCAGTTTCAGGTCGGGTAATCCAGATGCGTCGAGCACATAGCTGTGGTCGACTTGATCTTTGTTCATGACTTTTAGGCTGTAGACGTTTTCGATCCGGCCTTCAGCGTTTTCCCGGTACAGAACCCGGTCCTTACTCACGTCGAAACCGACCAGGGACCGCATGAAGAACGCGCTCGCAAGGAGCCCCATCATGATTAGCAGCACCACTGCATAGCCGATCAAGCGAGGTCGCAGTTTATAAGTTTTTTGCCCTGACAGGTTGTGTTCAGTGGTGTAACTGATAAGCCCGCGGGGGTAATTCATTTTATCCATGATCGTGTCGCACGCATCGACGCACGCGGCGCAACCGATGCATTCAATTTGCAAGCCGTCACGGATGTCGATCCCGGTCGGGCAAACTTGTACGCACATCGTACAATCGATGCAATCGCCCAAGCCTTGCGCTTTGTAATCGATGTCCTTTTTCCGCGTGCCGCGCTTCTCACCGCGACGAGGGTCATAGGAAACGATCAGGGTGTCTTTATCGAACATCACACTTTGGAAGCGCGCATACGGGCACATATAGATGCACACTTGCTCGCGCAGCCAGCCAGCGTTGCCGTAAGTGGCAAGGGTGAAAAAACCTACCCAGAAATACGACCAGCCTTCCGCCTGCCCTGTGAAGAACTCGAGGGTGAGTTCCCGGATCGGCGCGAAATAACCCACGAAAGTCAGGCCGGTAACGAAACCAATCAATAGCCAGAGGCTGTGCTTTGCGGCTTTGCGCAGGAGCTTGTTGGATGATATCGGTGCTTTATCCAGCTTGATGCGCTGGTTGCGGTCACCCTCGGTGACTTTTTCGCACCACATGAAAATCCAGGTCCAGACGCTTTGCGGACAGGTATACCCGCACCAGACACGACCGGCGAACACGGTGATGAAGAACAGACCAAAAGCACTGACGATCAATATGCCCGACAGCAGAATGAAGTCCTGCGGCCAGAAGGTTGCTCCAAAGATATAGAACTTGCGTTCCGGCAGGTTCCACCAGACCGCTTGATGCCCGCCCCAATTCAGCCAAACCGTGCCGAAATACAATAGAAACAACCCGGCCCCGCCGGCCATTCGCAAATTGCGAAAAAGACCGGTAAAGGCGCGCGTGTAGATTTTTTCCCGCGAGGCGTAGAGGTCGACAGTGCTGTTGTCGTTTTTAGACGGCGGAGTAACGTTGTGTACCGGAATCTGATTGCTCATTAGTGCGTCCCACGGCAGTGGAAAAATGCCTTGGCCAGTGCGTGCCAGCCGAGGTCAGAAGTAGTGTCGCCAAGGCATCAATGATACGCCTGTCGCCCAAGTCTAAGTGTGCGGCCTTTGGTCGCGTTGGGCTAACACGAATGTTGGTGTAGGTGATCTGAGTCAATGAATGGATGAATTATGGACGATTGGTAGTCCTTTGCCCGATCCAATAAGGGATTGTCGCCTGTCGGCCGTAAGATCGGGATGAAAGTTTCGAGAACTTCATAGGTCTCTGGACGGCGCTGTTACTCATCTATCTACTGTCCTGGAGTCAATGGATAACGCCGTTGATTCTGTATTTTGAAAACTTTAGGAAAAGGATTTCCATGCCCAATTCATCTTTTAACTTACCGCCCACTACAAAGCGCTTGGCGTGTATTGCATTGCTGTTATGCGCCGTTGTTGTGCCAGCTACGTACGCTGGCGATACACCCACTCACATGGTGTTTGCGTCAGATCCTCAATACCCGTGGACTGACAAATCAGAGGATGGTAGCAACGAATCGAGTTCGGTCAGGGATGCTCGATCGGCCGCTTTCATCGTTGCGCAATACACCAGTATTCAAACGTTTCGCGACCAGCATGGTGGCGGCAATGCAGTACCCGTAATGATCAACGGTGACATGACGGCTTACGGTCACGCGTCCGAGCGTAGCTACGTGCGTGAGACGTTGGCGAGCTTGCTGAACAATCAGTATGACTACGGGTTAGGCAACCATGACTATGCCAACAATGTGGATGACTGTTTATTCAATGCCTGCGCAGGCGGGAGTGTGAGCGATTTCATTGATCGCTACTGGGGCAAGGTCGATAATATGGACCTCGCCGCCAAGGATGCTACGTTTGGCAGGTCTTACTACGGCAGCCTGGCGTATTCACGCACCATGGGGCAAGTCCATTGGGTGCAGTTGAATAACGAGCCTACTTACCACGTTAACTTCACTGCCGGTAACGCGTTACTGTTTAACAAACGCGAGTATGAAATCACCCACGCGCTGGACTGGCTCGAACGCGACCTGCAAGGCGCACGGGCGAGTGGCAAAATCATTATTTTGAATATGCATAAACCGGGCAGATGGAGTGGCGATGACCATTTGGTCCAGCGATTCAGGGATATGATCCAGCGTTATGGGGTGGTAGCGGTATTCGCCGGGCATAAGCATTTAGAGTTGGGTCAATACGATGGTGATCTCCGGCGGTTTGGCGAAGTGCCGGTATTTTTGAGCGGCGCGGCATTTCGACAAAGTTACCTCATAGCCACGCTGTCCGACGACAAAACTTCGTTAACTGTCAGCGTGGTGGAGAAAAACGACTGGCGAGCTCGTCGTCCCGTTGCAACGCTGAAGATTCACTAGAGTTGACCCGCACAGGGCAGACTTAATAATGAGCGAGCATACTCAAAAGGCAAAACGGCCCCGTCAACTTTATTGACGGGGCCGTTGCGTGCCGCCCTCGAGCGTTAGTCGGCAGTGGCTGCTTTTTCTCCATGGGAGAGGCTGTAAACGTAAGCAGCCAGCAGGTGAACCTTGTCGTTACCTTGCAGCAATTCCTGAGCAGGCATCTGGCCCTGACGGCCGTAACGGATAGTCTGCTGCAATTGCGCGAAGCTCGAACCGTAGATGAACGCCGCCGGATGAGTCAGGTTTGGGGCGCCCATTGCTGGAGTTCCTTTTCCTTCTGGTCCGTGGCACGCAACACAATTGGTGGCGAACAATTTTTGGCCCGCAACTGGATCTGCGTTCGAATCGGCAGGCAGTTTACGACCGTCCAGTTGTGTGGTGACGAATGCAGAAACGTCCCGTACCCCCTGATCACCGATCACCGGACCCCATGCAGGCATTACCGCATGGCGGCCACCCATGATGGTGGTCTTGATGGTTTGCGGGTCGCCACCCCAGCGCCAATCTTCGTCGGTCAGGTTAGGAAAACCGTAAGCACCTTTCGCATCGGAACCGTGGCAAACCGAGCAGTTGGAGGCGAACAAGCGGCCCCCCATCTTCAAGGCTTGCGGGTCTTTGGCTACTTCTTCGATGGGCATCGACGCAAACTTAGCGAAAATCGGACCAAATCTAGCGTCCGATTTGGCCATCTCCTTCTCCCATTCGTGAACGCCAGTCCAGCCGCTTTGGCCATTGGCGAACTCGGTCTTTTTGTCGTTGTCCAGGTAACCGTAGCCTGGTAACAGGCCTTTCCAGTTGCCTAGGCCTGGGTACAGCGCAAGATAGCCCAATGCAAAAATAATGGTGCCGAGAAACAGCATGAACCACCATTTAGGCAGCGGGTTGTCGTATTCCTCGATGCCATCGAAGGAATGGCCCACTGTTTCTTCAGTCTGCTCGCTGCGCTGGCCCTTGCGGGTCGACATCAGCAACCAGGTCAGGGCAAAAATGGTACCCAAACTGAGAACTGTGACGTACAGGCTCCAGAACGTTGTCATTCTTTGTTACTCCTGGACGCTTGTTCTTGCTCGACGTGCTTGATGGCTTCGGGATCATCCGCAAAGGGCAGCAAGGTCGCCTCATCGAACTCGGACTTACGTCGTCCGCTAAATACCCACAGTGCCAGACCGATAAACGCCACCAGCACAACAACTGTGCCAAGGCCTCGAATCATGCCGATATCCATCACTATCACCGTTTGCTTTTGATGATGGTGCCGAGGCCCTGAAGGTAAGCGACCAACGCATCCATTTCAGTTTTGCCTTTCACGGCAGCGCTTGCACCGGCGATATCTTCGTCAGTGTAAGGAACGCCAAGCGTGCGTAAGACTTCCATTTTTTTCCCTGTGTCTTTGCCGTCGAGCTTGTTTTCTACCAAGAACGGGTAGGCAGGCATTTTCGACTCGGGCACGACGTTACGAGGGTTGTACAGGTGGGCGCGGTGCCAGTCGTCAGAGTAGCGACCGCCGACGCGGGCCAAGTCAGGACCGGTACGCTTGGAACCCCACAGAAACGGGTGATCCCAAACGCTTTCACCGGCTACTGAATAGTGACCGTAGCGTTCTGTTTCCGCGCGGAAAGGACGAATCATTTGCGAGTGGCAGCCAACACAACCGTTGGCGATGAAGATGTCGCGACCTTCAAGCTCCAGTGCCGGGCGCGGCTTCATGCCTTCGACAGGTTTGTTGGTCACATCCTGGAAGAACAATGGAACGATCTGGGTCAAGCCACCGACGCTGACGGCGATGACCATGAAAAAGGCCAGCAGGCCAATGTTCTTCTCGAGAACTTCGTGTCTCATCAGTGAGCTCCAACTACAGCGATCTGAGCGGCGGCATCAGCTTCAACCGGGTCCGAGGCGCGTACAGTGCGAAACACGTTGTACGCCATGAACAGCATGCCGCTGGCGAAGAAAGCACCGCCAATGGCGCGCACAATGTAGCCCGGGTGGCTGGCTTGCAACGCTTCAACGAACGAGTAGGTGAGGGTGCCGTCATCATTGATCGCACGCCACATCAGGCCCTGAGTAATACCATTGACCCACATCGAGGCGATGTACAAAACGGTGCCGATAGTTGCCAACCAGAAGTGGGTGTTGATCAGGCCAACACTGTGCATCTGAGGACGGCCGAAGACCTTCGGGATCATATGGTACAAGGCGCCTATCGAGATCATCGCTACCCAGCCAAGAGCGCCGGCGTGTACGTGGCCGATTGTCCAGTCGGTGTAGTGAGACAGCGAGTTGACGGTCTTGATGGCCATCATCGGACCTTCGAAGGTCGACATGCCGTAAAACGCCAGGGAGACTACCAGGAAGCGCAGGATCGGGTCGGTGCGCAGCTTGTGCCATGCACCTGAGAGGGTCATCATCCCGTTGATCATCCCGCCCCAGCTAGGCGCCAGGAGAATGATCGACATCGCCATGCCCAGCGACTGAGCCCAATCCGGTAATGCGGTGTAGTGCAAGTGGTGCGGACCGGCCCAGATGTACAGGGTAATCAGCGCCCAGAAGTGCACGATCGACAAACGATAAGAGTAGATCGGCCGCTCGGCCTGCTTCGGAACGAAGTAGTACATCATTCCCAAGAAGCCCGTGGTAAGGAAGAACCCTACCGCGTTGTGGCCGTACCACCATTGAATCATTGCATCCGTCGCACCGGCGTAAGCCGAATAGGACTTAAAGAGCGAAACAGGTAACGAGGCGTGGTTAACGATGTGCAACATCGCAGTCACAAGAATAAACGCGCCATAGAACCAGAGGCCCACGTAAATGTGTTTGGTCTTGCGCTTAACGATGGTGCCAAAAAACACAATCGCGTAAGTAACCCAGACAATGGCCAACAAAATAGCGAGAGGCCATTCCAGTTCGGCGTATTCCTTAGTCGTTGTATAGCCCAACGGCAGAGTGATGATTGCGCCGACGATTACTGCTTGCCATCCCCAAAAGTGGAAAGCAGCCATGCCATCAGAGATCAATCGTGTCTGGCAGGTTCGCTGCACGACATAATAAGAAGTGGCAAACAATGCACAACCACCAAAGGCGAAAATCACCAGGTTTGTGTGCAGTGGGCGTAAGCGTCCGAATGTCGTCCACGGCAAACCCAAATTTAAATCGGGCCATACAAGCTGTGAGGCGATAAAGACACCAAGCCCCATGCCAAGGATCCCCCAGACCACCGTCATAATGGCGAACTGGCGGACTACCTTATAGTTATAAGCAGTCGGACTGATTGCTGTGCTCATTCTAAGGTTCCACGGTTGGAGTGTTTTTTTGGAATAAAAAAGCGGTCGCAAGTATGGAGAAAGCAGGTTTTCATTGCAACGCGACCAAAGCCGTGCAATTGCTCCCTGAAGCTTATTCTGCGGCCGTTACAGCATGGTCAGGAGGCCATCGGGCATCCTGAAGAAATGCTGAGGTAGACATACAAAGTAACGGTTCCAAGCGAGTGAAATAAAGTGTGCATCACGAGAAGCTACCCGCTAATACCAAAGTAAGCGGCGAAGAGCCGTATTACCGGGCGTTTTGCGCGCAGTGTCGAACAATCTGCAATGCACAATGTGTATCACTTTTTCGGTGGCCTACTGTTATGCGTCCACTGTGCGGGGAAGCTTAGTCCTGAATGACTAGGGTGGGAAGCCGTTCTCATAATAGGTGCGACACTTAGTCGCGGAAAATAAGAAAACTGCCGCTCTTGTCCAGAGAGTGGCAGTTTCTTAGCCTTAGGTTATTTTCTTTACAGAAAGACTATTTTGCCTTGGCTGTTTGTTCCCCAGTCTGTGCATTGTCTTGGGATAGGCTGTAAACATAGGCCGCTAACAACTGCACTTTGTCATTACCTAGCAGATCGTTTTGCGCAGGCATATGGCCCTGACGCCCGTAACGGATGGTTTGTTGCAATTGCGCCACGCTGCTGCCGTAAATGAAACCGGCAGGTTGAGTCAAGTCCGGCGCGCCCATTGCCTGAGTACCTTTACCGGCAGGGCCGTGGCAAGCAACACAGGTGGTGTTGAACGTTTGTTGGCCTGCCTCAATGTTGGCAGTGTCGTCAGCCGAGCGTGGCAGACCGGCAAGACCGTGACGTACATACGCCGCCACATTCTTCACCCCTTCGTCACCAAGAATCGGACCCCAAGCCGGCATCATCGCGATGCGACCACCCATGATGGTGGTCTTGATGGTGTCGGGACTGCCGCCCCAGCGCCAAATTTTATCCGCCAGGTTAGGAAAGCCGTAAGCACCCTTAGCGTCCGAGCCGTGGCAAACCGAGCAGTTGGACGCAAACAGGCGACCACCCATTTTCAATGCCTGTGGATCTTTTGCGACTTCCTCCACCGGCATGGCAGCGAATTTGGCGAAGATGGGTCCGAACTTGGCGTCAGCCTTGTCCATTTCCTTCTGCCATTCGTTAACCCCGGTCCAGCCATTTTCATAGCCGGGCAAAACGCCTTTCCAGTTACCTAAACCCGGATAAAGGATCAAGTAACCGATCGCAAATACGATCGTCCCGGCGAATAACATGAACCACCATTGCGGCAGTGGATTGTCATATTCCTCAATGCCGTCGAAGCTGTGACCCATGGTCTGATCGGTGCTGCCTTTGGTTTCGCCTTTGCGGGTGCCGACCAGCAACCAAGTGAGGGCTATCAGCGTGCCAATGGTCAGGACGCAAATGTAGGTGCTCCAAAAAGTTGTCATGGCTTACCTCTTGCTCTTGATCGAAGTGCCAAGCACTTGCAGGTAGGCAACCAGCGCGTCCATCTCGGTTTTGCCCTTGACAGATTCGACGGCCCCGGCGATGTCGCCGTCGGTGTATGGCACGCCAAAATTACGCATGGTTTTGAGCTTGATTTCAGTGTGGCTACTGTCGAGTGGAGTCGTTACCAGCCATGGGTAGGCGGGCATTTTCGATTCCGGCACGACGTTGCGCGGGTTGTACAAGTGCGCGCGGTGCCAATCATCCGAATAGCGTGCGCCGACCCTTGCCAAATCCGGCCCTGTACGCTTGGAGCCCCACAAGAATGGGTGATCCCAAACGCTTTCACCGGCCACTGAATAGTGCCCATAGCGTTCGGTTTCAGCCCGGAACGGCCGAATCATCTGCGAGTGACAACCCACACAGCCGTTGGCGATATAGATGTCGCGACCTTCAAGTTGCAGCGCGGTGTAAGGCTTCATGCCTTCGACCGGTTTGTTGGTCACGTCCTGAAAAAACAGCGGCACAATCTGCGTCAGACCGCCGATGCTCACAGCCAGCACCATCAGGAGCATTAAAAGGCCAACGTTTTTCTCGATTACTTCGTGTTTCATGGCGAACTCCTCAGGCCATTTGCGCAGCGGCGATGGCTTCGGCAGGCACTGAAGCCCGCACGGTGCGCCACGTGTTGTAGGCCATCAGCAGCATGCCGCTGAAGAAAATTGCGCCACCAATTAGCCGCACCACATAGCCGGGGTGGCTTGCGACCAGGGTTTCGACGAAGGAGTAAGTGAGCGTGCCGTCTTCGTTGACTGCGCGCCACATAAGGCCTTGAGCAATGCCGTTGACCCACATCGAGGCGATGTACAACACGGTGCCAATGGTTGCCAGCCAGAAATGCGCATTGATCAAACCCATGCTGTGCATTTGTGGACGACCGAAGATTTTCGGGATCATGTGGTAAAGGGCACCAATCGAGATCATCGCTACCCAGCCAAGAGCGCCGGCGTGTACGTGGCCGATGGTCCAGTCGGTGTAGTGGGAGAGGGCGTTGACGGTTTTGATGGCCATCATCGGCCCTTCAAACGTCGACATGCCGTAGAACGCGAGTGAGACGACCAAGAAGCGCAGGATCGGATCGCTGCGCAACTTATGCCAGGCACCTGATAACGTCATCATGCCGTTGATCATGCCGCCCCAACTTGGAGCCAGCAAAATCAGTGACATCACCATGCCCAACGACTGGGCCCAATCCGGCAGGGCGGTGTAGTGCAAGTGGTGAGGACCGGCCCAGATGTACAGCGTGATCAATGCCCAGAAGTGAACGATCGACAACCGATACGAATACACCGGACGTTCGGCTTGCTTGGGCACGAAGTAATACATCATCCCCAAAAAGCCTGCAGTGAGGAAAAACCCTACTGCGTTGTGCCCGTACCACCACTGCACCATGGCGTCCGTCGCCCCGGAGTAGATCGAGTAGGACTTGGTCAAACTGATCGGTACTTCAAGGTTGTTGACGATGTGCAAAATTGCCACGGTGAGGATGAACGCACCGAAGAACCAGTTGCCGACGTAAATGTGTTTAGTGGTGCGCTTTTTCAGCGTGCCAAAAAACACGACCGCGTAGGCGACCCAAACAATGGTGATCAGAATATCGATCGGCCACTCCAGTTCGGCGTATTCCTTGGAGCTGGTATAACCGAGTGGCAACGAGATGGCGGCCAGTACGATCACAAGCTGCCAACCCCAGAACGTAAACTGCGCCAGTTTCGGGGCGAACAGTTGCGTCTGGCAGGTGCGTTGTACCGAGTAGTAAGAGGCTGCAAACAGCGCACAACCACCAAAGGCGAAAATCACCGCATTGGTGTGCAAGGGGCGCAGACGCCCAAATGTTGTCCACGGTAAGTCGAAGTTGAGTTCGGGCCAAACCAATTGCGCGGCGATAAATACACCGAGCCCCATTCCGACGATCCCCCACACCACCGTCATAATGGCGAATTGGCGGACCACCCGGTAGTTGTAGGCGGTACTGTTCGTTGTAGTCATTTAGGTGTGTTCCTATCTTGCTTTGTTCGCAACAGAGCTCCGGAACAGAGCTCCGGGTCATAGCGCCGAGTTATTCAGACTGATCAAAAGCGAGGCAAGCATGAGCAATGGGCAAAGGGCCGGTATTGACGAGGATCAATGCGCGCAACTGGCGTACAACAATGGTTGGTTATGGACGCCTTCCTCGAAGCGGGCTGAAGACCCTGTGGCGACCCTGATTTTGGCTCACGGAGCGGGTGCGCCAATGGACAGCGATTTCATGAATGGAATCGCTGAACGCCTTGCAGCACGGGGCGTCAACGTATTGCGCTTCGAGTTCGCCCACATGGCCCAGCGGCGGGTTGATAGCCGCAAGCGCCCGCCCAACCCGCAAGCGCAGCTACTTGACTGTTGGCGGCAGGTCTACACGCAGGTGCGACCACAGGTCGCTGGCCGCCTGGCCATCGGCGGCAAGTCCATGGGCGGCAGAATGGCCAGTCTGGTGGCTGATGAGTTGGGGGTAGATGGGTTGGTATGCCTGGGCTATCCGTTTTATGCCGCGGGTAAGCCGCAAAAGCCCCGGGTCGCGCACTTGGCGGGGTTGAAAACGCCGACGCTGATCGTGCAAGGCGAACGGGACGCGCTGGGTAATCGCCAGACAGTGGAGGGGTATGAGTTGTCAGCGCTGATCAGTCTTTATTGGCTAACGAGCGGTGATCATGATCTGAAACCGTTGAAGTCGTCGGGGTTTACTCATGAGGAGCACTTGGACAGCGCGGCGCAGGCCGTTGAGACATTTTTAAAGGGCCGCTAAATACCTGTTGGTGCGTGTTTAGAGCAGGTAGGGCCCAAACCGGGACCTACCTGTTACAGCGCTTGATTTTTACTTTCTAATCCCGAAACAGTTCAATTTCAAATTGTTCGACACCAAGTTCACGCTGCCACCGTCCAGGTTGAAGGAGCGAGAGTTGCCGAGTGAACCACTGGATACTTGTTCATTCGTCCACCAGCCCCAGCCGTTATTCCAGCCCAATAGGTGGCCTACTGACGGGTCTTCCTCTGCATAAACGGCGCGAAGTTGTTTGAAGTCATTAACGTTCATTGAATGAACGCCTTGCTGATCGCAAAAAGCCCGATAGCCATAGAAGTCTTTGCGTATATCTTGGAAACCCACGAAAACCCGTGCACCCGAGGTGGTCAGTGTGTAACTAGCCGTGGCACCCAGCGCGTCCGTAACCGTGATCGTCGTAACGCCGTTACCAGCAGCGATAACCTTGCCATGGTTATCCACAAGCGCAACCGCTGTGGCGCTTGATTGGTATTGGTAAGGTGGCTGACCACCGGTTGCGACGCGGGTATAAATTGCACTCACCGGCGGATTCGCGGGTGGCCGCCCTTCGAATACTACATAGCCACCGAGTGTCAGTGCGTGGTCGGCGCCCAAATTCAAAGGCGGCGCCAGCGCCTGCACATGAAAGGTCTTCGCTGGTGACTCAACCGGCGCGGCTTCGCCACGAGTGACGCTGTAGTTGACGCTGACCTCACTGCCTGCACTCGCCACCGCTAACGACTTGGGCAATGTAAAGTCGATCTCTCCCGCGTCGCCCGCTACCTGAGGCGCGGTCGTATAAGGAAAACTGCCTGCCCACTTCACAATAATGCTGTCTTTGCCATCAATGTCGGTGTAGCGAGGGACCGTCACGATGACGCCGGAATCAGGGACGTTTTCCGGGATCAGGATGTCGTCTTGATCTACACCGGCGACGGTAGGTTTGGGGAGCAAAGTAGGGCCATGCGCAGCAACTTTTACGAGCAGCACGTCCGAGGAGAACGTCTGATTACCTCGTTTCACCGTGTACGACACGTTGACATTGCCGTTCAGGTTGGCGTCCACATACATTTTTTTGACCCGGAAAAGCACTTCCTTCCCCGACGTTCCGCTGTTAAGCGTAGTGCTTGTGCTGTATGCCCCGCCCGGGGATGTGCCATCCCAATGAAGGATAACTTTGTCCAACGGCGCCATGCCTGCGAACGGTCGAATACGCACGATTGCTTCCAACACGATGTCAGCTGGATCGAGTACACCGTTAGCACTCAGTCCCTCGACAATCGCAGGCGGCAGTAGCGTGCTTCCACCTGCGCTCACTTGAACATGCAGCGAAGGTGACTTGAAAAACGCTCGGGCGAACGTAGTCACTGTGTAATACAGCTCTAGCGTGCCACCTGCCAACGCGCTGACTTTTTCGTCGGGGATCAGAAACGCCAGCGGCACCCCGACGTCATCACTATTGAGATTCTTGACTTCCTCATGGATAACATTGGCCCCGCTGGCCGTCTTGCCCATCCATACCAACGTGACATCGTTGCCGTCAGCCATAAAATAATAGGCCGGCACCTGAGCGATTACGTTGTGCGCGGTAGGATCAAGCACGCCGTTATTCTGCTCCGCCGCAGGTAGCTTCGGTGGCGCCAACACCTGAGTTTCTCCGACGATTGACAGGGGCAGGCTTTTGGAACGCAACTCATCGCCGGATGCCGTCTTAACCTTATATTTAAGCCGCGCCCGGCCTTGGGCGATAGGCTCGAATTGTTCATTCGGAATCAAGAACTGCACAAATCCGACTGACGTCCCTACTGCCTTTTTCGAGACATAAGGTTCCAGCCCCATGCCTTCAGCCGTGCTGCGTTCGAGAGTTAGTGTGATTTCATCCGTGGCATTGATACCCGGATAAGACAGCACCAGTGCCTGTACGTCGGCACCGGCCAGAGTCACCAGATCCAATTCCATATTCAGGGCCTGTGGCGCGACTGGGGCGGGCAAAGTCGAGTTGCCGACTTCGACTTCGACGTAAGTGGGAAGAGACCAGCGCGACCAATTGTTTACAACGTCGCGAAGTTCATAACGTACTTCTAACATGTCGGAATCGCCAGCGGCATCAATGATGTCCTTGGCAATGGGGAGTACGACGGGTTTGCCAATCTCGGATTCAAGACTCAATTCATACTTGACGAATTCACCGTTCCACGAAAGTGTAATTCTGTCGCCTAATTCCATATTGTGATACGGCGCAATAGTAACGCTTACACCTTTGGTCGAATTGATAATACCTGGCGGTGAAATAACCACTTTGATCAGGGCTTCGTTTTCCCACGGTGTGACCGGGTTAATGTCAGTCCCACCGGGTAATGTCAACTTAACTCTGATGGTGGCAGGGTGGGATGTATTTTTTAACCCGCCAATAGGTTCGGTCACTTCGTAAAGTAGGGTTATCTGCTCAGGACGAATGTACTGCTGATCCAGTCCCAATACAATATGTGACGGCGTTTCAGGGATGAGATCTCCATCTTTGATCGTATAGTTTAAAACAGGGATGCTATCGCAATATAGATCGATGACATCACCCACCGCCATGCCTGAGTAAGGTCCTACTTTTACGAGAAGAGGTACTCTGGGGTCAAGTGTATCCGCATAACCTATACCACTAGGATCATGAAGGTTTTGCATAGAGGGCGCAGGGAGTAAGGTTTTTAAAAAATTTGTCATTATGTTTTCCGGTTTTATTAATTCATTAGAGGGCGAGCCGTTAGGACTCGCCCAGTTCATTACATCAGCAGCCTACGCCAGGGATGGCCATTCGAATCAAAACCGACGCGGTTCTGGAATTCACCGGACCGTTAGGACCATCGACTTTGTAATAAGCTTCTGCATGGCCTGTACAAATTAACCGTAACTTGGTATCTGGAACGCGGAAGCTATAACCGTTGACAATTTCGTCAACGTCTAGTGTATGCGTCTCCTCTAGACTTGCGCCCGGTACAGGTGTGCTTCCGTTGGCTGCGTTGTACCCATGAAACACCAGGGTGACGCGAGGGTATTTCTCGATATTTTCGTAGGGAGCAATGAAAATGGGAGTACCGTCAGGACTTAAAACCGGGCTGATAGCGTTATTTTCATTGGCACTTGTATACACTGGCTGAGATAAGCCAACTTCGCCGCCAGGTAAATCGCCCTCGGATCGAACTTCGACTGATTGGGCGAAGGATTTGGATATGTTTGGGTTACCGTCATGACTGACGGTATAGTAAACTTTGATCGCCTCGCCTGATCCCTCGGCAGCCATTACTTCATTGGGGATGGTTAGCGTAATATCCTTGTTTAGATCGATGGTTTTTATCTGGAATGTAATCGGTGTTGGTTGTGAACCCCAGAATAAGTGGACTTGGTCGCTTATTACGAAATCACTCTTCCAGCCAATGACGGCTTTTGCCTCTAGTAAAAAATCTTCTTCATCAATTACGTTGTCATCGTTATTAGCGTTACTGCTGGTTCCTCGGATTATCGGTAGATCGAGATTCTCATTTTCTGGGGTTTCCGGGTCCGGGTCAACGGGGCCTGGTAATTTCAAATTGACATTTACCATTAGCTCAGTAGAGCTACCGATCAAAATATTATTGCGCAAGACTTCATAACGAAGCGCGACCTCTCCATCCCCAGACAGTGCAATAGTTGAATAACGAACATTGATATCAA
Organism: Pseudomonas sp. 10S5; assembly: GCF_035019745.1. Lineage (NCBI taxonomy): Bacteria > Pseudomonadati > Pseudomonadota > Gammaproteobacteria > Pseudomonadales > Pseudomonadaceae > Pseudomonas > Pseudomonas sp. 10S5. The sequence goes on from NZ_JASJVL010000012.1 coordinate 67,955, forward strand.
AGATTGGCTCTTGTGATTCATCGCCAGGCTTTAGCTCAGCTTCTGGCAAAGCAATATTACCCCAGTACAGGGTCACTTTGTCGCCGGATTGAGCATCGGGATATTTAGAAATACTCACGGCTACATTGGCGCGTGCGTCCGCGTCATCAATCACACCGTCTTCTGCTTGTTCGCAGAGTGGCGCAGGGAAGTTGTTTGGTACGGGTGTTAGAAGCAGGCTAAATGTTTTTGTCTGGGATTTAATCGATACGTTTCCAGCACGGTCGGTGATAATGTAGTGTACAGGCTCTGTAACATCGCCAACACTCTCCAAAAATGCTCGGTTAAAGTCGATCATCACCTCATCCATAGTGACTTCATCTTCCATTACCGTATGCGTCGGGCCAGCTTTCTCCCCCCAAAACGTTTGAATATAGTCGCCCCACGCTATGCCGGTATACCCAGGCACCTTCGTGTTTAATACATCGCCCAAAGCTGACAATTCGGCAGAAGTTAGTACACCGTCATTGATAACTGACGGGAATACCAGCCCGGCCAGCAGTCTGCCACCTGGCGCGGTTCTGTCGACAATGATCTGGGTGGGGTCAGAGTCGTTACTTAGGCCCCCTCCCGAGTTTTTGGCTTGATAAGCAACAGCATACCGTCCGTCGTTAACCAAAAGAGCTGCGGGGACGTTGAGAAAAATTGAAGCGCCGGGTTCCTCATTCTCGGCAATTTTTTTGATTTGTCCCGTAGGGATTTCATTCCATAACAGTTGGTATGTGTCTCCAGGTAAGGCTTCGTCCCAAACGACCAAAGTTGCAACAATGGGGTTTTGTAGGTCATCAAGCGTCAATAGTCCATCGATGGGATCAGACAACGGTATAACCGGGGCATTCAATGCCCGTGGACGGTTTCGTTTGCGAGTTATTAATGAGCGCGGGTGTGATGTACACATGGTAGTTCTCCAGGTTTAAAGACGACATTAGGTTTTTTAAATGTTCGTTACTTTTTAATTGGCAATAAAAGACCGATAATTTTTCACAAATTAACGTTTGGCCAAATATTGTCCAAGGTTTGAAAAATACTATCAGGTAGAGGGTTTCTCTATCTGTGGTTGAACTAATCGTAAGTCGTCCTTTGTGTCAATAGGGGGTGGTAAATAAATATTATATTTTATATATAATATTTTGATTGTCGGAATAGTATTACTTGGATATAAGACTTGTCCTGCATTAATGCGCTGATTATTTTCATTTTTTATTTTTGTAATAATCACCGAGCTGCACAGAATTTTTTCTGTGCCGAAAAAGCACTGATTGATCCGCTCCGCCGTAGTTGGTAGATGTTGCCCATCGTAAAATTCGATTATCCGATTAAAATCTAATGTTAACAGATGCTGAGAATGTCCATTAGGTAGGAATCCCTCGCCGTCAAGTAAATGTCTGTAGGAGAAATATTACTAAGATCAAGACAAGTCCTACACACTAAATAGATATCGTGCGGAGATTTGAGGTTTACAACTTTAGACAATACCCACTCTATTTTTTAGCGTGGGAGCATGGATATTGGAAAGTAATCGACAGTTGAATCGTCTGAACTTGAGTATGGCGGGAGTTGCCTTAGGGATGTCGGTGGCTGGAGCCGCATGGGCAGAAACTGAATATATCGTGGGGGGCGTCACAGAAATTAGTGCATCAACCGAGAACGATTTTCAAGTTTCTGGAGGGGCGACCTTTAATATCAGCGGCGCCGATGTTGGACGTGTTGCTGTTGATAGTTCATATATAAATATTAAAGGTGGATCGATCAGTCAATATGGCGCTGGTGGACTCATTCTTCGGTCCAGCGTACTAAATGCGGGCGGAACGGTTATTTCTAACTCTAAAGGAGACGGGCTTAAGTTAGAATTTGGTGCGGGTGGCATTATAAATGGTCCGTCAAAAGCATATATAACCGATAGTAAGATATCAGGCGTTGGCAAGGGGGTTTTGGTGGGGAAGTTGGGTTACCTAGAATTGAGCAATACTGATGTTGTAGGAATTCAGAGCGGTGTAGGCAAAGGGATAGGCATAGATGTGAAGGGCGGTACAGTTATCTTGAAGGAAGGTAGTTATGTTCTGGGTGATAGTGTCGGAATGTTATTGACCTCGGCTGGGGAGTTGCCCGGAGGTGGACGAAGTACGGAGTTGGATGCTATCACCATTGATAACTCTATTGTACAGAGCACGTATGGGTCGGCTATCACAGTTGATGAGATTATTCATAGTGGTAATGTTTCCATTGGTGGTTTAGCTAACATAGTTGTCCAAAACGAATCCACTCTACTGTCCGGTAACGGCAACCTCCTGGAAGTCAAACACGTTAGCACCGCCAACCTCAAAGTCGATAACAGCACTCTCACCGGCAATTTGGTCGCCGATGACACCAGCACTCTCAATGTGACTCTACAAAACAACGCGAGCCTCACTGGCGATGTGATCAATGGAAACAATCTAGCCGTCAATTCTGGCGCGCAGTGGCAGATGGTTGGCGATAACGCTGTCAAGACCATGAGCCTTGATGGCAGCCAGGTTAGATTCGGTCTCGATGGCTTTCATACGCTGTCGTTAGGCCAGTTATCCGGGAGCGGTGTATTTGGCATGAAGATCGATCTTGATGCCGGGTTGGGTGACCTGTTGAACGTGAACGGTCAGGCCAACGGTAATTTCACATTAGCAGTAAAAAACACTGGCACCGAACCGGTGTCACCAGACCTGCAACCCTTGCAGATCGTCCACACCGAAGGCGGTGATGCGCAGTTTAACCTGCTGGGCGAGAAGGTGGATTTGGGTGCGTATTCATACGAGCTGGAAAAACAGGGCAATGACTGGTTTATCGTCGGTTCCGGCAAAACCATCAGTCCGTCGACCCAAAGCGCATTGGCACTGTTTAATGCGGCGCCGACTGTTTTTATGAGCGAGCTGACGACGTTGCGCAGCCGCATGGGTGAGGTGCGCGGCAGCGAGGAAGGCGGGGGATGGATGCGGGCTTATGGCAGTCGTTTCGATGCCACCACTGGCGCTGGTGTTGAGTATAAACAGCAACAACGCGGAATGTCGTTCGGTGCGGATGCCCCCGTTCCTATTGGCAATGGCCACTTACTGTTGGGTGTGCTGGGTGGCTACAGCACAACTGATTTGGACCTTAGCCATGGAACGTCGGGCAAGGTTGACAGCTACTACGTGGGGGCTTATGGCACATGGTTGTCGGAGGCGGGTTACTACGTAGACGCCGTGCTTAAGCTCAACAAATTTCGAAACGAATCGAAGGTTGCCATGAGTGATCAGACCAAGGCCGAAGGCGATTACAACAACACCGCTGTCGGTGGCTCGGTGGAAGTCGGTAAGCACATCAAGCTCGGCGACGACTATTTCATTGAACCCTTCGCGCAGATGGAGGCTGTGGTGGTGCAAGGTGATCACTACCGCCTCGATAATGGTCTGGAAGCCAAGAACGACCGCACTCAATCGATTTTGGGCAAAGTCGGTAGCTCCGTGGGTCGTAACATAGCGCTGAAAGACGGCGGTGTGCTCCGACCTTACCTTCGTGCTGCGGTGGCTCATGAGTTCGCACGCAGTAACAGGGTGTCGGTCAATGAAACGAGTTTCGACAATGACCTGTTCGGGTCGCGTGCCGAGCTGGGCGTCGGGTTGGCGGTATCGCTGTCGAAGAATCTGCAAGTACACGCTGATTTCGACTACATGAAAGGCAATAACGTCGAGCAGCCGTGGGGGGCGAATGTGGGTATCAGGTTAGCCTTCTGATGGGTTGATATCGAAGGCTTTTTACTCTGCATCGAGTACCTCAAAAACCCCTGGTGATCACTCACTGGGGGTTTTGATTTTGGCCGTCAGGGTTTCTTCCGGTTCGGTCTACTTCTGCGTTGAAAAGAGGTTTTACGGCTCTTGTGTTTGTCGTTTGTGGTGTAGGACTCGTGCAGGTTGACGTACAGAATCGCTGAGGTGCCGATCCTTTGGCCGTTACGGTAAACGTCGTAACACACCTCTACTTTGCCTTGCTGAAGATGAGACCTTGGGCTGTGAAACAGCCATTCGCTGCCTATGACCGTTTGGTTCGCGTTCGTCGCATCAATAATTTGTTTTGGGTAAACCGCCCCTCCCCATAGCAGGTTGAACTCGTCACCAGGTTCGAGGTGCGCAGACCCCGGTATCAGCACCCTGAAACCTTTTCCGGCTTGGTCGAGGGACACTGACGTTGGATCGACGTCCTCCAGCGAGGGGGCCGCCAGATGCCCGGAAATCAGGGCTGGCAATGCAGCCGCGTATTCAACCGCTGTCTCATGATCGTAATTAAGTGACATCTCCTCGGTTGTCGAAGTGAAATTAGGGCTGTCTTGTGTTTCTGTCGGAAATTGAGGGCCTGCGGGCAAGCCGGGTTTGCTAGGGCTGTCTCGCCGAGCTGGACGGTTACTTTCCGTCGGCAGCTTTTTTTTCTTGATGGGAGGAGAGCCAGGCGACTGGTTATCGTCCATGTTTAATAATCCTTCCGAATAGTGAGATTGAAATTTTTGCCGCATTGGATGTATAGGTCACGGTGATCATTTGATCCTGGGAAATACATTGCCGTGTGTGACTGCACGACGGCGTCTAGTCAAAGGTTAACTGCTGCGTACGTGTTTTTCTAGTTAAAGTGAGGTTGGAGTGATGGCGCTGGTGTTCCGGCCGATAGGTAATGAACGAGTCATCTACAAGTAATGTTAGTCGGGAAATTTGTCAAGTATCGTATCCATTTGGGTAGGGTTTTCTAATATGTAACATTCGCTGTAGGAATAAACTTACATGGGCGGATTTATTCCTACAAGCCCATGGGAATCTACTTAACGTCGACAAAAATAAAAAAACCGGCAGACCAGCTGCCTGTTTTTTACAATATGCAAAAAACTATTGGTTTATGGTTAATTCCATGGTTTTAGAGGTGATGGATACATTGCCCGCACGATCAGTGATGGAGTAATTGATCACGAGTTTATCGGTTTCGAAAGAAAGCAAAAATGCTTTATCGAACTGAATTTTTATTAATGAAGTTGTGAGGTTCTCAGGCTCTACCAAAATCACAGGTCCATGCACTCCATTACACACCGTTTGAATACGGTCGCCCCGTCCCATCCCGGCATAACCGGGGATCAAGCCTGCGAGGGAGTCACCGAATGTAATGTTAGGAAAGATGATTGGAGCCAGCAGGGCTGCGCCCGGTGCGGTACGATCGATCTTGATTACAGTCATCTCAGAATCGAATATATTTTGTCCTGGGAACGAAATTGTTCGATAGGCGATTGAATAATTTCCATCGTTCATGAGCTCAGTTGCTATGGGAATGAGTCGGGTCAACAAACTACCGACGTCTGGAAGGGGGGTGGGTAATTGAACGGGATCCCCGATAGTGAGTCCGTTCACCAACAGTTGGTAACTATCGAGAGATATCGCTCCTCTCCAAACCGGTAAATGAACGACAATGTCGCTTTGAAGATCGGCAACTTTAATTAAACCGTCTGGCTCTGCTGCCGGAACAGTAGGGGCCTCTAAGCTATGCTTTGGTTGATTGGTCATTTTTATTCCTGACTAAGATTAATTAATTTTAGTGATCGTTTTGACAGGCCTACCTATCATTATTCAACCAATAGCGTTTTGCTAACTAAGTCAAGTTCAATCTGTGGTGAAAAAATTTTCACTAAAGTGGTTTGTATCCTAAATGGGTTAAGTGTGTGAAATTTCCTACGATCTAAATTCCACCCAATAAAAAACCCCAACAAACAAGTCTGTCGGGGCTTCTGATACAACGATTAGCAACTACCGATTAAAGCGCTCAACTAGTGAGTACTGAGTATGTGCTGTACTGGTCAGCTCACCGCTCAATTGCGCCGAGCGCCGCGCTTCGTCTGAGGTTTTATCCGCGAGTTCGGCAATGGTGCTGATATTACGGCTGATTTCCTCCGCGACGGCGCTTTGCTCTTCGGTTGCTGCGGCGATTTGGGTGGTCATGTCGGTAATGTTGGCCACGGCGTCGCTGATGCCAGCCAAGGCCTGATCGGCTTCCATTACCCTGGCAACGCCTTCTTCTGCCTGGCGATGACCGGCGTCCATGGTTTGCACCGCCGCAGTAGCCGTTTGTTGAAGTTTAGCGATGAGGCCGTGAATTTGTCCGGTGGATTCGGCGGTGCGTTGTGCCAGTTGGCGAACTTCATCGGCGACTACTGCGAACCCCCGGCCCATTTCTCCGGCGCGAGCGGCTTCGATGGCGGCGTTCAGCGCCAGCAGATTGGTTTGATCAGCAATGCCCTTGATCACATCGACTACGCTGCCGATTTCGTTGCTGTCTCTGGCCAACTGGGTCACGGTCAGCCCTGTTTCGCCGACAGCGGCAGACAGGCGCTGGATAGCGGCGCGGGTTTCGCCAGCAATATTACGACCTCGTCGCGTCAGTTCATTGGCTTGCTGGGTCGCCTCCGCAGTGCGTTGCACATGGCTGGCAACTTCTTGAGTGGTCGCCGCCATCTGATTAACGGCTGTGGCCACCTGTTCGGTTTCGACGCGTTGACGCTCCAGTCCCGAAGAGCTGGCGTGGGCGAGGGTGTCCGACTGCTTGGCTTGGTCAGTCAGTTGTTCGGCGGTGTCTTGCAAGCGTGTCAGGCACGTCCTCAAGCGCGCCTCCTGACTGAGAATGGACATTTCCAGTCGGGCCTGTGGTCCACGGCTGTCGGTATACATTTGAGCAATCAAGGGGTCAGACGTGGTTTGCTCGGCCAGTTTTAACAGGCGCTTGATGCCACGTTGTTGCCAAGTCAACCCGAGCAGGCCTAGCGGTACCGATAATACGGCCGCCAGTGCGAAGCCCCAATTGGAGTTCAGCCACGCACCGATCAAAAAACTTAGCTGGCTGACCATGATGAATGGAACCCAGTCTTGTAACACAGGCAGCCATTTATCTCGGCCAGGAACCGCCGATTTTCCCAGATTCACGCGCAAGTACAGCGCTTCAGCGCGACGGATTTGTTCCGCAGTGGGCTTGACCCGTACCGACTCATAACCTACGCACTGATTGTTCTCAAACATCGGCGTGACGTAGGCGTTCACCCAATAGAAATCGCCGTTTTTGCTACGATTTTTAACGATCCCCATCCAGGGCTGCGCTTGCTTTAGGGTGCTCCACATATGGTCGAAGACCGCAGACGGCACATCGGGGTGGCGGACCGTATTGTGCGGTGCGCGAAGCAGTTCTTCGCGGGAAAATCCGCTGATCTCGACAAACGCATCATTGCAGTAGGTGATTACGCCCTTGGCATCGGTGGTTGATATCAACCGTTGTTGCGCGGGAAACGTCCGTTCGCGTTGAGTGATGGGCTGGTTATTACGCATGGCTGTTCGATCCGCTGGGCTATAGCGTGGTATCGGCCAAATAGTAGAAAAATTAAGCGTCTTTTTTAAAGAACACTCAAAATTTACCTCGTTAACATGGGAGTCGGGTGCTGTGACCCCCGTTTGCGGGGTCTTATTTCTGCATATTGTTCGACAATTCAAGGTGTTCATTTGGACGGCCAAACAAAAACGTGAGTGCCAGGCACCCATCACCGTCGGCCTTTTACGCTAACACTCACTTATTCGGAAGGAAATTGGACTTATGATCAGTTGGGTCCGGGCTCGTTTTCGATGGGCGTGCTTTGCACTCCATCGCGGGCCAGCCAGCCCGTTTGGCTAAAAATACCAGCGCCTGCAGCCCGCATGGCGACAAACGCTGGGTCAATAACGTGAACCGATCAGCTTGCGATGGCTTGCGGACCTCCTGTATTGCCAATCAACTGACGCAACACATAGTGCAGAATGCCACCCGCCTTGAAGTATTCAACTTCATTGAGGGTATCGATCCGGCACAGCACTTCGACGTCTTCATGGCTGCCGTCAGTGCGGGTGATGGTCAGTTTCAAACTCATCCCAGGGCGTAACTCGGCGTGGGTCAAACCACTGATGTCGACTTTTTCATCGCCCTTCAGCTTCAGCGTCTTGCGACTTTGGCCGTTTTTGAATTGCAAAGGTAATACGCCCATACCTACCAGATTAGAGCGGTGAATCCGCTCGAAGCTTTCAGCGATAACCGCCTTGATGCCTAGCAGGTTAGTGCCCTTTGCGGCCCAGTCTCGGCTAGAGCCAGTGCCATATTCCAGACCGGCAAACACCACCAGCGGCGTGCCTTCGGTCTGGTAACGCATGGCCGCGTCATAGATCGGTAGTTTTTCCTCGGTGGGAATATGGATCGTATAGCCGCCTTCTTCGCCACCCAGCATCTCGTTGCGGATGCGGATGTTGGCGAACGTGCCGCGCATCATGACTTCATGGTTACCCCGGCGCGAGCCGTAGGAGTTGAAGTCGCGGGGTTCGACGCCTTTTTGCCGCAGGTAGCGACCGGCTGGGCTGTCAGCCTTGATATTTCCGGCAGGGGAGATGTGGTCGGTGGTCACCGAGTCACCCAGCAACGCCAGGATGCTCGCACCGCCCACGTCTTCGATCACCGGCAGTGGCCCGGCAATATTGTCGAAAAATGGCGGGTGCTGGATGTAGGTGGAGTCATCCTGCCAGACATAAGTCGCGGCTTGAGGCACTTCAATCGATTGCCATTGCGCGTCACCGGCAAACACTTCGGCGTATTCCTTGTGGAACATACCGGTGTTGACCTGGGCAACGGCGTCAGCGATTTCCTTCTGGCTCGGCCAGATATCGCGCAGGTACACCGGTTTGCCATCCGAGCCGTCGCCCAGCGATTCGGTGCTGATGTCGATACGCACGCTGCCCGCCAAGGCATAGGCCACGACCAACGGCGGGGAGGCGAGCCAGTTGGTCTTGACCAGCGGGTGTACACGGCCTTCGAAGTTGCGGTTGCCAGACAGTACCGAGGCAACCGTCAAGTCCGACTGTTGGATAGCTTTCTCAATAGGTGCCTCCAACGGTCCGGAGTTGCCGATGCAAGTGGTGCAGCCGTAGCCGACCAAATCAAAGCCCAGCGCATCGAGGTATTGGGTCAGCCCGGCCGCTTTATAGTAGTCGGTGACCACTTTGGAGCCCGGCGCCAATGACGTCTTGACCCACGGTTTGCTCTTCAACCCTTTTTCCACGGCTTTTTTTGCCACCAGTCCCGCCGCCATCATCACGCTGGGGTTTGAGGTGTTGGTGCAGGAGGTAATGGCCGCGATAACGACCGCGCCGTTTTTCAGGCGATAGGTATGGCCTTGGTACTCGTAGTCTGCTTCACCAATCAGGTCGGCGTTCCCCACCGCGACACCACCGCCGCCTTCACTTTCCAGTCGACCTTCTTCTTTATGTGATGGCGCGATTTGCAGGCCCAGAAAATCGCTGAACGCTTGTGCGACGTCGGGCAGCGAGACTCGATCTTGCGGACGCTTCGGCCCGGCGAGGCTGGCTTCAACGGTGCTCATGTCCAGGTCAAGGCTGTCGGTGAATACTGGCTCTTTACCCGGCAGGCGCCATAGGCCTTGGGCTTTGCAGTAGGCCTCCACCAGTTTTACGGTTTCGGCAGGACGCCCGGACAAGCGCAAGTAGTTCAGGGTGATGTCGTCGACCGGGAAGAAGCCGCAAGTTGCGCCATATTCCGGCGCCATGTTGGCGATAGTGGCGCGATCGGCCAGTGGTAGATCGGCCAGCCCGTCGCCGTAAAACTCGACAAATTTACCGACCACGCCTTTTTTACGCAGCATCTGCGTGACGGTCAGTACCAGGTCGGTGGCAGTAATGCCTTCTTTTAGCTTGCCGATCAGCTTGAAACCGATGACTTCAGGAATCAGCATCGACACCGGTTGCCCGAGCATCGCCGCTTCCGCTTCGATACCGCCGACGCCCCAACCGAGCACACCGAGACCATTGATCATGGTGGTGTGGGAGTCCGTGCCGACCAGGGTGTCCGGGAAGGCGTAGGTGCGGCCATCCTCGTCTTTGGTCCACACCGTGCGCCCGAGGTATTCCAGGTTGACCTGGTGACAGATCCCGGTGCCCGGTGGCACCACGCTGAAGTTGTCGAAGGCGCTTTGACCCCAACGCAAGAACGCGTAACGCTCACCGTTGCGCTGCATTTCGATGTCGACGTTCTGGCCAAAGGCGCTGGCATCGCCGAACTTATCGACCATCACCGAGTGGTCGATCACCAGATCTACAGGCGACAGAGGGTTGATACGTTGTGGATCACCCCCCGCTTTGGCCACGGCGGCGCGCATGGCCGCCAAATCGACCACCGCCGGCACGCCGGTAAAGTCTTGCATCAGCACCCGAGCCGGGCGGTATTGAATTTCCCGGTCCGAACGGCGCTCGGTGAGCCAAGCGGCCAAGGCTTTGAGGTCGGTGCCGGTAACGGTCTTGTTGTCTTCCCAGCGCAGCAGGTTTTCCAGCAGCACTTTCAACGACATCGGCAGCGTGTCCAGGTCGCCCAGGGTTTTTGCAGCTTCTGGCAGGCTGAAATAATGGTAGGTCTTATTATCGATTTCTAATGTTTTGAGACTTTTCAGGCTATCGAGGGAGGGCATGACATAACTCCTTGACGAGTCCGCACGGTACGGACCTTGGGAATTGAACAGCGTCTTGAACGAGCTCTGATGCAGGTTCCTGAGTGGTTTCGGCTAAGGCTTGAGTTACTACTGGACCGCAGAACGGCGCCAGTGGTTCATGATTGGGCTATCATGCGCCGCTTTTAAGCCTTGAGGCTCACCTCAAGCGCCGCGCAGTGGCTAAATGTTTCGCCACTGCCCAGGAGAAATGAATGAACACCCTGTTTATGCACTGCCGGCCGGGCTTTGAAAGCGAAGTCTGTTCAGAGATTGCCGAGCATGCGGCTCGCCTGAACGTGGCCGGATATGCCAAAGCCAAAACCAACGCGGCCTGTGCCGAGTTCGTGTGCACCGAAGAAGACGGCGCCGCACGCTTGATGAAAGGCCAGCGCTTTGCCGAGTTGATCTTTCCTCGGCAATGGGCGCGCGGGGTGTTTCTCGATCTGCCGGAAACCGACCGTATCAGCGTGATTTTGGCGCAGCTGGCAGGTTTTCCGGTCTTCGGCAGCCTGTGGCTGGAGGTGGTCGATACCAACGACGGCAAAGAGCTGTCGAACTTCTGCAAAAAATTCGAAGCGCCATTGCGCAAAGCGTTGACCAACGCGGGCAAGCTGACGGAAGACGCCAGCAAACCGCGTTTGTTGCTGACCTTCAAGAGTGGGCGCGAAGTCTTCCTCGGCATGGCAGAGGCTAATAATTCGGCGATGTGGCCCATGGGCATCCCACGTTTGAAGTTCCCCCGTGAATCGCCTAGCCGCTCGACCTTGAAGCTGGAAGAGGCGTGGCACCATTTTATTCCCCGTGATCAATGGGATGAGCGCCTGTCGGGTGAGATGACCGCTGTCGATCTCGGTGCAGCGCCAGGTGGCTGGACCTATCAACTGGTGCGTCGTGGAATGCTCGTGACCGCCATCGATAACGGGCCGATGGCCGAGAGCTTGATGGACACTGGTTTAGTGCAGCATTTGATGGCCGACGGCTTTACGTTTAAGCCACGTCATCCGGTGGATTGGATGGTGTGTGACATCGTAGAAAAACCTGCGCGCAACGCTGCGTTGTTAGAAACCTGGCTGGGGGAGGGCTTGTGCCGTGAAGCCGTGGTTAACTTGAAATTGCCAATGAAACAGCGCTTTGCCGAAGTGCGTCGCCTGTTGTTACGCATCGAAGAAGGTTTTGCTGATCGTGGGATCAACGTCAGCATTGGCTGCAAACAGCTGTACCACGACCGCGAAGAAGTCACCTGCCATTTGCGTCGACTGGACGGCAAGCGCCGTTAATTCTGAGCCCACTCAGCGAAATTGGCGGCATTCGCTTATTGGGTGACAATACCCGCCAGCTTTTGGAGAGACCTATGCCCGAACTCATCGATACTTTGCCGGTTGACGCGGTTCTTGACGCCAGCGGCCTGAGTTGCCCAGAACCGGTGATGATGCTGCACCAAAAGGTGCGGGATTTACACGCGGGCGGCTTGCTCAAAGTCATCGCCACCGACCCTTCAACCCGTCGCGATATTCCCAAGTTTTGTGTGTTCCTGGGTCATGAACTGGTCGAGCAACAGGCTGACGGCGGGACGTATGTGTACTGGATTCGCAAGAAGATTGATTGATTGATCAGATTCTGTAGGAGGGTCCGCCACGTCTTCGACGCCGCGCTGTCGCACAGCAAACTGTGTGGCACTTTTTGTGTGGTTTGAGGTTGCAGGGTGTCAGGACTGAAGCCTTCCCGAATAAATTCGGTCCCACAGTGCCGGGATTACCTTGCCGCCATCCGAATCCGCTTGCGCGCACTGCTGACCAAGCGCATCGACAGCATCAACGCCGCGCAGGATAGGCCGACAATCAACCCCTGCCACAGGCCGCCGGGTCCACTGGCGGGGCCGAGCACGTCGGTCAGGCCGAGAAGGTAGCCGACCGGCAAACCCACTCCCCAGTAGGCGAACAATGTCAGGATCATTGTTACCCGTGTGTCTTGATAACCGCGCAACGCACCTGCTGCGGTGACCTGAATCGCGTCGGAAAACTGGAACAGCGCCGAAAACACAATCAACGAAGCGGCCAGCTTTATCACCAGTGGGTCGGCAGTATAAATCCTGGCGATGTGCTCACGCATAAGCAGCATCAAACTGGCCGAAAAGCACGCGTAAAACAACGCCGTCGCCATGCCGACACCGGCAGTAAAACGTGCGTCTCGTGGCGCATTGCGGCCTAGGGCCTGGCCGACCCGCACGGTGACCGCCATGCCCAGCGAAAACGGGATCATGAACACCAGCGAGCTGAAGTTGAGGGCGATTTGATGCCCGGCCACCACGTTCGAGCCTAGACTGCCGATCAGCAGTGCGATCACGGCAAAAATACTGGCCTCGGCAAAAACAGCAATGCCGATAGGTAAACCGATATCGATCAGGCGTTTGATCACTGCCCATTGCGGCCATTCGAAGTGGCTAAAAACGGCGCTCGGCTTATAGACCGGCGCTCGGCGTACCCAGGCAATCATGCCCAAGAAAATCCCCCACATCACAATGGCAGTGGCCCATCCGCAACCAACCCCGCCAAGCGCCGGCATGCCGAAGTGGCCGTAGATGAAGATGTAATTCAGCGGAATATTCAACGCCAGGCCGCAGAGACCCAGCACCATGCTCGGACGGGTTCGGCCCAGGGCATCACTGAGGCAGCGCAATACGTAGAACAACGCCGTAGCGGGCATGCCGCAAGCGATGCCGCGCAGGTATCGCATACAGGGTTCGATCAGTACCGGATCAACGCTCATCAGATGCAGCACCGGTTCAGCGCTCAACAGCAGCAGCGCGGCGATAACACCCACCGTCGACGCTAACCACAATGCCTGCCGCACCAAGGAGCCTATTTCCGAGGTTTGACCCGCACCATGCCGCTGCGCGACTTTGGGCGTGGTCGCCAACAATATGCCGGTCATCAGCAAATAGATCGGCACCCAGATCGAGTTGCCCAAGGCCACGGCCGCCAAGTCACGAGGGCCGACGTTGCCCGCCATCACGGCATCGACAAACCCCATCGCGGTATAGGCCAGTTGCGCAATGATGATTGGCAATGCCAGTGCCATCAGCGAGCGAAGTTCTAGACGAACGCGAGCTGTGCGATTGAGCGGCAGTAGATCTTTAGGCGGGGCAAGTGTCTTTGCACAATTCACGGTCAGTCCAAAAGCGGGTACAGAAAGCCGAGCATTCTACCTGCTTGACACTAGGGTCAGGAATCCTAGTTGTGTCGGCGGTAGATCCCATGCAGGATGGCGGGCTGTGCCTACACTGCCGCCGACCCCATGGAGCCCAATCATGCGCATTGTTGCCGATGAAAATATCCCGCTGCTCGACGCCTTTTTCGCCCAATTCGGGGACATACGACGTTTGCCGGGCCGTTCCATTGACCGTGCTGCGGTGGCAGAGGCTGACGTGCTGCTGGTGCGCTCGGTGACCAACGTCAATAGGGCAATGTTGGAAGGTAGCTCGGTACGTTTTGTCGGCACCTGCACCATTGGCACTGATCATTTGGATCTGGATTACTTTAAGCAGGCTGGAATTCAGTGGTCCAGCGCCCCCGGTTGCAACGCGCGTGGGGTGGTGGATTACGTGCTAGGCAGTCTGTTGACCTTGGCTGAGATTGAAGGTGTCGAACTGACCCAGCGCACGTATGGCGTGGTCGGCGCTGGCCAGGTTGGCAGCCGCCTGATCGAGGTATTACGTGGCTTGGGTTGGAATGTGTTGGTGTGTGATCCGCCTCGGCAGTTGGCAGAGGGTGGCGACTTTGTCAGCCTTGAACAGATTATCGAGCAGTGCGACGTAATCAGTTTGCACACGCCTCTGACCAAAAACGGTGGAATGCGTACATGGCACTTGTTCGACCAGCAGCGCCTGAGTCAGCTCAAGGCGGGCACTTGGCTGATCAATGCCAGCCGCGGCGCGGTGGTGGACAACGGCGCTTTGCGTGAGGTTTTGCTGCGGCGCGAAGATTTACAAGCCGTGCTCGACGTCTGGGAAGGCGAGCCGCAAGTCGATGTAGCATTGGCCGATTTATGTGTACTGGCTACGCCACACATCGCCGGCTACAGCCTTGACGGTCGGCAGCGGGGAACCGCGCAAATCTACGAGGCGCTTTGTGCTTACTTAAAACGTGCGCCCGCTATCAGTTTGCAGCAATTGTTACCGCAAACCTGGCTGACGCAAGTAACCCTGAACCCAAGCTGTTCCCCGACGTGGGCGTTGGCCATGCTATGCCGTGGGGTGTATGACCCACGTCGGGACGATGCAGACTTCCGACGCAGCTTAGTCGGCGATACAGCGAGCCAGCGTTTGGCCTTCGATGCGCTACGTAAGCATTATCCTGCGCGTCGCGAGATTGAAGGGTTACTTGTGCAGATCAATGGTGAGTCCGAACCGTTAAGACAATTAGTAACGGCGCTGGGGGCTCGTGTGGTTTAAATTTGATTTATCTGCAAGGCAACGCGCGAGCCTTGCAGTTTTTTCAGTATCGGTAAAGATGCTTAGCAATATAGGCGTACAAGTCGTTAAATACTGAGAAGTGCACGTTGTCCGAATGGGCGTTCGTATGGGTGAGCGCCAAGTGGCATTCTTTAAGCATTTCACCTCGTTCGGTTCTGGTTTCAATCGGCGCGTTCACTATTTCGCAATAGCGAGAGTAACTGCACGGAGTATTCAGCGTGGGCGTTCGAATGATACTGACCGTATTTTGTGCCGGGCTTATCACGTCGCCATGATTGTTCGTTATGGGTTGCGGCAGTAATTCGAAGCCATCAGTGCACACACTGCTGCACACAACGCGTCGGTTTTTTAGTACCCCAAGACCTCGTTCATACAAGGTAAGTTTTGAGCCTGACGCCCGCATACAGGCATTTTCGAATGAGGTCAGGATTCCCTGAGCGTTGCCCATGCTGACATCAATTGCGGTCATGTCGACAAAGCGTTCCAGGGTTTGGTCGGTCAAGCTATTGAGCGCCCTTTTGATAGTCGATAGATGAGCAAATTCTTTTTTGCAGGCAATTAAATGAACATCAAACTGATACCCCAACCCCGTCACCATGTCTGGAACATTTGCAAAGTTAATGTCGTCTAAGGCACATTCCATAATGACGTTATATTTGAAGCTAAAAGCCTGATTGAATATTTTTCCGCACACGGCTCTGACAAAGTTCTCTGTGTGTTCGTAGGCATGCAAGACACCATGACGTCGCATCGCTTGATAGTGTGGGTGAAGCTCCCTGAATGCCGGTAAGTACAATCGAACGTAGTTGTTGTAGTTGCCCGAGGGTAGCAGTGCGTTCTCGAGTAGGTAAGTTTTTCCCGACCCTTGCACCCCAGCGACAATAAGAATTTTCGGTGGCCATACGGTTGAGATATTGACCACTGCGGGTCGGGTAAATACGTCAGCAAACAGCGTGTCATAGGCGTACTGCACATCGGCGGGAGTATAAGGATAACGAGCAGGTTCTATCATGTGGCACTCCATTAGTTTGATAGGGTTCGCTTCAATTTAAGGAAGCTGCGGCGAAGTAATTGGCTTTTCCGCACCGTGTCAAACCAGCGCTTGTCACGTGATGTTGCATGAAAGGGGCACACAGAAAAAACCCGGCATCAACGCCGGGTTTAAAAATATGCTTATTGCAGCATCAATCTTTTTTTTCAGGGTTGACCCAGTTTTTATCGCATTCTTGACACGCGGCCTGAACCATTTCTTCAGTGATCAGTATCTCGCGTCCATCGTCGTCGAGAATGGCGCCACCGACAGCCAAGGTCGGAGTGGCTCGAACGAGCGATACGTGATTGGTGCTGTTTTGCAAACTCATGGCCTGGCTCCTCATCAGGTTGTGCGCTTAAAACTAATCTCGTTCTATGACGGCGCTGTGACATCTTTCAACGCCCGTTCAACACACGTCTAAGTCCACCAGAAATGTCTGAAAATTTCCAGCAAGGTTTTTAGAGCGAACCGTATAAGTAGAATTATTGAGCTCATAAAAGCACAGGGATTTGAAGGTAATGGCGGTATTTTACGACCCTTACATATTTCAAGCTTCGTTTGAGCCACAGGTGTAGGCTTTCTGGCTCAGTCTTTCCGGCAGGCAGGTGTCTTGTATGGTCTCAATGTTATCAAGTCGTCAGCGCAATGCCGTTCGTCTGGCCCTGCGTTACGTCGCTCCGTATCGATGGCCCGCCATGGGGGCGCTAGTGGCATTGATCGTTACTGCGGGCATTACTTTGTCCATGGGGCAAGGCATCAAGCTGATGGTCGATCAGGGTTTCATGACTCAATCCCCGGCCATGCTTAACCGTTCGATCGGTTTTTTTCTGATACTGGTTGTCGGGCTGGCCATGGGTACATTTGCCCGGTTTTACCTGGTGTCGTGGATTGGTGAGCGCGTGGTTGCTGACATGCGTAAACAGGTATTCAACCATCTAATTAATTTGCATCCGGGGTTTTATGAAAATAACCGAAGCTCAGAAATTCAGTCGCGGCTAACCACCGACACCACGCTGTTACAGTCGGTGATCGGGTCGTCACTTTCGTTATTCCTGCGCAACTTGCTGATGGTGATCGGCGGTATTGTCTTGTTGTTTTTTACCAATCCAAAGCTCACCAGTATCGTCGTCGTCGCCTTGCCGCTGGTGGTCGCGCCAATCCTGATTTTCGGTCGGCGAGTGCGCAGTCTCTCGCGTTTGAGCCAAGACCGGATTGCCGACGTCGGAAGCTATGTCGCCGAAGCATTGGGGCAGATCAAAACCGTACAGGCTTACAACCATCAGCAGCAGGACAGAGTGCGTTTCTCCGCGACGGCGGAAGAGGCATTTAATACGGCGCGCAAGCGCATATTGCAGCGCTCCTGGCTGATCACCCTGGTGATCGTGTTGGTGTTGGGCGCGGTTGGGGTAATGCTGTGGGTCGGTGGGATGGATGTCATCGCCGGGCGTATTTCCGGTGGGGAGCTGGCAGCATTTGTGTTCTATAGCCTGATCGTAGGCAGTGCTTTGGGCACCTTGAGTGAAGTCATCGGCGAACTACAGCGCGCAGCGGGTGCGGCTGAACGAATCGCAGAGCTGCTTCAGGCGCCTAGCGAAATTGAGCCGCCTATCCAGGGTTTACTGCACCTGCCGGAACGGGTCAGTGGTCAGATCACCTTAGAAAACGTTAGTTTTGCGTACCCATCTCGCCCGGAGCGCAATGCTGTCGATGGGTTTAGCCTGACTATCGAAGCCGGCGAGACCTTGGCACTGGTCGGACCTTCTGGCGCCGGTAAGTCGACGCTGTTCGATTTGCTATTGCGTTTTTATGATCCGCAGCAGGGGCGGGTGCTGGTGGAAGGGCTGCCCATCGCACAGCTTGACCCGTCGGACTTGCGACGTTGTTTCGCCATGGTTTCGCAAAACCCTGCACTGTTTTTCGGCACCGTTGAGGACAACATCCGCTACGGCAACCCTAAAGCAACGATTGAGCAGGTGCAGGCCGCCGCGCGTATTGCCCATGCCCATGAGTTCATTTTGCAGATGCCCGATGGTTATCAGACACACTTGGGGGAAGGCGGACTTGGCTTGTCTGGCGGCCAGCGTCAACGTTTGGCAATCGCTCGGGCCTTACTGGTCGATGCGCCGATTCTCTTGCTTGATGAGGCGACCAGCGCATTGGACGCTCAAAGCGAACACCTTATCCAGCAGGCGTTGCCAAGCTTGATGAAAGGCCGCACAACCTTGGTCATTGCCCACCGGCTGGCCACCGTACAGAACGCCGACCGCATTGCAGTGATTGATCAAGGACGTTTGATTGCCGTCGGTACTCATCAACAACTGATTGCCAGCAACCCGTTGTACGCGAGGTTGGCGGCGTTGCAATTTAATGGGCAGCAAGAAGAGGTAGTTTAGGCGCGGTGTGCCCACGCCCAAACGCTCAAAGGGATTGCCCCGCCCTGCGATGCCGTGCTGTTGCGTAGTCAGCACGGCTTACAACTTGAACCGCGCCATTTGCGTGGCCAGATGCTCTGCTTTGCTCGACAGTTTTAGGCAGTCCTCGCGACAAATTTGCACGTCTTTAGCCGTCGACTGAGCAAGGTCAGCGATGCCCTGGACGTTACGGTTAATTTCTTCGGTGACCGAACTTTGTTCCTCTGTGGCGGCGGCGACCTGATGGTTGCGGTCCGTGAGTTCCTCAACGTGCCCTGCTATGGCATCCAGCGAGTTACCAGTGCGGCGGGTCGCTTCAACACCGGTGCCTGTGGCGGCTTGACCTGCGCGCATGGACGCTACGGCTTGACTGGCACCCCCTTTCAACTCACCTATCATCTGCTGTATTTCGCCGGTGGCGCTCTGGGTGCGCCCGGCGAGGGTGCGAACTTCATCGGCTACCACGGCAAACCCGCGTCCCAGTTCTCCGGCACGCGCCGCTTCGATGGCTGCGTTGAGGGCCAACAAGTTGGTCTGTTCGGAAATGCTACGAATTACCGTCAACACTTGATCAATGTTGGAGATCTTGGTCGCCAGCGCTTCGACCGCGCCCGCTGCGTTGCCGACGCCGTCGGACATCGCCTGAATGTGAGCAATCGATTGGCCGACGATGATTTTGGCGGACACGGCTTCGTCTTGAGTGCTGCGCGACACCTGGGCGGCGGCGCCTGCATTTCGGGCAATTTCCTGCACGGTCAGGCCCATCTCATGTACCGCAGTGGCGACCATGTCAGTCATTTGCTGTTGCTGCACCGCCCGTGCCGATGTGCTCTCCACCACCCGCGCCACGTCCCCCACGCTTTGGCGTAATTGTTCGCTGGTCTGCAACGCATCGCCGATCAGTTCGCGCAGGCTTGCGATGAAACGATTGAAGCCTCGGGCCAGGTCGCCCAGCTCGTTCTGCCGGTGATCATCCAGGCGGTGGGTCAGGTCGCCATCGCCGCCACCAATGTCGATCAGGGCAGTAGTGACCTGACGAATGGGGCGCACGATGCCACGCGCTATCCAGGCTACGAAACCGAGAAAACACAGCACTACGGCCAGACTGATGGCGGAAATGATCGTCAAAGCGTCTTTGGCCGGGCCATAGACTTCCGCCATCGGCACTTCACTGACCAAGGTCCAACCCAATGAGTCCACCGGAGCAGCCAAGGCGACAAAAGCCTGGCCGTTGCGCTCGAATTCGACCGGGGTTTTACCGGTGGTAGCGCCCAGTAAAGAGTGGGCAGGCCTCGGGCCGACCAATTGCTCCAGTGTTTGGCGGTCGTTGAAATCAGCGTTAGGGTGAACCTTGACCTTGCCGTCCGGGCTCACTAAGTAGACTTGGCCTTGCTCACCGAAATGGAAGTTGCGGACCATGTCTGACAAGGCACTCAAGCTGAAGCCAAGGCCTGCCACGCCAACAACGCTACCGTTGCTTTCAATTCGCTGGTTGATGAACAGCGTCGGTAACCGAGTGTTTTTATCAATATCGATTTCCAGCGCGCGCTGTTTGCCGCTGGCGAGGAAATCATAGAACCAGCTGTTTTCCTTGGTTGCAGGCTGCAACGTGCGGTCCACGCCTCTGTTGGTGAAATAATGGCCACTGCCTTTGGCGACGATAAAGGTGGTCAATGCGTGGTGTTTTTGCTGGATATTGGCCAGATAGCGTACGAAGGTTGCCTGTTGTGCCGGGTCTTCGCCCGTGCGCAGCCAATCCTCGACCAGTGTGTTGTCGGCAATATCACTGGCTGCGGTGAGAGGGGAGGCAAGGAGCCGTTCAAGGTCGTTACGGATTGCCTCGACACTGGCGGGCATCGCCTGTTGCAGCAAATAACGATCGGTCAACCGATTTAAGGCGAAGGCGTAAATAGCGATCACAATCAGGCTACTGATCACCAATGCAGCACCCATGCTCAAGGTGAGTTGCCACTGAATACTTTTTCGCCAGACAGGCATAGGGAAACTCCAAAACGAGCGGACGCACAACCACGACGGAAAAGTGCTGGGGAATCTTTGCATAAGGCAATAATTGCGCCATAAAGTTGATCTTTTGGTCAGCTTTAGGGTGGGGCTATGTCCCGATGGCCCGAGCTAGAGCGGCTTTTCGAAGAAATTTAAAGATCTGATTAAGACCAAACCACACGCCACCCTATATCAGCGCTGTGTCATTTCGGAGCAGCCCCTGGCGAGAAATGAGTGCTTATGTGGCATTCCGCTAGCGGGACCGGTCTCAACTCCGTACCATTCTCCCCCCTCTTTTCCCGCGTTCCTGCGACCGGCTTCGCTGGCCAACTTATTAGGTAAGCCATGAAATCAAATCGCCTACGCGCCGATGCTCTGGCTGGATTGACGACGTCATTCGCCCTGCTGCCCGAATGTATTGCTTTTGCTCTGGTTGCTCATCTCAATCCGCTGATGGGCTTATACGGCGCCTTCATCATTTGCACCCTGACTGCTTTGTTTGGCGGGAGGCCTGGAATGATTTCCGGTGCTGCGGGCTCGATGGCCGTGGTGATCGTTGCGCTGGTGGTACAACACGGCGTGCAGTACTTGCTCGCCACGGTGTTGATCGGTGGGTTGTTGATGGTTGCGTTCGGCCTGCTTCGACTGGGTAAGTTAGTGCGTATGGTGCCGCACCCGGTGATGCTGGGCTTCGTCAACGGCCTGGCAATTATCATCGCTCTGGCGCAGTTGGAGCAGTTCAAGAGCGGCGAGACCTGGCTGAGTGGTTCAGCGCTTTACCTGATGATCGGGCTGGTGGCATCGACCATGGCCACTGTTTATCTGCTGCCACGGTTGACCCGCGCCGTGCCGCCAGCGCTGGTGGCCATCCTCGGCGTCGGTCTGGCGGTGTACCTGCTTGGTCTGCCGACACGCACCCTTGGAGACATGGCGCACATTGCCGGAGGTTTGCCCGACCTGGCGTTCCCGCAGGTGCCTTGGAGCCTTGACACCCTGCGCATCGTGGGCCCTTACGCGGTATTGATGGCCTTGGTTGGCATACTGGAAACCCTCCTGACGCTCAACCTTACCGACGAGATTACCGAGAGCCGTGGTTACCCGGATCGCGAATGCGTGGCGCTGGGGGCGGCCAATATGGTCTCCGGTCTGTTTGGCGGCATGGGCGGTTGCGCGATGATCGGTCAAACCGTGATTAATCTCAGCTCCAATGGCCGCGGACGTTTTTCCGGTGTGGTCGCTGGGGTCATGATCCTGTTGTTCGTGTTGTTTCTTTCGCCGCTGATCGAGCATATCCCGCTGGCCGCGTTGGTCGGCGTGATGTTTGTGGTGTCGCAGCAAACCTTTGCCTGGGCCTCGCTACGAGTGCTGAATAAGGTGCCACTGAACGACGTGCTGGTGATTTTGGCGGTGACGGTGATCACGGTGTTCACCGATCTGGCCACCGCAGTGTTGTGCGGCATTGTCATTGCCGCGCTCAATTTCGCTTGGCAGCAGGCACGCGAACTCTACGCCGACAGTTCACTGGAAGCTGACGGGAGCAAACTCTATCGCGTGCATGGCACGCTGTTCTTCGCCTCAACGACACCGTTCCTCAACCAGTTCGACCCCGCAAACGATCCTGCCCTTGTGATCCTTGACTGTCGACGATTGAGTTTTGTCGACTATTCAGCGATCGCTGCATTGAAGGCATTGCGTGAGCGCTACCTCAAGGTGGGCAAACACTTGCGCGTGCTTCACTTGTCCGAGCGCTGCAAGCACATGCTTAAACGCGCCGGCGTTCATCACGAATAACCGGCGACGGGTACGGGCGTTGCGTTTTGTGTGAACATGCGGGCTTGAGCCTGCCGGTAACTTTAGATGAATGTTGTTTCTCCTCTGGACGCCTATCAACGGGCCATCGACCAGCACGGGTTTACCCCCGATGCTGCACAGTTGAATGCTGCACTGTGCCTGCAAGACTGTTTCCTGACACTGCACGACGGCAAGCGTCGGTCAGCGATCAAGGGCGTTTACTTGTGGGGGCCGGTGGGGCGTGGCAAAACCTGGTTGATGGACCGTTTCTACGAAAGCTTGACCGTGCCCGCGCGGCGTCAGCACTTTCATCACTTCATGCGCTGGGTTCACAGGCGCCTGTTCCAACTTACCGGCACCCCTAATCCTTTGCGGGCGTTGGCACGGGAACTGAGCAAAGAGGTGCGGGTGCTGTGTTTCGATGAGTTGTTCGTCAGCGACATCGGCGACGCAATCATTCTGGGTAGCTTGTTCCAGGTAATGTTCGAAGAGGGCGTGGTGGTGGTGTCTACCTCCAATCAACCACCCGACCAGCTGTATGCCGAAGGTTACAACCGTGAACGCTTCGCACCGGCCATCATCGCCATCAATCATCACATGGCGGTGGTCGCGGTGGACGGCGGCGAAGATCATCGTCTGCATCCAGGTCAATTGCACCGGCGGTATTGGGTGAGTCAGCCGGGCAGCCCGAGTGCGCTGGGCGGTGTATTTGAAAAACTGAGCGGGGGCCGGTCTTCTTCGACTGACCCGGTTGCGATTGGCCATCGCAATATCAACGTGATTCGGCACAGCGACACTATTCTTTGGTGTCGTTATCGCGACGTGTGCGAACAACCCTTAGCGGCCATGGATTTCATCGAGGTGTGCGACCGCTTTTCAGCGATTTTGCTCAGCGAAGTACCGGCGCTGAGCGCTAAGCAGCGTGCAGGAAAAATCGCGCGGGGGACTGAAGACGCGGCCCTGCAAGTCGCCGCCGGTGATCGTGAACTGCCACAATTATCAGTCAATGACGACGGTGTTCGGCGCTTTATTGCACTGATTGACGAGTGCTATGACCGCCGAGTACCGCTGTATGTAGAGGCGCAGGTGCCGTTAGATGAGTTGTACAACGAAGGCTATTTAGCTTTTGCGTTTCGTCGCACGTTGAGTCGATTGCAGGAAATGCAATTGGAGCGGTTTTCAAATCCGTAGCAGCGAACGTGTTTGCGAGACGGCGTAACTGATACCCCGTATAGCGCGTCTCGCCAACACGTTGCTCTACAAAACAGCGCGGACGCGATTCTTTCGGCGCTGGGCCAGCAAGTGTTTGCTGCCTTCGGCGATCAGTATCAGCACCGCGAACCAGATCGGCAGGTAAGTCAGCCATTCATCGCGGTTGATGCTTTCACCCAGCAACAACGCCACGCCGACCAATAACACCGGTTCGACATAACTCAGCAGGCCAAACAGGCTGAAGGGCAACAGACGGCTGGCGATGATGTAGCTGCACAGTGCCGATGCGCTGATCATGCCCAAGACCGGAATCAACACATACAGGCGTGGAAAGTGGGAGAGGGCGCTGGGATCGCCGCTGAAAATGAACCACAGGCCTAGCGGCAGCATGAGTGCCATGTCAAACCAGAGACCGCCAAGGTTATCGGTGCTCAGCCTGCGCCGCAGGACGAAATAAAGCGGGTAACCCAAAGCCACCAGCAGGGTCTCCCAAGAAAAACTTCCCACGCGGTATAGCTCGTTGCCAACTCCCACCAAGGCGCAACACGCAGCGATGGTTTGTAAGCGTGACAGGTGTTCCCCATAAGCGATGCGCCCGGTAACGATCATGGTCAGTGGCAACAAAAAATAGCCCAGCGACACGTCCATACTGCGCCCATGCAGCGGCGCCCACATGAACAGCCAGAGCTGCACGCCCAGCAAAAACGATGACAGCAGCATGCTTGTTAATAGAATGGGTGATCGCCGCAGGCGCTTGGCAATGTCACGTACCAGTCGCCAATCGCCGCTGGAGAGCATAAACAGCGTTACGCATGGCACCGTCAGCAGCATGCGCCAGCCAAAGATTTCGCTGCCGCCCAGAGGCTTGAGCAATGACGTGTAAAAATACATGACCGCAAACAGAATCGAGGCCAGAACCGACAGCACAATGCCTTTTGACACAACTTCCTCACGTTTTATGAATTCTTATTAGTTGCGCAGATGTTCTGCGCCGGATTTGGTTTTAGCCAAGGCAGAAGCGGCGCGTAGTCTAGCCGATCCCTTGTGGCAGGATATGACGGACGTTTGGCAGATAACGTAACCTCGCACGGATTGTGGCAAATACCCCACCGGCGGAGACTTGTTTCAGCCGCGCCGTACAGGTGCGACAGCCTGAGGAACGTCCCTATGACCGCTACCATCGCCGGTATTAAAATCCCTGACAGTGCCTTGGCCAAAGCCACCACTGAATACATTCGGGATAACGAACCTGACCTGCTGTATCACCACTCTCGCCGGGTTTTTCTGTTCGGCGCATTGAGCGGTGAACGTCAAGGGCTCAAGTACGATGCGGAGCAGCTGTACGTCGGTGCAATGTTCCATGACCTCGGTCTGGTTGAAGGTCATCGCAGCGCTGACGAGCGTTTTGAAGTTGACAGTGCCAATGCTGCACGCGCGTTCGTGAAGCCCTTTGGCTTGTCGGAAGGCGACATGGAACAGGTCTGGTTATCCATTGCCCTGCACACCACACCGAACGTTGTGCGCCATTTGCGTCCGAACGTCGCATTGGTGACTGCGGGGGTCGAAATGGACGTGCTGGGTATGGAATACGCGGCCTTCTCCGCTGAACAGCGTGACGCTGTCGTGCATGCGCACCCACGTGGTAATGGCTTCAAGGAGTGCATCATCTGCGCATTCGCCGACGGCTTCAAAGACAAACCAGATACTACGTTCGGTACCGTGAACGCTGATGTACTGGTGGCCGTTGATCCTAAGTTCAAACCAATGAACTTCGTCGAAATCATCCGCACATCCCCTTGGATGGCTTAACCCTGCAAAACTGCGTCTAAACTTTCGCAAATGAATTCGCGCCCACGGAGAAATCATCCCTGTGGAACCGAATTCATTCGAGAAGGCTATTTTAAAAGCGATGCAAAACATTTGGTTAGTCCGCCACCTTTGTTAGGCTACTTCGATTGCCGGGTTCTACCCGCTTGACGTTTTCGAAGGACGTTGCATGACTTCCATCAATATCCTCGCGCCAGCCATCAGCGCTCGGCGCGAGCAGCTTTCCACTCGAATTGCCTTTTTCATCGCCGGCTTCAGCGTCGCCGCTTGGGCGCCATTGGTGCCTTATGCTAAGGCGCGCTTGGGATTAAACGACGGCGCGCTCGGGCTATTGCTGTTGTGCTTGGGCGTTGGCTCGATCATCGCGATGCCCTTAGCGGGAATACTCGCCGCACGCTTTGGCTGCCGATTGGTCTTGGTGATGTCCAGCGTATTGGTCTGTATATGCCTGCCATTATTGGCGACGGTCTCCAGCTTGCCCCTGCTGATTGTGACCCTGTTTGTGTTCGGCGCCAGCATGGGGGCGTTAGATTGCACGGCAAACACTCAGGCGATTATTGTCGAGCGGGCGAGCGGTAGAACCATGATGTCGGGTTTTCATGGCTTATTCAGTCTCGGCGGGATCGCCAGCGCAGCCAGTGTCAGCGGCTTGCTCGGTGCTGGCGCTTCCCCGTTGATCGCCATGTGGGTGGTCGTGGCGATCATTGGTATCGCGCTGGTTAAGGCCTCGCCGCATTTCCTCACTTATGGCAGTGAAAGCAAAGGACCGGCGTTTGCCGTTCCCCACGGCACCGTGTTGTTTATCGGTTTGCTGTGCATGACGGTGTTCCTGACTGAAGGCGCGATGCTTGACTGGAGCGCCGTGTTTCTGAGTTCGATGCGCGGCGTCGACCCTGCTTACGCAGGCTTAGGTTATGCGGTATTCGCCCTGACGATGACGCTCGGCCGACTCTTCGGTGATGCCATCGTACGTCGGGTCGGGGCCAATCGGATGATCATATTGGGCGGCCTGTGCGCGTCAGCAGGATTAACACTGGCAACAGTTATTCCCACCTGGGAAGCGACGCTGCTGGGGTACGCGTTGGTAGGCGTTGGGTGCTCGAATATCGTGCCGGTGCTCTACAGCGCCATCGGACGGCAAACCGTCATGCCGGAGCACGTGGCGGTTCCGGCCGTCACCACGCTGGGGTACGGCGGCATTCTTGCGGGACCGGCCGTTATCGGGTTCATCGCCCATGCCAGCAGCTTGAACCTGGCGTTTCTGAGCATTGCCTTGCTGCTGCTGGGTGTGGCGTTGGGTGGCCGGTTGCTCAGGGTCTGAGCTGAACCAACCCAGCGGGACGTCGCTGTCCAGCAAGCATGATTGGCTCCGCCGAGCAAACACACTTCATGAACGGGGGCGCCACGTTTCGCGCCTTGCCGTTATCGCATAGCAATCTAGGATGTCTCTAACAATCATAAGGAGTCATCCATGTTCGCTGGATTTGAAAAGCATGCGTGTCAGGTCAATGGCGTTGAAATCGCCTACCGGATTGGCGGTTCTGGCCCCGGCCTATTGCTGCTGCACGGCCACCCGCAAACCCACGTGATCTGGCACAAAGTCGCCGAAACCCTGGCCAAGCGATTCACGGTGGTCGCGGCTGACCTGCGTGGTTACGGCGACAGCAGCAAGCCGTTGGCTGACGCCGACCACAGCCTTTATTCCAAGCGCGAAATGGGCCGCGACAACGTTGAGTTGATGGGTAAATTGGGCTTTTCAACGTTTTCGATATTGGCCCACGACCGTGGCGCCAGGGTTGCCCATCGGTTGGCGTTGGATCATCCACAGACCGTGAACCGCATGGTGCTGCTGGACATCGCCCCCACGCTGTCGATGTATAGCCAAACCAACGAGGCTTTCGCTCGTGCCTATTGGCATTGGTTTTTTCTAATTCGCCCGGCTCCGCTGCCGGAAACTTTGATTGAAGCTGATCCCGAACAATTCCTGCGCAGCGTAATGGGTAGCCGTAGCGCAGGCATGGCACCGTTTACCGACGAAGCGTTTGGCGAATACCTGCGCTGCCTGAGACTGCCGGGTGCAGCGCGTGGCATTTGCGAAGATTACCGGGCCAGTGCCGGTATCGACCTCGATCATGACCGTGCCGACATAGCAGCAGGCAATCGGCTACAGCTGCCGTTGATGGTGCTGTGGGGTGAGGAGGGGATTGTCGGGCGTTGCTTTGATCCGCTCAAGGAATGGCAACTCGTTGCCACTGATGTGCGCGGCAAACCTATTGCCGCAGGGCACTACATCGCTGAAGAGGCACCGGAACTGCTGCTGACACACGTGCTGCCGTTTCTGGGTTGTGTCTGATATTCAGGACTTGGGAGCGCTTACTTTGTCTTTCTTGGGCTTACTGGTACGGAGGAAGTCCAAATAGAAATTGAGGGCTCCCAACACGGCTATGGCAAACAGGGCAAACATACCGATTTGAATATTGCTCATGGCGTACTCCCGGCGTAACGAAAAGCGATTGATAGTAATTAATCCAAAACACCTGAGAAGGGAACGAGCTTTACCCGAGCTTTACAGAAAAGGTTCTTGTATTGATCGGGATATTACTTAGAAGGCGGCACTTCTTAGCGATCAGGCATCCTCCTTGCCCGATGCCCAACTTAACTTTGCGTTGCCGCGTGAGGGCGATGCTTCCTGCCTGAAACCCCATAAAAATCGCAACCTTTTGGCATTTCATATAGGGACTGCCCCGAGCAACTGCGCCTCCAGCCAAAAAAAGATTGGATAATCACAAAATATGTTACTAAAGTAACAAAAATAATAATGCATCGGGTGGTCTCTCCCGGCGTTAATGAGGTAGCCAGAACAATGAGCAAGATTGCGGTCATTGGCAGCAATATGGTGGATCTGATCACTTACATTGATCGAATGCCTTTGCAGGGCGAAACCATCGAGGCACCTGGTTTTGCCATGGGCTGTGGCGGCAAGGGGGCTAACCAGGCGGTGGCTGCTGCGAAGTTAGGCGCCGAAGTGGTGATGGTGAGCAAGGTCGGTGACGATGTGTTTGCGGGCAACACACTGGCAAACTTTCAACTGTTTGGTGTCGATACTCAGCACGTAACCCGAGTTCCGGGTGTTTCCAGCGGCGTCGCGCCGATCTTCGTTAAAAGCGATTCTCACAACAGTATCCTGATCATCAAGGGCGCCAACGCTTACCTCAAACCTGCCGATATCGACGCCGCCCGCCCAGCCTTACGTGACTGCGCATTGATCTTGCTGCAGCTGGAAATCGAACTGGAAACGGTCTATCACGCCATTGCTTTTGGCAAACAGCAGGGCATTCCAGTATTGCTTAATCCGGCCCCGGCACTCGCGGGGCTGGACCGTTCACAACTGGTGCAACTCGACTTTCTGGTCCCCAACGAAACCGAACTGGCATTGATCAGTGGTCAACCTGTGACCTCGCCCGAGTCTGCCTTGCAAGCCGCGCGGTTGCTGGTGGCGGACGGTATTCGCCATGTCGTGGTGACCTTGGGCGAAAAGGGCGCGCTATATGTTGGAGAAGAGGGTGAGTTCCGCGTCACCGGACACGTCGTCTCTGCGGTGGACACCACGGGTGCGGGCGATGCATTCATTGGTTGCTTTGCTCATCACTGGACGCAAACCCGCGATATCAAACACGCCATGACCCTGGCCGTGGCCTATTCAGCGTGTTCGGTCACCGGACTGGGCACCCAGACTTCCTACCCTGACGGGTTGAAGTTCGCCGAATTTCTGCACAACCACCTGCCGGAACGCCAAGCCTGAAGGTGTTGTTTCAACCCTGTTTTTCACGGAGAACAATAATGACTAAGCCTGCGCTTCAACAGACGCCGGACGGGTTTTACCTCAACCGAACGCCCTGGTTTGCCTTCTTGCTGTTGTGCAGCATTTTTGCCCTATGGGCGGCGGCCGCCAGCATGAACGACGTGTTAATTGCGCAATTCAAAAAAGCTTTTTTACTCAGCGATTTCCAGACTGCGTTCGTCCAGTCGGCGTTTTACCTGGGCTATTTTTTTGTTGCGATCCCGGCAGCTTTGGTGGTTCGGCGCTTCAGTTACAAAACCACGATTCTCGTCGGATTGCTGCTGTACATGTTTGGCTGCTTGCTGTTCTTCCCGGCGGCGTCCACCGCGAAGTACGGGATGTTTTTGCTCGCGTTGTTTGTGATCGCGGCCGGCCTGTCATTCCTGGAAACCGCCTGTAATACCTACTCTACCTTGATGGGGCCGAGGGAAACCGGCACTCGTCGTTTGAATATTTCCCAGACCTTTCACCCATTTGGCGCCATGGCCGGGGTGTACGTTGGCAGCTTCGTGATGTTCAAGGATACCGACGCTAGCCATGCGCAACTGTTGCAAATGAGCCCCGCAGACGCGGCAGTCCAACAGCTTCAGATGATTCAATCGACCTTGCTTCCGTACAAATGGATGATCGCCGTTCTGGTACTGATGTTCATTCTGGTCGCAGTCACGAAGTTTCCGGCTTGTAAGGGCATTGTCGAAGCCAAAGTCAAACACAGCAGCCTCGGCCAAAGTCTGTCGCGCTTGCGCCGTAATCCACGTTTTGTGTTCGGGGTATTGGCGCAGTTCCTGTACGTCGGCGCGCAAGTGGGGGTTTGGAGTTTTACCATTCGCCTGGCGATGCAGATGGGTGGGATGAACGAGCGTAGCGCGTCGTGGTTTTTGCTGACCACTTTTGCTGCTTACTTTGTGGGCAAGGTGATTGCCAACTTGCTGATGCGCAAACTGCACCCGGCCAAGGTCTTGGCGCTATATGGCGTGCTGTGCATTGTATTGCTGGCTTACACGATTCTGGTGCCCAATATTTCTGCGATATACGCCGCTGTGGGCGTCAGTATTTTCCTTGGTCCTTGCTGGCCGACCATTTATGGCCTGACCATCGATGGCTTGGGTGAAGACACCGGCGTCGGCGGTTCGCTGTTGGTGATGAGCATCGTCGGCGGCGGGGTCATTCCGATCTTCCAAGGCCTGCTTTCCGATTACACCGGCGGCAATATGCAACTGGCCTACAGCGTGCCGTTAGTGTGTTTCGTGGTCATCGTCGGCTATGCCCCGCACTGCATGCGTCATTCGAAAAGCGAGCGAGCGCCGGTCGGTGCGGTGGCAGTCTCATGAGTGTCAACTCAATGAAGCACACAACCGTTACGCTGTTTCCACAGCTGTTCGCGGGCGCTGAAAAGACCTTGCTGGAGTCGTCTGATTTTAAGGTCAGCGCGTGGACCTACCCGTCTGGCGTATTGGCCCTTGCTTTGGAAAATAGCCGTGGGCGAGTGGTGGTATTGCCGTATCAGGGGCAGATGGTTTGGTCGGCGGTGTTCGATGGCTGCGATCTGACCATGCGCAATATGTTCCGCCAGCCACGACCCAGTGCCCATGTGATTGGCACCTATGGCTGCTTTATGTTCCACAGCGGCCTGCTGCGTAACGGCTGCCCCGGCCCGGAAGATGATCATCCGCTGCACGGTGAAATGCCCTGCGCGCCCATGGACAGCGCGTGGCTGGAAGTGGGTGAAGACGGTGGCGGTACGTTCCTTCGACTGGGCGGCGACTACGAATACGTGCAAGGGTTTGGTGATCATTACCGGGCACGTCCCGGCATCACGTTGCGGGTGAATTCGGCGCTGTTCGATATCAGCATGCACGTGACGAATCTGGCGGGAGTGCCGATGGACCTGATGTACATGGCGCACATGAATTACGCCTACGTGGAAGGTGCGCGCTTCGTCGAACCGTTGGGCATGGATCAAACCAGGGTGCGCAGCAGCGTGCCGGCGCATGTTCGACCGACTCCGGAGTGGGCTCGCTATATGGCGCAATTGACGCAAGAACCGTCGCGTTTGCAGGTATTGGATACGCCTGAGCTATACGACCCGGAAATTGTTTGCTTTTTCGATGGCGTGCGCGCCGATAGCCATGGCAACGCGCATTTTTTGCTGACCCACCCTGAGGGTTCGGCGTTTTATACCCGCTATCGTCCCGAGCAGTTTGAGCATGCGGCGCGCTGGGTTCTGCACAACGCCGATCAGCAAGTAGCTGCCTTTATATTGCCTGCGACCTGCGAGCCTGAAGGTTATAAAGCGGAATCTGCCAAGGGCAATGTTCGCTCACTGGCGGCCGGGGAGGGCGCCCAGTTCAGCCTCACCACCGGGTATTTGACTGAGGGTGAGCGGCGATTGCTGGAGCAAGGACTGCACCAGTAGCGGCCAGCGGCGATCGAGGTAGGGCCTAATTCATGTCGGGAAGCACGCCGTGGTGCGCCTTTCGCGAATAGGTTCGTAGATGTCTCCTTTACACCACCAGTTGCATGCCGTGGGTGCTTACCAAATCGCGATAAAGCTTAGGGATTTTCTTGTCACTGATGACGTATTGAAAGTCTTCCAGCGAGGCGAAGTGCGCGGTGCGTACGGCGTCAAATTTGGAGTGGTCGGCCAACAACATGCATTGTTGGGCTTGGCGCAATACCTTCTTTTTGATTTCGACTTCATTGAAGTTAAAACAGGTCACGCCGAATTCCTGGCTAACTCCGGCGGCGGAAAGGAAGGCCCAAGTTAACCGAATACTGTCGAGAATTCCGTTTTCGGCACTGTTTTCAAACACCTGGTTTTTTCGGTGAAACGTGCCGCCACACAGGATGATGTTGCAGTTGGGTTTTTGTTGGAGTTTGAGCAGAACATTCAGTGAGTTGCACACCGCGGTAAATTCCAGCTCGTCAGCAATGAAGTCCACCACAAATGGAATGGTGGTGCCGCAGTCGAAAAATACCGTGTCGCCCGGCAGGATGAAGGCGGCTGCCAGTTTGCCGATTCGACGTTTCTCCTCAACATGCCGTGCGTCCTGCTCAGTGACCCGATAATCGCTGGCTTGCGTACTGTCGAAAACGCGAGTGATGTGGCCGCCGAGCAGGCGAAATTTGTCGGTGTGGCGTCCAAGGTCGCGACGTAGGGTCATCTCCGACACATCCAGCAAAGCCGCCATTTCTCGCAGGTGGATGGCTTTTTGGTCCTGCAGGGCTTGTTGAATCAATTTGATACGGTCGGATTTTTTGGTGTCCACGGGTGTACCGGCAAAGAATGAAGATGTCATTAGTACAACACGCTTTGTGAGCGTCCGTGACATTTGCATGGCCGTTAGTTGAATGGCGTTACCGATTTAACCAGAAACGCTGTTCTGCGCTGGTGCCACAGGTGTGGCTGCCGGAACTGCTGCGTGGATCGGCATGATGTTCGAGCGCAATAAGGTTTTGATGGCTTGGCTGTATGCCTCCCGCCCCAAACTCATGCTGTTGTTATGCGTACCGCCCGGAACCAAAAGTAAGCTTTTCGGTTCCTGCGCGGCCCGGTAAAGCTCCTCGCTGAAGCGCGACGGCACAAACGGGTCCGCAGTACCGTGGACAATCAGTACCGGCATACGGATATCGGCGATTTTGTCGACGGAGTCGAATTTTTGCGACAGCAGCCAGCGCACCGGTAATGAGGTTTTGGCCACAGCGGTGGCCACGTCGGCGAGGGAGGTAAAAGTAGATTCGATAATCAACCCGTGCGCCTGCTTGCCGCTGCCGTCGCTCTTTACGTCATTGCCCAATTCTTTCGCCAGATCAATTGCCACCGCACCGCCCAATGAATGGCCGTAGATCAAGCGTTTGTTGGCGTCCGGCTGCAAGATTTTAAAGCGCGCCCAGGCGATGCGGGCATCTTCATAAACCGTGCGCTCCGATGGCAGCGCGCCTTGGCTTTGGCCAAAACCCCGGTAGTCGATGGCCAGAATGGAAAAGCCCATGGCGTGCAGTTGTTCAATGCGGAACAGTTGGCCCGTCAGGTTCCAACGTGTGCCGTGCAAATACAAGATAGAGGGCGCCCCGGCCTGTGCCGCAGGCCACCACCAGGCGTGAATGTTTTGCGACGTGCCAAAGGCCGGGGTTTTGAGCTCAAGTTCCTGAACGTCGGCAGGCAAGCCGTGATACCAACTGGCGGTGCCAGGCTCGATCTGGAACAGCAGCTTGCGTTCCTCATGCTTAAGCAGCGCACAGCTCGCTGGCAGACCGACGACCAGCAAGGCCATAAGCAGCAGCATCAAGCGGCGAGCCTTGACGCGCGAAAGAAATGAAGTGGGCATGTCTGCTCTCCGCGTAGCGGGTTGTGAGTCAATGGATCGGGCATGTTACGCAGGCTCTAGGTGTTTTGCGCCGGTGTAGATACGGCGCAGAGGGTTTGTAGGTTGAGTGAGTAGCGCTTCGACGCGGGTCCTGGCACCCGGACCGTTGGCCGCCAGTCTGCCGGTGGCAACCCGGTTAATGCAAAGCTTCTCATCGGTTTTCTGTCAGGCATCAAGAGTCCGTTCTGTTTTATCGTTCGTATATCTGTATATTCGAATATTCATATATTTAGAGAGGAGGTCGCAGGTGTATGAACATCGAGCCCCCTGTGTTTTTCAAGTGCCTGGGTGATGAAACCCGCGTGCGGATCATGCTGTTGTTGTGCAGTGAACCCGAGTTATGTGTGTGCGAGCTGATCTGCGCGCTTGACGACAGCCAGCCCAAAATTTCCCGTCACTTGGCGCAGTTACGCGCATGCGGTCTGTTGGAAGACCGTCGTCAAGGCCAATGGATTTATTACCGCCTGCACACCGGGCTGCCTGAGTGGGCACGTGAGGTGCTGCGGGTAACGCAAGAAGCCAACACGGCCTGGATCGCCAGTGACAGCAAACGTCTGACCGCCATGGGCGAGCGACCTGTTCGTATAGTGGCGTGCTGCTGATCTTCAACCCTTTGTTTGAGTGCCTCGGATGTTATTGGCTGTATTGATTTTCGTGTTCACGTTGGTATTGGTCATCTGGCAACCCAAAGGCCTCGGCGTCGGCTGGAGCGCCGCTATCGGTGCGGTGTTGGCGTTGCTCGCCGGGGTGGTCCAGTTGGGAGATATTCCAACGGTATGGGCCATTGTCTGGAATGCGACGGCGACGTTTATTGCCGTGATCATCATCAGTTTGCTGCTGGATGAGGCCGGTTTTTTCAAATGGGCTGCACTGCACGTTGCCCGTTGGGGACGCGGCAACGGCGTCCGTTTATTTGCGTTCATGGTGCTGTTGGGGGCGTTGGTTTCTGCGCTGTTCGCTAACGACGGTGCGGCATTGATTCTGACGCCGATTGTCATTGCCATGCTGACAGCGTTGC
The DNA here is from genome assembly GCF_035019745.1 of Pseudomonas sp. 10S5. Taxonomy (NCBI): domain Bacteria; kingdom Pseudomonadati; phylum Pseudomonadota; class Gammaproteobacteria; order Pseudomonadales; family Pseudomonadaceae; genus Pseudomonas; species Pseudomonas sp. 10S5. The sequence continues at coordinate 102,512 of NZ_JASJVL010000012.1, forward strand.
GCTTTTCTCCCGCAGCCACCTTGGCATTCGTCATGGCTGCGGGGTTTATCGCAGACACAGCGAGCCTGCCGTTGGTGGTGTCCAACCTGGTCAACATTGTCTCGGCGGACATCTTCAACCTGGGTTTCGGTGAATACGCGTCCGTAATGTGGCCGGTCAATGTGGTCAGCGTCGCGGCAACGTTGTTGATGTTGTGGCTGTACTTTCGCAAAGACATTCCCGGCAACTACGACCCCGCGCAGCTAGAAGACCCCGCCGCAGCGATTCGTGATCACGCAACGTTCCGCGCCGGCGGTTGGGTATTGGGTTTGTTACTGATAGGGCTGTTTGCGCTGGAACCGTTGGGGGTTCCCGTCAGCGCTGTGGCGGCGGCCTGTGCCGTTTTACTGTTGATTATTGCTGCACGTGGGCAGGTGATCTCGGTGCGCAAGGTGATAAAAAATGCCCCGTGGCAAATCGTCATATTCTCCCTCGGGATGTACTTGGTGGTGTACGGCCTGCATAACGCCGGGCTGACCCATGCGCTGACCGCATTGCTTGGCCGGTTTGCTGAATACGGGATCTGGGGCGCGGCAATGGGTACCGGGATTACCAGCGCATTGCTGTCCTCAATCATGAACAACATGCCGACGGTACTCATCGGCGCGCTGTCGATTCAGGGTACGCACACCAGCGGTGTGGTTCAGCAGGCGATGATTTACGCCAACATCATCGGCAGCGACCTGGGTCCAAAAATCACCCCCATCGGCAGCTTGGCGACGCTGTTATGGCTGCACGTACTGGCCAGCAAAAATATTCGTATCAGTTGGGGCTACTACTTCAAAGTCGGCAGCCTCCTGACCTTGCCGATTCTCATCGTCACCTTGGCCGCGCTGGCGCTTCGTTTGAGCTTTCGCAGCTAAGTGAGCAGTGCCACGTCCTGCGGCGTCGAGGAGGCGGTATTTCCTTCAGTTTTGTCATGGAATTTATGAGGCCCCGATGAAAATTCTGTTCATGTGTACCGCCAATAGCTGTCGCAGCGTGCTGTCCGAAGCGTTGTTCAATCATATGGCCCCAGCGGGTTTTCAGGCGGTTAGCGCTGGCAGCTTTCCCAGCGGTCAGCTGAATCTTCGCGCGCTGGCGACGTTGGAAAAAGCGGGGGTTACAGTCCACGGGCTCTACAGCAAAGGCTCAGAAGTGTTTGCCGATTCGCCGCCCGATATCGTGATCACGGTCTGTGACCAAGCAGCGGGTGAGCCGTGCCCGGTGTACTTGGGTCCGGCTATTAAAAGCCATTGGGGTTTGGCTGATCCATCGGATGTCCAAAGCGAGCAAGAGGCTATTCAAGCGGCGTTTGACACAACCGTAGAAATAATTAAACGTCGCTTCACCGCATTGTTCGCGGCGAAGATTGATCGGCTTTCACCCCATGAACAGAAAGAGGTATTGGATGAAATCGGCGGCCTGTAGCCACTTACAGCCGGAAGTGTTCGCTTATCAACTGGGTCAATACTTCAACCGCTGCACTGGCGGCTCCCGGCGCTTTGATCAGTTTTAATTCATGCAGCGGCAAATCCGGGAAGCCATCGTCGATGGTCAGCTCGCGCATATCATCGCTGATTCGAGCGCGGTCGATGATGCCGATGGCGAGCCCAGCGCTTATCGTCAATTCCAGCGCCATCACCCCCGCACTCATGACCACCGTGCGCCACCGCCGCTGGGTGTGCGCCAAGGCATCAATCGCCACGGCACGATAAGGGCAGCCTCTACCGTGCAGCGCCAACGGCACGGGTCGGGTACTGTCGATCCGGTACTGATGTGCAGCCACCCACACCGGTTGGGTCGTGCCAAAGGTTTTTGCAGGTTGGTCGTCGGGTGAAGGCATGCCTATTGGCTCAACGACCAACGCCAGATCCAGCTGGCCACGGATCAATCGTGTCCGCAAACGCCCACTTGAACCCGTCTCGATTTCTAATTCAATATGCGGAAAATGCGTGGTCAATGACGGCAATGTGCATTGCAGCAAGGCCCCGGCGTACTCCTCTGAAATCCCCAAGCGCACGCGGCCATTGGCAACTGGATTACTGAAGCTGTCGAGCACCTGGTCATGCATCCTCAGCAGCTCAGCGGTGTGCAACGCGAAACGCCGCCCCAGCGGGGTCAAGGTCACGGTCTGGTTGTCGCGCTCAAATAATCGCCCACCGGCCACATCCTCCAAGCGTCGCACATGCAGACTCACTGCCGACGGGCTGCGATTGAGAAACGTCGAGGCCGCCAGAAATTGCCCGAACCGGACGACGGCATGGAAGGTACGCAACAGATCGATGTCCAGGGTGTTGGCCATGATTGAGTAATCCTGCATTACTGCTGCTAATCGTATCGTTTGATTGCATTACCGCTCTATTCATACCCTGTTGCAGACATCCTGCACAGGCATTGCTCATGACCCTCCGACAGACCGTTCCGTTGACGACGCCCTGCGCCCAGCGTCGTCGGTTCAACGTGTTGTGGATTACCCCAGCGCTCTTAATGGCCGCCATGGTGCTCAGTTGGAGTTCGGGTTTTATTGGCTATCGCTATGTAGCGCAGCAGGGCGGGGTATTTCTCGCGACGTTCTGGCGCTTTGTGCTGGCCGCGCTGGTGCTGTTGCCGTTTGTGATTGGCGACTTGCGCAGGCTGGCTTGGGGAGATGGCATGCGTCAGGCGCTGACAGGGTTGTTCGCAATCGCCGGTTATATTGCGCCCATCGCCAAAGCGATTGAGTGTGGGGTGGCGCCGGGAATGACGGCATTGATCGCCAACCTGTTGCCATTGATGATCGTGCTGATGACGGCTATTTACCCAGGCCAACGTACCCGAGGCTGGCAATGGTGTGGGTTAAGCACCTGCGTGCTGGGCATGATTATCGCCAGCGGCACGGGGTTTGAGCTCGGAACTGCGGCGCGGTGGGCTTACAGCTTGCCGTTGACCGGTGTGCTTTCGTTGGTCGCCGCCACCCATTACCAGAAACAACGCCCCAGCAAAATGCCACCACTGCTGGGGCTGTTTATTCAGGTGTGTGCGTCGTTGCCCGTATTTGCGTTGTTGGCATCGTATGAAGGCAGTCTGCGACCGATTGCAACCCTCGGCTTCGGGGCAGGGGTGGTGTGGTTGGTCGTACTGTCGACACTCGGTGGTTATGGATTTTATTGGCTTTGCTTACAACGCTTCAGCCTGCAACGCATCAGCAGCGCATTGTTCCTGACACCCCCCGTGACCATGCTCTGGGCTCACGTGCAATTCGGTGATGCACTGACCTCGTTTAGCATGGCGGGCATGGGCCTGACCTTGATAGGGCTATGGGTTTTTAATCGACGGGTGCACCCTCGCCACGCCACTTGATCAGATGTGTTATCTGCCAATTGTCATGGCGTCGCCACTCAAAGCTTGCCCACCAACACTGGATCGGCGCGATAAAGCGTCGGCACCAGTTCTTTCAAACTCTGCACTTTGGGCAAATCATTCATCGCAATGTATGGGCTGGTTGGGTGCAAGGTCAGGTAGTTCTGGTGATAGCCCTCTGCCGGGAAGAAGTTTTTGTGGTCTTCAATTGTGGTCACAATCGGTGCGTTGAACGCCTTCGATCTCTCTAACTGGGCGATGTACGCCTGAGCAACTTTTTCCTGTTCAGGGTTCTGCGCGAAAATCGTCGAGCGGTATTGCGTGCCGCGATCAGGGCCTTGGCGGTTCAGCTCGGTCGGGTTGTGCGCCACCGAGAAGAACACCTGTAGCAAACGCCCATAACTCACCTTCGTCGGGTCATACGTGACCTGCACCGATTCCGCATGCCCGGTATCGCCGGAGCCAACCTGCTCGTACTCGGCGGTGTTCGCTACGCCACCGGCATAACCGGACAGCGCATTTTCAACACCGATCACGTGTTGAAACACGCCTTGAACGCCCCAGAAACAGCCACCGGCAAATACCGCGACTTCGCTGTGGGATGTGCCGACCGCTTCATCCAGTGTTGGCGGGGCGAGGGCCACCACTGGTTCGGCAGAGTTCGCCGATTGCAATGACAAGCCCAACATCAACGCCACGGCACCTGCGCAGCTCAGCGCGACAGATGCTTTATGTTTGGCAAAACTGAACGTACTCATAGGTAATCCTCACGTGTTAAAGACAGGCTGTGATCAACCGAAGGTGAACGCATACGCCTGTACGCCGGGGTCAAGAAATTCAATAGAGAAAAGGTGATCGGTCACTGGACCGTTTTGCCGCACTAACTGATAGAGCCGTTGCGCAGTCACCGTGCCGCTACCGTCGGCGGCAATGTCGGTGCCGTGATTGTCGCCCGGTGCTGCGCCATCGACGCTGACCCGAAAGCGCACCGGTTTGCCGTCTGCGCCAGGTCCGAGAACTAAGTGCAAGTCCCGCGCATGAAAGCGATAGACGATGCGTCCAGGTGCTTTTTCGAGCACGACTTGCTCGGGTTTTGCCGTCCAGTTACCCATCAGCCCCCACTGGTTGAGGCTAGGCTGCACGGGTGCCGCGTAGGTATGCGCCGAGTCCATCACTTGCTCACTGGCCGAGGCGAAATTTTCAGTACGGTCATAACCGAGGTAGGTTTCAGGCGAATGCATTTGGGCATCGTCTGCGCTCTTCTGCACGCCTTGGGCGTCGGCCACCACCACATCGCTTGAGACGTTTTTCTGACCGGCTTCGTTCAACAGTTGCTGAATAACCTGTTCCGACTGCGCGTAATCGCCCTCGCCGAAATGGTGATAACGAATGTGCCCTTTGGCATCGACAAAGTAATGCGCGGGCCAGTATTGATTGTTAAATCCCTTCCAGATGGCGAAGTCGTTATCCAGCGCCACCGGGTAGTTGATGCCCAAATCGTGGACCGCTTTTTTAACGTTATTAAGGTCACGCTCGAAGGCAAACTCTGGTGCGTGTATCCCGATGACCACTAAGCCCTGGTCGTGGTATTTCTTCGCCCAGGCGTTGACGTAAGGCAGGCTGCGCAGGCAGTTGATGCAGGAATACGTCCAAAAATCGATGACTACCACTTTACCCTTCAGTTGTTCAGCGGTCAGTGGCGCAGAGTTCAGCCAGGCCACTGCGCCGGAGAGGTCAGGCAGCGTGCCCTCCACGGGTAACGACAGCGGCGTATTGGCGATGTTCTGCAGGCCGACGTTCATCATGCCGCCTTGTGTTTGGGGCAACAGCGATGAAGACGCGATCGGCGATGGCGACAGCGTATCTAACAACTTTTGTTCGATCCCAGCAGTTGCCACGGTTGAGACTTTGGTCAGCAAACCGGTGTCCAGACCCAAGGCAATGGCGGCTACGCCGCACAACATGGCCACTCCCAACCCTCGACGTAGCCATTCCCCTGCGCCCAACGAGCGTTTCATCGCGGTGAACAGCTTGCCGCCGATCAACAACGCCAATGCCAATGAGGTGGCCGCGCCTGCGGCATAGGCCAATAGCAGAAAGCTGGTGCCGACACTGGCACCGTGCAGCGCCGCTCCGGTCAAAACCAACCCGAGAATCGGACCGGCACACGGCGCCCATAACAGCCCCGTGGCAACTCCCAATACAAACGAGGATTTGACGCTGGATTTACCGGGCTCGGTTCGGGCCGAATTGGACAGCCGATCCCCCATGGACACCAGTGGGCGGGTAAGGCGATCAGCCAAATGCGGAAACAATAAGGTCACGCCGAAAAACGCCATCAGCGCGATTGCCAGCCAACGGCCGTACTGATTGGCCTGTACCACCCAGCCACCGCCGACAGCGGCCAAGGTGGCAACCAGCGCGAAGGTCAACGCCATGCCGCATAACAACGGCAAACCACTGCGACGAAACGGCTCACCGGAGCGGGCGAAAACGAACGGCAGTACCGGGAGAATGCAGGGGCTCAGGATCGTTAGTACCCCGCCCAGGTACGACAAAATGATCAGTAACATTGCTTCAATTCCTTATAAGAGGCCGTTCAATTGTCGCGAGCCATGGGCTGACTCAAGCCTGTCCCGGCGCGAAGGTCATTGCCACGCCGTTCATGCAATAACGCAGCCCCGTGGGTTCGGGGCCGTCATCGAACACGTGGCCCAAGTGACCGCCGCAGCGCTTGCAATGCACTTCGGTGCGCTCCACGCCAAACGAGGTGTCACGGTTTTCCACCACCGCACGGGCCAATGGCGAGGTGAAACTCGGCCAGCCGGTGTGGCTCTCAAATTTGGTGCTGGAAGAAAATGCCTCTAACTGACACCCGGCGCAGGCGAACCGACCTGTGCGGTGTTCATTGTTTAGCGGACTGCTACCAGGCCGTTCAGTGCCGCTGTTACGCAGTACGTCGTATTGAACCGGTGTCAGCCGTGCGTGCCACTCGGCGTCGCTATGGGTCACCTCAAACACCTCAGCGGCACGGGCCGTTGTTGCTGGCAGCGGCGACGCAGCGAAGGCACGTAAACCGAGTACACCGCTGGCGGCGAGGGCTACGCCGGCGCTGCCGTATAAAAGAAACCACCGTCTGGATTGCATAACGTTCACTTGGAGGGAGTGGGTGTGCTGCTATTCTTTGGCGCAGACGGTCCCCAAGTCTTCACGCAAAGTTAAATTAATTGTGAAGATTGGCCACGCTGCAATCTTGCACAATGGCCGTCCTGGCGCATGCCCCGTGCGCCGAGCCACTGACCCCCGAAGGCTGATAATGGATGTGCCCAAGCGCGTATTAATCGTCGAAGATGACCTGCACATTGCCGGCCTGCTGCGCCTGCATTTGCAGGACGAAGGCTATGCCGTGACCCATTGTGCCGACGGCAATGCCGGGTTGGCGCACCTGGAACAAGGCGGCTGGGATGCGCTGATCCTCGATTTGATGCTGCCTGGGGTAGACGGTTTAGAAATTTGTCGCCAAGCCCGGGCCATGGCGCGTTACACGCCGATCATTATTACCAGCGCCCGCTCTAGCGAAATGCACCGCGTGTTAGGACTTGAGCTAGGCGCCGATGATTACCTCGCCAAACCGTTTTCGATGCTGGAACTTGGCGCGCGGGTCAAAGCATTGTTGCGCCGAGTCGACGCGCTGGAAAAAAACCTGCGTACCGTCGCTGGCAAAATCGAGCTCAACGGCTTGGCCCTAGACCCGGTGACCCGCCAGGCAGAGGTTGATGGCAAATATATTGAACTCACGCCGCGTGAATTCGATTTGCTGTACTTCTTCGTCAAAAACCCCGGCAAAGTCTTCTCGCGCATGGACCTGCTCAATCAGGTATGGGGTTATAAGCACGACGGGTACGAGCACACGGTCAACACCCACATCAATCGCTTGCGTTCCAAAGTCGAGGTCGATCCGGCCGAACCGACACGCATCCTGACCGTGTGGGGCAAAGGCTATCGCTTCTCCCCGGACCGCGCGAGATTGGCGGGATGAACCTGACGCTGCTCCAGCGCTTATCGGTAGCGTTCGCCATCCTGTTGCTCGCCTGTTGCGGTGCATCGGCCTGGCTGCAAATTCGCGCCAACGACCTGCATGAAAAAGAAGTGGTGCAAGGCCTGTCCCTCGGCTTGGCGCAAACGATCGCCCGGGACAACAACATGATCGGCGCCAAGGCTGACGTGGTGCGTGGGCTGTTCAGCAAGCTGATGAACGTCAATCCTAGCGTCGAAGTGTATTTACTCGACAGCAGCGGACGTGTCACGGCTGATGACGCTCCGGCCGGACACCTCAAGCGTGATCACGTCGACCTCGCGCCGTTGCATCGGTTGTTGGCCGGTCAGCCTTTGCCGATTTTGGGCGACGACCCGCGCAGCCTGGATGGCGAAAAAGTCTTCAGCGTCGCCGCTTTGCACGTGGGTGATCAGGATCTCGGCTACATCTACGTGGTGCTATTGGGCGAGGCTCACGATCAATTGTCTGCTCAGGTAGCTGCCAGTTCGGTGTTGCGCACCACGTTATGGTCCATGGGTCTGGTCTCACTGTTAGGGCTTGTGGCCGGGTTGATGGCCTTCCGCTTGATCACTCGGCCGTTGCGCCGGTTGACCGACACCATGCGCGATTTCGACACTGAGGCAGAGCCGACCGTGCTACCAATGGTGGCTGTAACGGGCGTCAGTCGCCGGGATGAAATAGCGGTGTTGGAAGCCAGCTTTGTGCAAATGGCGACCCGAATCGCCGAGCAATGGCGGACGTTAGTGGAATTGGATCAGGACCGCCGCGAAGTGGTGGCGAACATTTCCCACGACCTGCGCACGCCCTTGGCTTCAATGCACGGCTACCTGGAAATGCTCTCGGTTAAAGGCGCAAGCCTCAGTGAAGTCGATCGGCAACGCTACTTGGCGGTGGCGCTGGCCCAGAGCAACAAAGTGCGGCAACTGGCGCAGGCACTGTTCGAACTAGCCCGCCTTGAACACGGCGGTGTACAGCCGGTGATCGAAGACTTCTCGCTGACGGATTTGATCCAAGACGTGTTCCAGAAATTCGAACTGATGGCCGAGGAAAAAAACTCGCGGCTAGTGGCAGTGTTGCCGCGTTCGTCGTCGATGGTTTCGGCAGACCTAGGCTTGATCGAACGTGTTCTGACTAACCTGATCGACAACGCCATTCGCCATACCCCATCCGGCGGCATCATTGAGGTCGAAGTCCGGCACGAAGCGGCGAACGTCATCGTCACGGTTAGCGATAGCGGCCCCGGTATTCCTGAAGAATTGCTTGAAAGCCTGTTCCGCCGACCGTTCAGCCAAACGGGTGATCGCCGTACGGGGGGCCTTGGCCTGTTAATCGTGCGGCGGATCCTGCAACTGCATGGGTGCGAGATACACCTGCTGTCAACACCGGGAAAGGGCGCATCGTTTTGCTTTGAATTGCCGGCAATGAGCAGTAAAACCGGGGTGTGAAGCCTGCACGGCGGCGTTGGGGCCTTCGCAGGCAAGCCTGCTCCCACAGGGAAGCTGCTTACACAACTAGCAGCAACTGTTAAAACTGTGGGGGTTGGCTTGCCAACGAAGGGGCCGGCACAGACGGCTTACCCTCCACAGCAACCTGCGGCATCAACGTGGCGATCAACGCACGCACGGTCCCCGGCAATGCATCCAGCTCCCGCACCAGAATACTGCGCTCACGAATCGCCCAAGGTTCATCAAGCTCGATAATCGCCAGTTCCATCGTGCGACTGTGCCGAAGTGCCGCAGATTCAGGAATGATCCCGATCCCCACGCCCGCTTCAACCATCCGGCAAATTGCCTCAAAACTCGATACCTGTATCCGTAACGACAGGTTCTGTCCCAAACGCTCGACGTGATCGCGCAAGAAGCTCAGCAACGTGCTGCCTTCGTGCAGCCCAATGTGCTGGAACGCCAAGGTCTGTTTCAGCGTTACTGGCATTGGCCCAGCCAGTGCATGCCCTACGGCCACCACCAACACCAGCCGGTCTGTGCTGAAATGCATGATTTGCAGTCCAGCAGCCTCCACCGGCCCGGCAATAATTCCCATGTCGGTGCTGCCATCCAACACGCCCCGGACGATGTCTCGCGACAAGCGCTCCTGCAGATCAACCGTCACGCCGGGCCTTTTCGCCAGGAATCCTGCCAGCACCTCGGGGAGAAATTCAGTCACCGCCGTGGTGTTGGCAAAGATGCGAATGTGTCCAGCCGAGTCTGCCCCGTAACTGGTGAACTCCGACTTGAGGTAATCCACTTGGCGCATGATCAGTCGCGCATGTTTGAGAAAGCGTTGCCCGGCAGGCGTCAACTCAACACCACGGCTGTCGCGGTACAGCAGTCGGGTGTCAAATTGACTCTCTAACGCCTTGATGCGAGCGCTGGCCGCGGCCGGCGACAAAAACGCACGACGGGCGCCTTGGGTCAGGCTCGGTGACTCGCCAATGTGGATGAACAGGCGCAAGTCGGCCAAATCAAAGTGCATGGTCGTCTCCTGAAAAAGCGGCGGGCGTTCAGCATATATGAACGCCGGGTTACGCAAATGCAAATTCTCAGAATGCCCGGCACCTTGCATGATCCTTCCCAGAACAATAGCTGGCCCAAAAAAGAGGGAACCCGCATGAGTGCTGCAGATTTCACCGCGTGGCTTGGACGTACCGAAGAGGCCCAGGACCAGTTCAGCTGCAACCTGATCAAGCGTATTGCCGCCACCTTCGGTGAAGACGCACCTGTCCATGGCGCCGCGTTGCCGCCGCTGTGGCAGTGGTGCTTTTTCCAGGAACCGCTGGCTGAATCTCAGTTGGGCAGCGACGGTCATCCAGCGCGTGGTGGTTTCTTGCCCCCGGCCGACAACCGCAACCGGATGTGGGCTGGTGGCCGCATCGAGTTTTTCGAACCCTTGCGCGTGGGTGCCGATGCCCATCGCCTGTCGACCATCACCCACATTGAAGAAAAGATCGGCCGCACGGGTGCGTTGTTGTTTGTCACCGTGCGCCACGAATATTCCCAAGACCGTCGCCTGGCCATCCGCGAAGAACAAGACATCGTTTACCGTGAGCCTAACCCGCCGAAGCAGAGCAGCGGCCAGGCGCTGGATGAAGGCGACTGGCACGAAAGCATTGAGCCTACCCCAACCCTGCTGTTTCGCTATTCGGCCGTGACCTTCAACGGCCATCGGATCCATTACGACTACCCCTACGTCACCGGTACCGAAGGCTACGCGGGTCTGGTAGTTCACGGCCCGATGATCGCCACCCTGAGCTTGCGTGCATTTTGCCGAGCCAATCCGAATGCGCGTGTTCGGCACTTTTCCTATCGCGGCGTTCGGCCATTGATAGCGCCGCAACCGTTCAGCGTTGGCGGACGAATCCTTGAACCCGGCAAGGCGCAACTCTGGGCCGGCAATCACGCCGGTATCGCCCAGAGTGCAGAAGTGCTGTTCGACTAAATCCGCCGCGCCCATGAGATCAAGGCGTCCTTGCGGACCCCACGAGAGCCCAATGATGAACCCTAATAACAACGAAGAACTCAATGCCATCCGCGAAGGCGTGCGCGCTTTGTGTGCTGAATTTGATGCCGCTTACTGGCGCAAGATCGACGAAGAAAAAGGCTTTCCCGAAGCCTTCGTCAAAGCTCTGACCGATGCCGGTTGGTTGTCGGCGATGATCCCCGAGCAATACGGTGGTTCAGGCCTGGGCTTGGCCGAAGCCTCGGTGATCCTTGAAGAGGTTAACCGCTGCGGTGGTAACTCGGGCACGGTGCATGGCCAGATGTACAACATGTTCACCTTGCTGCGGCACGGCAGCGACGCACAAAAAAGTTACTACCTGCCGAAGCTGGCCAGCGGCGAGTTGCGCCTGCAATCCATGGCCGTGACCGAACCCAGCACCGGCACCGACACCACCAAGATCAAAACCACTGCGGTGAAACAGGGCGACAACTACCTGATCAACGGCCAGAAGGTCTGGATCTCCCGGGTTCAGCATTCCGACCTGATGATTCTGCTGGCGCGCACCACACCATTGGCCGAGGTGAAGAAAAAATCTGAAGGCATGTCGATCTTCCTGGTGGACCTGCGCAAGGCAATTGGCAACGGAATGACGGTTCAGCCTATTGCCAACATGGTCAATCACGAGACCAACGAGCTGTTTTTCGACAACCTGGAACTGCCCCTCGACAGCTTGATCGGTGAAGAAGGCAAAGGCTTTAAATACATCCTTGATGGTCTGAACGCCGAGCGCGCCTTGATCGCCGCCGAGTGCATCGGTGATGGCCGCTGGTTCATCGAAAAAGCCAGTGCCTATGCCCGTGATCGGGTGGTGTTTGGTCGGCCTATCGGGCAGAACCAAGGCGTGCAATTCCCCATTGCCGAAGCGCACATCGAGATTGAAGCGGCAGACCTGATGCGCTGGAGAGCCTGCGAGGAATACGACAGCGGCGTCAACGCCGGGGCCAGCGCCAACATGGCCAAATACCTCGCCGCCAAAGCTTCATGGGAAGCGGCCAACGCTTGCCTGCAAACCCACGGTGGTTTTGGTTTTGCCTGCGAGTACGACGTCGAGCGCAAGTTCCGCGAAACCCGGCTTTACCAAGTCGCGCCGATCTCCACCAACCTGATTCTTTCCTACGTCGCCGAGCATTTGCTCGAACTGCCGCGTAGCTTCTGAGGAACCGATCATGAGCCATACCCAAGCACTGGCCGGTTTCCTGGCTGAGCTGAAATATGATGACATTCCGGATGCGGTCCTCGGCCGTACCGAAGATTTTTTTCTTGATTGGATCGGCTCCGCGCTGGCCAGCCAGGGCTCCCATCCGATCCCGCTGTTTGAACGTTATGCCCAGCGTATGGGGCCGAGTGATGGTCCGGCAAAAATGCTGGTCAATGGCCGGGGCACCTCGGCCTATTTCGCTGCGTTGGTGAATGCGGCGTCCTCGCACCTGGTCGAGCAAGACGACCTGCACAACAGCTCTGTGTTACATCCGGCCACCGTGGTGTTCCCTGCGGTGTTGGCAGCGGCACAAGATTTGGGCAAGTCCGGTCGTGAGTTGCTGCTGGCCTCGGTGGCCGGTTACGAAGCCGGGATTCGTATCGGCGAGTTCATGGGCCGCTCGCACTACACCGTATTCCACACCACGGCGACTGTCGGCACCTTGGCGGCAGCGGTTGCCGTCGGCAAATTACTCGGCTTCGACAAAGAGCAATTTATCAACGTGCTGGGCAACGCGGGCACTCAGGCCGCTGGGCTGTGGGAGTTCCTGCGCGACGCTGCCGACTCCAAACAACTGCACACGGCCAAGGCCGCCGCCGATGGGTTGCTAGCGGCGTACATGACCCTCGACGGTCTGACCGGTGCGCGCAATATCCTCGAAGGGGACCAAGGCCTGGCGGCGGGAATGTCCAGTGACTCGGACCCGAGCAAGTTATCGGATCGTTTGGGCACTCGTTGGGCGTTGGCAGAAACCTCGTTCAAATTTCACGCGTCTTGCCGTCATACCCATCCGGCGGCGGATGCGTTGCTGCATTTGATGCAGCGCGACGGACTGCGTCACGAGCAGATCGCCAGCGTTAGAACCCTGGTGCATCAAGCCGCCATCGATGTGTTGGGCCGGGTCGTGGTGCCACAAACCGTGCATCAAGCCAAATTTTCCATGGGCGCGGTGCTGGCGTTGATCGCGGTCCACGGCAGTGCGCAGTTGATTGAGTTTCAGCAGTTGGCATTGACTGATCCCAACGTGGCGGCTTTTCGCGAAAAAGTCAGCATGGAGCTCGACAGCGAAGTGGACAGCGCCTATCCCGCCCGCTGGCTGGGCCGGGTCGTGGTCACCACCACCGACGGCCGCAGCTTGACGGCTGGCATCGACGAGCCAAAAGGCGATCCGGGCAACACGCTTTCGCGGCCGGAACTGGAAGACAAATTCCAGCGTCTGTTGGCCTTTTCCGGGGCGCGGACGGTGGAGCAGGGTAAGGCGCTGATCGAGAAAGTCTGGCAACTGCGCAGTGCCCAATCATTGAACAGCCTGATCTAACACGATCCTCTGTGGGAGCCAGCTTGTTGGCGAAGCGATGTTTTCGGCTCACGGGCCTCTCGCCAACAAGTCTGCTCCTACAGATTGGTGTCATCTGAGGAACAGAAACATGACCACCCAACACTCCCCGCGTCCCTTGGATGGCATCACCGTCATCAGCCTTGAACACGCGATTGCCGCCCCGTTCTGCACCCGTCAACTGGCCGATCTCGGCGCCAGGGTGGTGAAGATCGAACGCCCCGGCAGCGGTGATTTTGCCCGTGGCTACGATGAGCGGGTAAACGGCCTGGCCTCGCATTTTGTCTGGACCAACCGCTCTAAAGAAAGCCTGACCCTGGACCTGAAACAGGACGAAGCCGGCGATATTCTCATGGGTTTGCTCGGCAAGGCTGATGTGCTGGTGCAAAACCTGGCGCCGGGCGCAGCGGCGCGCATGGGCTTGTCGTTCGAAGCGCTGCATGAGCGTTTTCCACGGTTGATCGTGTGTGACATCTCTGGTTATGGCGAAGGCGGTCCGTATGAAAAGAAGAAGGCCTACGACCTGTTGATTCAGAGCGAAGGCGGTTTTCTGTCCGTCACCGGTGGGCCAGGCGAAGAGCAAATGGCCAAGGCCGGGTGCTCCATCGCCGATATCGCGGCTGGCATGTACGCCTACAGCGGGATTTTATCGGCGCTGATGCTGCGCGATAAGTCCGGCATTGGCAGTCGGATCGACGTCAGCATGCTGGAAAGTCTGGTGGAGTGGATGGGCTACCCGATGTATTACGCCTTCGACGGTGCCGCGCCACCCCCTCGGGCGGGCGCAGCTCACTCGACGATTTACCCTTACGGCCCGTTTCCCACCAAGGGCGGCGACACGGTCATGCTGGGTCTGCAGAACGAGCGCGAATGGGCGCTGTTTTGCGAGAAAGTCTTGCTGGATCCGGCGCTGGTCACTGACGAACGTTTCTCGGCGAATTTCAAACGCTCGGAAAACCGCGTGCAGTTGCGTCAGATCATCGTTGACGGCTTCTCCCAGTTGACCGCCGATGAAGTGGTGGCCCGTCTGGAAATTGCGCACATTGCCAGCGCTCGGGTCAACGACATGCAAGGCGTATGGGACCACCCGCAACTCAAGGCCCGCGACAGTTGGCGCGAAGTCGACAGCCCAGCCGGCAAACTGCCTGCGCTATTGCCGCCGGGGCGCAATAGCGCCTTCACTCCGCGCATGGATGCCGTGCCGGGGTTAGGTGAACATACCTTGGGGATATTGGCCGAACTGGGATTCTCCACCGAAGACCAAGCGCGATTACAGGCAAACGGCGTGATTTGAAGACAGCGAGCAGTTGTAGATCCTGGAACCTGGGTCGCTTGCAATGACGCTTTCGTTGGCAAGCCAACTCCCACAAGGATTTCGGCATGCATGAAATAGCAGGCATATCTGATCGCAGCCTTCGGCAGCTCCTACAGAAATGTGTGCAGCGCCAAAATCTGTGGGACCGAATTTATTCGGGAAGCGGTTGAAGGCGTTTTTTCTGACCTACCGCGTCGGGGCCTTTCGCGAATGAATTCGTTCCCACAGGGGACCGGGTTTGGCCTTTAGATTTTTGTGAATTGAATACTGAATAATAACGAGGAACCCCCCATGTCCGGCTCCACTATTCGCTCCGCGCTGTTCGTGCCCGGTAGCCGACCCGAGCGTTTTGCCAAGGCGTTGGCGGCGGGCGCCGATGCCGTGATCGTCGATTTTGAAGACGCGGTAGAAGAACCCCTCAAGCGCCAGGCCCGGGACAACCTCGCGGCGTTTCTGCACGCCACGCCCTCGGCATCGGTCTGGGTGCGGATCAACGCACCCGAGCACGCGCAACATGGCGCCGATATCCTGTTCTGCCAACAGCAAGCTGGCGTGGCCGGTGTACTGCTGCCTAAAGTCGAAAGCGCTGCTCAGGTCGCTGCCGTTGCCGCTGCGGGCAAACCCATTTGGCCGATCATCGAAAGTGCTCGCGGGCTTTTGGCACTGGCAGACATTGCCGCCGCTCTAGGGGTTCAGCGTTTGTCATTCGGTGCATTGGATTTGGCGCTCGACCTGAACTTGCACAGCGGCTCTCACGCGGCGCAGTTTGTCCTTGATCAGGCCCGCGTTGCCTTACTACTGCATTCGCGCAGTGCACATTTGTTGCCGCCACTGGACGGCGTACACCCCGCCATTAATGACCCGCAAGGCTTGCACGACTCCATTCGCCACGCCTACGAAATGGGTTTCGCTGGCGCTTTGTGCATTCACCCAAAACAAATCGCAGTGATCCATCAGGCATTGGCCCCGGATGCTCCAACTTTGGCTTGGGCCCAGCGGGTGGTCGACGCCAGCGCACACGGTGTTGGCGCGTTTCAAATCGATGGCCAAATGGTCGATGCGCCGGTGTTAGTGCGCGCCCAGCGATTACTAGCATTGGCGCTAAACCTCGAGCGTTAACCAAAACCGAATGCTGGCTTACGAAAATGCAGATTCCCTAAACGCGCGATTTTGTGCAGGGTGCTTATGCCGCTACCCACCGTCAAACCTACTGCTTCACCGTTTCTCAGAAGAATAATCACAACAATAAAAAGGTGAACTCGATGTTCAAGGTATCCCGGGCGCTGCTATGCGCCGCCGCAATGACCATGGCCAGCCTGACCCAGGCAGCCGACCCTATCGTCATCAAGTTTTCCCACGTCGTGGCGGAAAATACCCCCAAAGGGCAGGGCGCCTTGCTCTTCAAAAAGCTTGTCGAAGAACGTCTGGCGGGCAAAGTAAAAGTGGAGGTTTACCCCAACTCCTCGCTGTTTGGTGACGGCAAAGAAATGGAAGCGCTGTTGCTGGGTGACGTGCAAATGCTGGCGCCGTCCTTGGCCAAGTTCGAGCAGTACACCAAAAAAACCCAAGTCTTTGATCTGCCATTCCTGTTCAACGATCTGGCCGCTGTCGACCGTTTTCAACACGGTCCTCAAGGTGTCGCCTTGCTCAGCTCAATGGACGACAAAGGTATTCACGGCCTGGCGTATTGGCACAACGGCTTGAAGCAACTGTCTGCCAACAAACCGCTGCATGATCCTAAAGATGCCCGTGGTTTGAAGTTCCGGGTACAGGCCTCCAGCGTACTGGAAGCACAGTTCGTCGCACTGCACGCCAACCCGCGCAAAATGGGTTTCAACGAAGTCTATCAGGGCTTGCAGACCGGCACGGTCAACGGTACCGAGAACACTTGGTCGAACTATGAAAGCCAGAAGGTCAATGAAGTGCAGAAGTACTTCACTGAATCCAACCACGGCTTGATCGACTACATGGTGATCACCAATGCCAAATTCTGGAGCGGGCTGCCACCTGACATTCGTACCGAGTTGGAAAAAATCATGGCTGAGGTCACCGTGGAGGTGAACAAGCAGGCCGAAGCGCTGAATCAGACTGCCAAGCAGAAAATTATCGACACCCACACCAGCGAAATTATCCAACTGACCCCCGAGCAGCGGACGGCCTGGCGCGAAGCCATGCGCCCGGTGTGGGACAAGTTCTCGGCACAAATCGGCCCGGATTTGATCAAGGCTGCCGACGATTCCAACAAAGCGCCATAAGCCTTATCAGGCAGTGATGTCTGCGCAGCCGCTCTAATAAGTGGCTGCCTTCTCTACGTTCGGAGCACTTTTATGCAATCACTGATGCGACTCTGGGAGCACCTGGAGGAAGCCTTCATCGCCTTCCTGCTGGCCGCCATGACGCTGGTGACATTCGTCTACGTGATGCTCAACAACGTCTACACGCTTTTTTATGCCTTGAGCGACAAGTGGGCGTTCAGCCGCGATTTTTTCGCTAACGCCGGTGATCACATGATGGGTTACGCCCAGGACATGACCTGGAGCGTGGCGCTGACCAAAGCGATGTTTGGCTGGTTGATTTTCTTTGGCATGTCCTATGGCGTGCGCACCGCCGGGCATTTGGGCTTAGACGCATTGGTCAAACTGACCCCGCACCGGGTTCAACGCTGGCTGGCAATGATTGCCTGCTTGTGCTGCCTGGCTTATGCCGGTTTGTTCGTGGTGGCCAGTTTCAAATGGTTGAACGCGTTGTTTATCGCCAGTATCGGTGCCGAAGACCTTGATCAATTCGGGGTCACGCTGTCCGATATTGCGGTCATCGTGCCCATCGGTTTTGCCATGGTAGTGATTCGCTATCTGGAAATATTTTGGCGTCTGTTTACCCATCGCCAAATCGGTCTTGGACTCGCAGATGAGGCCGCAGAAGCCAGCAAGCTGGCCAGTCCTGACTCGGAGCAACACTGATGACGGTTCTTTGTCTGTTCCTGCTGCTGTTCGTATTCATGTTTCTCGGCGTACCCATTGCTATTTCGTTGGGTTTGTCCGGCGCACTGTCGATCCTGCTGTTCAGCCCGGACTCCTTGAGTTCACTGGCGATCAAGCTGTTCGAAACGTCTGACGCCTACACGCTTTTGGCTATTCCATTCTTTCTGCTTTCCGGTGCGTTCATGACCACCGGCGGTGTGGCACAACGGCTGATCGATTTCGCCAACGCCTGTGTCGGGCACATTCGTGGCGGTCTGGCGATTGCTGCTGTGCTGGCGTGCATGTTGTTCGCCGCGTTGTCCGGTTCTTCGCCAGCCACCGTGGCAGCGGTCGGCTCCATCGCCGTTGCGGGTATGGTCCGGTCCGGGTACCCGAAAGCGTTCGGCGCCGGGATTATTTGCAACGCCGGTACCTTGGGCATTCTGATCCCGCCCTCAATTGTGATGGTGGTCTACGCGTCTGCCACCCAAACCTCGGTCGGCAAGCTGTTCATCGCTGGTATTGTCCCCGGCATCCTCCTCGGCCTGGCGTTGATAGTGGTGATTTACATCGTCGCCCGGGTCAAGAAATTGCCGGCCCAGCCACGGGTAACCTTCCGTGAATGGCTGCGCACTGCGCGACGGGCGTTCTGGGGATTGCTGTTGCTGGTGATCATCCTGGGTGGTATCTACAGCGGCATGTTCACCCCCACCGAAGCGGCCGCGGTGGCAGCGGTGTATTCGGCGTTCGTCTCGTTGTTTATTTACAAAGACATGAAAATCCGCGACTGCCCACGCGTCCTGGTTGAATCAGGGCGGCTGACGCTGATGCTGATGTTTATCATCGCCAACGCCATGCTCTTCGCCCACGTACTGACCACCGAACAGATACCCCAGCAAATCACCAACTGGGTGGTTTCCGAAGGTCTGACGCCGGTTGGCTTCCTGATCATGGTCAACATCGTGCTGCTGGTGGCCGGCAGCTTCATGGAACCATCCGCCATCGTGCTGATCCTCGCGCCGATCTTCTTCCCCATCGCCATGAAGCTCGGCATCGACCCCGTTCACCTCGGCATCGTCATGGTGGTGAACATGGAGATCGGTTTAGTCCACCCGCCCGTGGGGCTCAACCTGTTCGTGACCTCGGCGGTGACTGGCCTGACCCTGGGCGAAACCATTCGCGCGGCGTTGCCATGGTTGACGATCTTGTTGGCGTTCCTGGTGCTGGTGACCTACGTGCCGTTTATATCGCTGGCGTTGCCGAATTGGTTGGGGATGCCTTGATGACGCAGGGGGCTTGGCAAGGTTGAAGTGGACGGAGAGCTTCTGCGAGTACGCCTGATACCCAAAGGCCGCCTCTGTGATCAGCAGAGGCGGCCTTTTTGGTTCAGCCTGACATCACATCAGTGCATGAAAAGCGCAATCAAAATAATGATTGGGATAGGTACCCCGAGAAACAAAAGAAGTAGTGAACGCATGGTGATTCTCCTTGGCTAAAAATTATGGTCAAAGTCGACTTAACGAACCGGTGGCATGTTAGTGGCGGAAGTGTAAGTTTCCCGACCCGAGGTTGAGGAGTCGTTCAGGTACACAACAGCGTCCCGGCGGCGACCGCCCATAGTCGCAGCGTAGCTGGCGAAGAAGGCACCGCAGAGCAGCGCGACAAACATCCACAGCGAGGTCCAGGCAGCAACTTTGGCGGCCGTGTCAGCTGCATTTTTTGCCGTGGTTTTTGCATCTTCTACCGCTTGACGTGCTTGACCGTAAACGTGATCAACCCGTGCCTGTGCATCGGCTTGGCTCAGATTCGTACGCTGCGCAACCAGGTGCGCCAGGTACGTGCGGTCATCGGCGCTCAATTGACCGTCTTTGCTATTTAAGGTTTTAGCAAAAATGCGTAACACAACACTGTGTGCGGCATCATCACTGACTGACGCGGCACGATCATCGCGAAACAGAGCGTCTATAAAGTAGCTCGAGTTGTCGCCGCTATTACTGGCCGCACTGCCTGCTGCTTGAGTAGCTACACCTGCAACGCCCGACACTGCACTTGCCCCAGCCTGCACGCCACCACCGACAATACTGCCGACGGAACTTGCAATTAACGTAGCCGCTACCAAAGTTGCCACTGCCCAAGCCAGAAAGCCATGAGCGGTGTCGCGAAAATATACCTCGTCACCGTGCATATTTGCCCACTTGACCCTTAGACGTCCGGCGATATATCCACCCATTCCCGATGCGATGATTTGAGTGATTGCCAGCCAAATAATCGTTGATATGCCGATCCCTTTGGCGCTCATCCCGCTATCTGACCAAGGCGATACTGCCGAAAAGCCAAGGCCAAATCCTAAGATGACAAGAATCAACGAGAGCGCCGCAGCACCCGCCGCACCGGCGAAGATGGCGCCCCACGACACCCCTGAAACGCTTGCCGACTCATGCGAGCCTGATCCGAAATTACCTGAAGATGAGGTCATTGTTGTCTCTTCCATGTATGAATAAGATTGTTACAACTTTCTAAAAGCAGAAATGCAGTCGTCGTGCCAGCTTGCAACATAAAAATAAATTTATATTATTCAAGCACTTATATTTATAAAAAATATTTTAGGTCATGCAATTTGCAATGAAAGGGAAATTTTTGCGGGCGATATGCATTGTTGAACATTTCTGCCATTTTGGACGGGCACGGTTTTTGACAGCGCTGTTTTGAATTCTTAGCGCTCAAGCCTGTCGGATTCTAGGTAATTCACCTGCATTTACCCAAAAGCGGTCGTGGAGGGTTCGAAGCGGTTCCTAACCACGGGTTCGCGATCTATCGCATCTGATTTACGTTAGCATTCGCTCCTGTTCTTCAAGAGGTTTCCTGCCCATGTTTCTTCATCGTCCCCTAGAAGAAAAAGACATCGCGGTAATCTGCGGTTTTCCGCAGAGTACTGACGAGTTGTTTTATATGTTTCCCAAAGCACGCTATCCGCTAACGCCCGCGCAGCTAAGGGATGCTATCGAAAGTCGCTCGGACTCGACGGTCATTGAGATGGATGATCAGGTGGTCGGCTTCGCCAATTTGTCACGTTGGGAGTTCCGGGGACGATGTTCATTAGGCAACGTGATTATTGCGCCGGGCAATCGATCCCGTGGCGTGGGCAGGTATTTGATCGGCTGCATGATGGACATTGCGTTTGATAAACATGAAGCGCGAGAATTGACGGCGTCGTGCTTCAACCACAATGTGCCGGGTTTGTTGTTTTATCCTAAGCTGGGTTTTCGACCGTTTTCCATCGAAGAGCGGGTGGACACACATGGCGCGCGGGTAGCGTTGATTAACCTGCGGGTTGAAAAGCCGGAATGGGCGCCTGAGTAACGCTCGCCAGACTAGACTGAGGGGAAGTGGGAAGAGCGACGTGCTTTCCACCTCCACTAAAAAAACATCCAATAAGATTGAATCTTTATCGGCTGTGTTCTAAACGATGGATGAAACGTTTCTTCTATACGTTTTGTAAATGAAAGGTATAACTTTAATAAAGAAGCTGCCTCCTATGCTCATTGCATCTGTAAAGAGGTGCGGTATAAAGTTTGAATTCGTTCATTAATAAGGCGCCGACTAATTGGCGGCGTTTAGATGTGATCGCAGAAATTATAATTTGAGCGCAGCGGGTGAGTGCTATTAACTGTCTCGTTTGAGGAGGGTGTGATGATTGCATACAGGCTATCCACGTTGGAGTTGCGTGGCATTATTGAACGCGCCTTTTTACCGTTACGCTGCATTTGCACTGTGGCACCCGATTATTCAATGACAGTTCAGATATCCGATGCTGACTCCGAACGAGTGGATTTATGTGTTACTGGTATCTCATTGAATAGACTTAATACCAGCAGGGACATATCTGATCTCGTAGCTGAATTGCGTTATGACTTGGCTAATAATGTCGGACTTCGGGGCGAGGTCCATGCGAAAGCGGGGTAGCGCGCTAATATGTTGAGGCCGATTTGAGTTGTACGACCGCGCTTAAAATGTATAGTTTCGTGTATAGGCGTTAGATGAGTTCCTAAGATCATTTGGTAAACGTTTGGTGCGTGGTGCTTAAACTGCATCTAGCAGCCACTCCCTTAGTGCTCGTATTTTTGGCAACTGCGCCCGTGCTGCTGGGTAAATCAGGTAATAGCCTATGCCCTGATTAAGCTCCGTTTCAAACGGCGCCACTAACACCCCGTCTTTCAAACTCTCTCGCACCAGATTCAGGTCGCCCAAGGCAACACCTTGTCCACGGGTTGCCGCCGATAATGCAAGGTCCAGGGTGTCGAATGTCTGGCCGCGATGGGAGGCGATGCTGCCGACCCCGGCAGCTTCCAGCCAGCGGCTCCAGCCGTTTGCCGGTATGCAATGCAGCAGCGGCATCGACTTCAAGTCCGCCGGTTGCGTCAGGCGCTTGGCCATCTCCGGCGAGCACACCGGGGTGAGTCGCTCCGCCATCAACGCAATGGCCTCGACCCCTTTCCAATCGCCACGCCCGTGAATAATCGCAGCATCAATGTCGCTGTCCTCGAAACGAGGCTCCCAGGCGTCGTAGGTAGTCACCCGCACGTCTACGTCGGGCATTAACAGGCGCAGGCTGGGCAGCAATGGCAAAAACCAGCGGGTGGCCAAAGTCGGCGGCATGCGCAGGGTCAATACTTGGCTCGAGGTGCGCAAGCTGTTGCACATGTTAGTCAGGCGCGCGAAAGCGTCATCCACCACAGGCAGCAATGCCTCCGCTTCCGGCGTCATCCGCAGGCCGGTTTTGTGGCGGATAAACAAGATCACCCCTAGGTGCTCCTCCAGCTGTTGTATCTGCCGACTGACCGCGCTTTGGGTGACAAATAACTCCTTGGCTGCACGGCTAAACGTACCGTAACGCGCCGCTGCTGCGAACACTTCCAAGCCGCGCAACGGTGGCAATCGCAGTTGAAAATTAGGCTTGTCCGTTGCATGAGCTAAAAGCATGGATTGCATGAGAATTCACCGCATTTACTACTTAGTACAGTGAGCTTAACGTACTTTGTCCCCGCTTCAATAAAAGCCTCTCACGCATGGATCTGCTTAGGCTGACGAGGTGGTCGTGGCGACGAACCTTGAATTCATTGGGAGTAGCTGTATGAAGCGCGTAATCCTCGATCAGTCGTTGGTTTGGACACAGGTTGTAGAGGTGGCAAAGGAGGAGGCGCTTCTGGAGTTGTCTTTACCGGCCAAAGCACGGATCGAGGCGGCAAACGCCATAGTGCGCACGGTGGTAGAGAAGAATATCCGCGCTTATGGGGTAAATACCGGGGTCGGGGCGTTGTCCAACACGGTGGTTGCGCCCGCGCAGCAAAGCGCCTTGTCACGTAATATCTTGATGAGCCATGCGGTGGGCTTGGGTACACCGTTATCGGTAAGTGAGACCCGAGCAATCATGGTGTGCGCTATCAATAATTTCGCCCACGGTTATTCCGGGTTGCGTCTACAACTGGTGGAGCGCCTTGTTGCGCTGCTCAATGCCCGATGTACCCCGCTAGTACCGCATCAGGGATCGGTGGGTTATATCAGTCACATGGCGCACATTGGCTTGGTGATGATTGGCCGCGGTGACTGCCGCCTTGGTAATGAACGTTTAACTGCCGGCGCTGCGTTACATCGACTCGGATTGGAACCGTTTGTACTGGAAGCCAAGGAAGGGTTGTGCCTGGTCAACGGCTCGCCTTGTGTGACCGGCCTTGGGTGCCTGCTGTTGGAGCGCTCCGGGCACTTAATGGACTGGGCAGATTGCATTTCAGCCATGAGTTTTGAAACCCAACGCTGCCAAATTAGGGCAATGCATCCGGCACCCATGGCGCTGCGAGCGTCGCCGGGGCAGAAATACGTGGCCCAGCGTTTGAACCATTGGCTTGAAGATTCGCAAATTCTGGCAGCGGCTGCCGGCCGACAAACCCAAGATGCCTTGAGCTTGCGCAGTATTCCCCATGTTCACGGCGCGGTTCGCGATGTCCTTGATCAAGTTGCGGTGGTAATTGATCAGGAGCTGGCGAGTGTTACCGATAACCCGGTGGTGTGTGGCACTCCCCAAGCACCGGAAATTTACTCTCAAGCCCATGCGGTCAGCGCGGGCATCGGTTTGGCCATGGATCAACTCGGCATCGCCATGGCGCAATTGGGCTCAATCTCAGAACGCAGAATTGATCGTATGGTCAACCCGCTGATCAACCACCTACCGGCTTTTTTGGCGGGGGAGAGTGGCGTTGAGTCGGGGTTTATGATTGCCCAATACACCGCTGTTTCGTTGGTGGCGCATAACCGACGTCTAGCAACACCCGCCAGTCTTGACGGCGGGGTGACTTCCGGTTTGCAGGAAGACATCCTCTGTCACGCAACCCCCGCTGCCCTTAAAGCGCAATTGATACTCGATAATCTCGAAAATGTGTTCGCCATCGAGCTGCTGGCCGCTAGCCAAAGTTACGACCTATTGAACAGTGCACTGCACCCCGCACCGCGAACTGCGGCGCTTTACCAAGCGCTACGGCAGGAGATCGCCGTATACGCCGATGACCGGCCCTTGGGAGAGGACATAGCCCGCGCCGCTTCATTTATTCGCTGCAGCAATCCTGAGCGAGTTGTTATTTCGACGAGGAATGAACTGAAGTGCGGTTAAGCAGTGGGTGGTATTAAAGTTGAATGGCTCCCATGGGGAGCCTGTTACCGCTGCATATTAAAGTTCTCGTTAGTGACGATGGGTGACAGCCTCATTCGCCGGCACGAAGGGGCGCTAGTGTCAAAATCGATTATTAAAATTAAACTTGTATTGGTTGAGCGTTTAATTGTCGGCGTCAAAAAAATTACATGATAATTATCAAAGTCTTAGTACTCTTAAACCTACAATTTTACGTATTACCGTAAATTTGACACTTTTCATGAACTTTGAAATTATCAATCTATCGCTGGTAAAGGGCACTGGGGATATCCAAGCCGCATTGCTTTTCCTTGTTTTGAGGGAAGGAAACGGTTTTGCAGGGGGCCCTTCGTGCGAGTAGATGGTTGCGCTAACGGTGTAATGGCGCAGTTAGGTTTAACGTCGCTGATTTAACTTCATTAACTTTTTTGGGATAGCCCGGCGGTAGCCATGCTCGGCATTATTCCATCCCCCTCATGTTTGTTCTCGTTGACGTTGCTCGCAGCCGTCCACGTTATAACTTTCGTCCGACTTCGAATGGCCTTCCGGCAGTCCTTTGCTGTGAATCAACGCGTGTCGTCGATAAAAACTAGAACCGACAGTCCTTTTCAAATGCGGAGCACGACATCATGTTTGGAAACCAACTGGAAACTGTTTGCGGTTGTGTAGTAGGGGGTGCCGGCCCCGCAGGCATGGGGTTGATTTTTAATGCGTTGAAAAGTGGCAGTCTGCCGGAGTTGGTTCGGCAAGGTTTGATAATCGTCGATGCTAGTCCACTTCCAGGAATTGGCCGGCTAGGGGATTATCAGATTACGGCTAACTCAGTCGGCGACGTATTTCTCGATTGCCTGCGTGACCCTTCTCTACGGGATATTTTCGAGCCGCTGGAACGCAGTCCAGCGTATTGGCGTATTCGCAATCAAGCGTTTGTTGCCCCGTTATTGTCAGAAGTCGGTGAGTTGCTCGCCGAAGCGTCGAAGTTAGTGCTAGACCACCTGGTCGAACATTTCGCCGTAGAAGTCTGGAGCAGTACGACGATTACCGAAGTCGTCAGCAGCGCCGATGAGTATCAGGTATGGGTTGAGCATAACGGGCGCTCCCAAGTGATTCGCTGCCGCTCCTTGGTACTTAACCTGGGGGGGCATCAGGATCCTCAGCATTTGCTGAATGCATTGGCTGATCAGGGCCTGGCATTGCCGCCCGCCTCCAGTGTGCAAAGCGCTGACACGTTGTTGCGCATGAGTTCGCATGATTTACGTGCTCTTTTTGCTCCGACGATTGCCAAGGGCGGACGCCTCACGGTGGTGGGCGGTTCACACAGCGCCTTCTCAATCCTCGAAAACCTCGCCAAGGCCCTGCAAAGCGTGGGTCTTGAAGAGTTGACGCTGGTGCATCGGTCGCAGATTCGGCTGTTCTATGAAAGTGTTGAGCAGGCACTGGCTAGCGGTTATGTGTTCGATCCGGTGAATGATGTTTGCCCTATATCGGGCCGAGTGAATCGCTCTGGCGGCTTGCGGTACGGCGCATTGGAGGTTGGTCGAAATATTCTTCAAAACGGCCGAATCAGCCCAAATGGTGTGCGTGTTCGTTTGTTGCAATCAGGTCCAGGCTTGGGACAACAGTACGAACTCGCCAGTCAGGCGTTAGCGGAATCGAGTGTCGTGGTGCAATGCACCGGCTACCAACCCCGGCTTCCTGCGTTGAAATATGCCGATGGCAGTCCGATTCAATTGCGTGAGGTAAAAGGAGGGCTGGATTCAGACCCGTCCGGCTGCCCACTGGACGCCAATGGTCAGCGCTTATACGGCTTGCATCTTTTTGGGCTCGGTTCGGGCTTGGGTGTCGATCCACGCTTGGGCAGCGAGCCGTCGTTCGATGGGCGGATTTATGGGGTCTGGCAGTTTCATAACGATGCTAGCCGCGTCGCAATCGGGTCGGTCTCGGCCCGGCTCAGCGTACCCGTTGCACAGATGGTGGTGTCTGATCGCCGGCGCCAAGCACGTCAAGAGGATGATGGGCCGTTTTTCTGGCCCAGTATGGTCTCCGCGAAGTTCTAAGACGCATCAGCCCGATAGCTGATTAATCCCGAGTAGCACACGCTGTTCGGGATTTTTTTGGCCTTTGTTTTTGATGGCTTTCTAATAGATGATGATGATAATTTAATATAGAAGGGTGGGTCTGTATCCTCTATTCTCGGCTCAGGTAATTTTTGGCTTGTGCCTAAATTAAGCCTTTGTGTCTTTCAGTAAGGAGGTCAGTAGCGATGCGCATTTTGATTGTCGGGGCCGGTGCGATAGGCGGTTACTTCGGTGGGCGGTTATTGGAGGCGGCACGTGACGTGACGTTTTTGGTCAGACCTGGCCGCGCTCAAGAGCTCGACCGTGACGGCCTGGTTGTCCGAAGTCCGCTAGGCAATATCGACTATCCCGCGCCCCCGCATATTGCGAGTCAGGAGCTGAGCGGTCCGTATGATCTTATATTGCTGAGTTGCAAAGCCTACGATCTGGATGCAGCGATGGATTCATTCGCCGCGGCGGTCGGTCCTGATACAGCTATTTTGCCGCTGCTTAATGGTATGGCTCACCTTGATTGTTTGGCCGTACGTTTCAGCCAGTTCAATGTGTTAGGCGGACAATGCCTGATTTCACTGGACCGAGACGCATCGGGCACTATCGTGCACCTCAACGAGACCAATCAGCTTACTTTTGGTGAGCTGGGCGGTGAATCGACCGCACGGGCCCAGCAGATCGCCAATGCGTTGGCTGGTGCCGGCTTTGAGGCCAGGCTCAGCTTGAGCATTCTTCAGGAAATGTGGGAAAAATGGTGTTTCATAGCGACGGGCGCAGGCATCACCGGCTCTATGCGTTCGGCCATCGGTGATGTGCTGGTCGCCGGCGGGGAATCGTTGATTCTCAACTTGTTGAGGGAGTGCGCTGAAGTTGCCGACAAAGCTGGTTATCCGATACGCCCGGAGGTGTACCAGCGCTTTGTAAAAATGCTGACGTTGCCAGGCTCCAAAATGACCGCTTCAATGCTGCGTGATATAGAGCGTGGCGCGCCGATCGAGGTTGACCATGTGCTCGGCGATCTGGTTGCACGTCGGGATGCAGATGCCGTTGGAACGGCTGGTTTGTCGATGTTGGGGGTCGCTTATACCCACCTCAAAGCTTATGAGGCAAGGCGTTTGCGGGGATAGAAATGTTCGCCAGCAAACTGCCTCCTGGATTATTTTTAAGATTGCGCGTCAGCTTGGCAAGCCTGCTGCCGACGCTCGGATACCCTGAAATAATTTAGCACCAGCACTTCAATCAGCAGCGCCACGTCCAACGCTCCAACGCTGACTTGATCATTCGGGTCTTGCTTCCCTCTCACGCTCACTAGCGCAATGCGTCCTGCAAACTACAATTTGCAGGAGTATGGGGTTCGTGTAGTTCTGGGTGCGCAGGAAGAGAGTGTTCATTTATGCCTAAACTTTCCCAAGAACCCGTCTCATATTCTGACGACTCGTCACAGGTTCAGGAGAGGTGAAGGCATGCCGGTCAAACACGATTTGTTAAAGGATCTTAACGTTACAAAGGAAGACGTCGCCGCGCTTAGGAGCAACGACGACAGGCTCAGCCAATTGCTTGATTCGTATGAAGCAGTTGACGCCGAAGTCGTCGAAGCTGAGTCCGGAGCCTCGGGATATGTAACCGATGATCAACTTAAAAAGCTCAAGGAAAAACGCTTGTTGGTTAAAGACAAAATCGTCCAGCGTCTGACGTTGGCAGACTGATTTTTCCCGTTGTCGGGTAACAAAAGCGGGGCCTGTCATGCTCCGCTGATTTAAGCCGGTGAACTCGGGTCGCTTGTATTGACGCTGTTATCGGCAAGCCAACTTCCCACCACGTTCCTGTCCACCGACCCGATGCAGGTCATGTGTGATTACTGCGGTCCCGCCGTCCAGCGCAGGGACAGCGCATCCGCTCGGCGAACGATACGTCGCGGGGTGAAACGCCATAGTCGTTCAGCACCCTGGAATGTGGCGATTTGTGGCGAATCGAGAATGACCTCGACGTCCCCGGTCATCTGCAGTAGCTCTCCGGTGGCAAAGTCAACAAACACCAGCCCGCCCTTGGGGTTAAGCAAAAAATTACCGAGGGTGCAAAAAAATAGATTGCCGGCAAAGTCTGGAATCATCAGCGTGCCGTCATCATCGACTAGGACGAACCCAGGATTGCCGCCACGGTGCGAGACATCGACTTTACGGCGCCCGTCTTCATGGTCAACGTAAGACGCTACGAAGAATGTAGCGGCGTTGCCGATCAGTTCGCGAGCAGGGTCATCCAGCCGATCTAGCCAGCACACCGAGGCCGACGTTAGCGCTTGAGCAGGCCGATTGAAACCGAACTGGCGTAGCTGAATATACTGCGGGCAATTGCCGAAGCTTTCTTCGACCACAATGCTAAATCCCGAATCGTCACTTCTGTTGATCGAGCCGTTTAGGCGGTTACGCCGTCGGGTTCCCATATCGATTCCCAACAAGCCGACGTTGTGACTTTGATCCAGGCCGCTTTCTGCCGGGTCGGCAAGGTCTCGTGGCAGTTGCAGTGTTAAGTGGTTGAGGTCGGGCGCAGAGGCGAACCCCGGCTCACCGGCGCGCAAGGTAGCCCAGACATCGCCCTCTGCATCTACTGCTCCCAGCACTACGAAGGGCAGCAAAGCAAAAAAATTGCGGTGTTGCTCAACCAAGTGGTCGCGGATGTTGCGCCGGCCTAGCCCATCCATGCGTTCGGCGACGTTAAGGCTTTGTTGAATTGCCAGCTCACCCGCATGCCAAGGCGATTCTGTTTGTTGCTCCAATTTTGTGATCATGGCATCGCCCTCGTTATTGCCCTAATTAAGTGGGTTTACCAACTGACATGCCTAGGCGGTCAGCCCCACAGAGGTTTTTTGGAATGGCACGAAGCCAGGCAGATTTTCAACCCGGGTCAACCAGCCAAGAATCAGCGGGTAGGCCGCCAGATCCACGTCGCCTTCCGGTGCTCTGGCGATGTAACTGTAAAGTGCGATATCAGCCACGGTTGGATGGAGGCCTGGGACAATCCAGTCAAGGCCCTCGAGCGCCTTTTCAACCTGTTTCAAAATGGCATGTGAACGGTTGATCGTGTCCACTGCGTCAAGTTTTGCGCCGAAAACGTTGACCAATCTAGCCGAAGCCGGGCCCCGGTTAATTTCCCCCGCAGCCACTGATAACCAACGCTGAACACGCGAGGCTTCCAAAGCGGTTTCCGGCAGCCAATCGGTTCTGCCAAATTTTTTCGCCAAGTACACCAGGATTGCATTGGAATCACTGATCAGCTGGTCGCCGTCTTCCAGCACAGGGACTTGTCCGAAGGGATTGATGTTCAGGAACTCCGGGCTTTTTTGAGCTCTGGTGAGTAAATCGACTTCAGTCAACGAATGGTCGACGCCCAGCAATGAAAGAAACAGTAGTGCGCGATGGGAGTGACCTGAGAGCGGGTGAAAATAAAGCTTCATAGCGAGCACCTTCAGAGCGTTTGGAGCGTGGGTTTGTTTTGCCTGAATCGATGTTAAAGGACTGGCCAAGTTGAATAAATGCTGAAATCGGAAGATCATTACTCCATATAACGGACTAATAAAGGAATGCCCATGGACACTATGCAGTCAATGCGGGTGGTGCTTGGAATTGTCGACCACGGTAGCCTCACGGCTGCGGCGGAAAAACTTGATGTCTCTCTGCCCACGGTCGTCAGGGTCTTGGCGTCTATCGAGCAGCATTTGGGAGTGCGACTTTTTGAGCGTACTACTCGGCAAGTACGTATCACTGAAGAGGGGCGGTTATACGCCGAGGTGTGTCGCACCGTGATTCGCGAGATCGGACACATCGAAGATGTGTTTCGCGATAGAGAGAGCGAGCCCAGTGGTGCGTTAAACATCACGGCGCCGGTATTGTTCGGACGCCTGCATGTGGCGCCGGTGTTAAACGGGTTTATGACCCGCTTCCCCAATGTCACTGTGACTTTGAATCTGATTGATCGGGTAACGGATTTACTCGAGGAGGGAATCGACATCGCGGTGCGCATCGGTCATGTCTCGGCACCTGATCTGGTCGTCGTGCGAGTTGGCCAAGTGCGCCGTTATCTGTGTGCGAGCCCCACGTTGCTGGCGATACTGAGAACCATCAAAAGCCCGGCGGACCTTGCCAATGCGCCGTTCATTCGCTTGGGTGGATTGGTGTCAGGCGCTCAGCTCACGTTGCAGGATCACGGCAAACCGGTGACGGTGAAAATGAACAATATCAGGATGACTACTAATAATGGCGATGCAGCCATTTCGGCGTGTCTGTCGGGAGTGGGCGTAGGTTTCTTCCTGTCTTATCAGGTTCAGCAACTGATTGATGAAGGAAAGCTGGAACGAGTGCTTATCGATTATCAGCCAGAGCCGCTGCCGGTCTCATTGGTGTACTTGCCGTCAAGGCGGGTATCGATTCGCTCCCGGGCATTTATTACGTGGTCCAAGGAAAAACTAGGCGAACGTTTGAATGAGTTTGCAGGAGTCGAGCGTTCGTAGCCCAGTGATTGAGGTGGTTCGCCCCGAATGCAAGGCCCCGTTCCCCTCCAGGGCCTTTCATCTACAACTTAAACGCTTTTATCCATTACGCTCAGGCACCGCGCATGGACTATCCCAACCCATGAGTAGAACCCGGGTTGCTGTGAGAGTTGTTCGACTGCGGGGTGTCAGTCGACTGATTGTTGGGTGGCTGCTGACTGCTAAAGGCCTGATGGTCAGACGATGCGCCATTTGACGATGCATCCTTATCGTTATCCTCCACGGGCTTTTTCACCTCGTTGGCCATGTCCTTACCGATTTCGGCGGCCTTGTCGTAGCCCTCACTGGCCATCTGTTTTGCCTTGTCCGTCAGCGAATCGCTGGCGTGCCCCATCATCTGATTTTCCTTGTCCGTGATAGGCAGTGCGGCACCTGCTAACGCGCCCAGCGCGATACCGATGGCAGCTAATGCCAAGGGTTGCTCGTTTAGCAGGTAATTGAAGCCCGACTTTATATTTTCAGATTGCTGGTGCAATGCGTGAGTCGCGTCATGGGAGCCCATATTCACCTGATGCCCGGCCGACGACATTTTATCTGTCACGCTATCAGTCAAGTGGCTGGCCTTATCCTTGAGACGGCTTGCGCCATCCTGGAGGTCGTGAGCCTTATCCTGCACCTTCGCTTTGACATTGCCCAACGTATCGGAAACCTTATCAGCCATGTTGCTGATGCGGTTGCCCAATGCGTCAAACATCGACGGGCCTGATGACGCGTTAGAGTAACTGGGGCTTTTGTTCGAACCCATCAACAACCACACCACGCCAACCGAGGTCAGCAACGTAGGTACCGGATTAGCCTTGATGGTATTACCCAAATTGCTAAAAAACTCACCGCCATTGCCGCGAGTAAAGGACATCACTTGATCGATTAATTGACCGGGGGAAAGCTTGCTTTCTAGCGCGTCAACCAGGCTGCCGATGCTAGAGCGCTGCGCGTCTATTTCACGCTCCAATGATTCCGGGCTCTTGTGCGACTCGACGTCAAGGCTGCTGGCGCCTGGAGGGCTGGTCTGGTAACCGGTGTTGTCATAGCGATTGTCTTCAAAACTGCTGTCAGTACTCATGAGACTTTCCTCTGAATGGCTTCCTTATCCTTTTGCAAGGAGTTCACTGTGCGCTCGGGCGTGAAGTGGGTGGCGTCAAAGGTTTTTTTGCCCGATTGCAGCATAACCACGCCGATGACCATGACCACCAAGCCAACAATCAGTGCGGCTAGCCAGGGGGCCATTATCATTGCCAGCGCATAAACCGCCGACATCAGCAAAATGATCAACCCGGCAAACAGCACCATGGCGCCGCCTGCAACGGCAGCAATGCCGGTCTTGGTGGTGTTGATCGATTCGTTGATTTCTGCTTTGGCCAAGGCCAACTCTTTGGTAACCAACGCCGGCACTTCGTGGGCCAATTGACGAATCAGGCTGATGATTGACGACTCGTTTTCAGGTGCGCCGGACGGTGGGAACTGTTGACTTGTGGGCATCACACTTCTCCTTTGGACAGCCCGTCTCTGGGCAAATCGTCAGATAAATGGCCGGGACCAAAAGCTTTTTCATTCAGCGGTGACGTTGAAAAGCTATCGGGCACCCCCGGTCGTGCGCTGTGGTAAACGTCATCGGTGCGAGGCGGCGGGGTCGGAAAACCTTGCTTGCTGCTGGCAGACGAGTCGGACTCGGATTTATAGCCGGACCCGCCATGAGCATCAGGCGCTTTTGACGGTGATTTAGAGGCATCTGTACCCGATGAGGGGTCCGAGCTTGATGCTTTCAAAAAGCGCGACAAGCCAAATCCGACGGCGATGCTACCGGTGAGGAACAAGGCTGGATTTTCCCGCGCAAGTTGGCCGGCCTGGCGTAACAGTTCATCAGCGCTTTTTCCGCGAAGGTTGTCGGCAAGGCTGGTCATGCCTTGAGCAATATCAGTGACGTAGTGGGACAAGCCCAAGGTGTCGTTTTCTTCAAACTGCTCCGCTGCCGATTTGGCGGTTTGCGCCAAATGATCGATCTGGTCCGCCGCGGTATCCCGGTACTGTTCGAACTGAGCTGCACCGTGTTCCTTAGCGCCCTGAAGGGCAGCTTTGGCATCGTCTTGCAAGTGTTGCAAATGCTCCGTAGCGGCTGGCTTGCCGCCTTGGTCGCTACCGCTGGATGAGTTCTCGTAGGTTGTGGCCATCATCATTCACCGTCGTTTATGCCTTTAAAAGTAAAGGAGAACGTTCAGCTCAAACACTTCGGGCTGCTCGTCTTCTGGCTTACAGAAGATGGACTGAGGGATTTCCGACGGAGTTCGAGGCGGCAGACAAATGGTATCGATTGGCAAAACACTGGCGAATGTGGGGAGGTGGAGGCAGACAAAAAAACGGCGTCACCAAGACGCCGGATTTGTCCATCTGACACAGAGTCAGATGGCTCAGAGGGTGTGTGAACGATTACGAATTCATTGTGGATCTTGCTGTGGAGCGATCTCGGCCTGGATACGTTTGTAAATCTCTTCGCGATGCACAGAAACATTTTTGGGTGCGTTAATGCCGAGCCGGACCTGAAGGCCCTGAACGCCAAGAATCGTAACGGTGATCTCGTCACCAATGTTTATGCTTTCGCCTACTTTTCGGGTGAGTATCAACATAATCTTTTCCTTGATGGCCTCTTGAAGCGCCTCTACCAAGAGGTG
This sequence comes from Pseudomonas sp. 10S5, assembly GCF_035019745.1. Classification (NCBI taxonomy): domain Bacteria; kingdom Pseudomonadati; phylum Pseudomonadota; class Gammaproteobacteria; order Pseudomonadales; family Pseudomonadaceae; genus Pseudomonas; species Pseudomonas sp. 10S5. The sequence continues at coordinate 136,193 of NZ_JASJVL010000012.1, forward strand.
GCGTGCGCCGTGCGGGGTGATTGTTGCCGAGTACGTCCAAATGAGTCCATCAATAAGACGTCATAAGGGCATATTTAATTCCTTTGAACGCTTTACCTGCCATCAAGTTGTGGTTTCGATGCTTAAAGAAGCTTACGCAGGTCGGACTATTTTTTGAACCTCGACGTTCGCCTATCAAGGCAATTGTCAGATAACTGTCAGGTGTAGTGCAGGGTGCGCGCTAATGCTCTGAACTAATTCCGCCAATTTCTGATCTTTAGTTCTGAGCTTTCCACTGCGGAATCGGACTATCTCATGAACTCTTCCCTTGACGATTACCAGCGTAAGCGTGATTTCGAAGCGACCCCGGAACCGTCCGGCGTGCCTCGTGGAAAGCTTTCTGGCGCACGAAAAAAAATAGCTCAAGCGCTACAGTTTTGTATTCAAAAGCACGCCGCCACCCGTCTACATTATGACTTTCGCCTGGAGCTGGACGGCACCTTGAAAAGTTGGGCAGTGCCGAAGGGCCCTAGCCTGGATCCAAGCGTTCGGCGCTTGGCTGTGCATGTTGAGGACCACCCCCTCGACTACGCATCTTTTGAAGGCCAAATTCCTGAAGGTCACTACGGGGCCGGGGACGTTATCGTTTGGGATCGAGGCATTTGGCTACCCCAAGGCGATCCAGCTGAAGCCTATGCCAAAGGCAGGCTCAAGTTTGAGCTGAAAGGGGAGAAACTCAACGGCAGCTGGAATCTGGTGCGTACCCATCTCAAGGGTAAGCAAGAGCAATGGTTTTTGATCAAGTCCAACGATTCGCAGGCGCGTCCGGCGTCCGAGTACGACATTGTTGTCGATCAGCCAGACAGCGTGATCAGCGACCGTACCCTGATTGGGAAAAAGCGCGGCAAGCCAGCGGCCGAGCCAAAACCGGTGGCCAGCCCAAAGAAAAAAGCATCACGCGCCAAACCTCAACAAACAGTTACGGATTTAAGCGGTGCCCAACCGCTGCCTCTTCCAGAGTCAATCAAACCCGAGCTCGCGACGCTGGTCGATACCGCCCCCGAAGGTGATTGGCGTTACGAAATAAAATTCGACGGCTACCGGATCATGGCTCGGATCGACAACGGCGAAGTTCGTCTGTTTACCCGCAATGGCCATGACTGGACCGCAAAAATGCCCCGGCAGGCCCAAGCGTTGGCCAAGCTAGGGTTGGAGTCCGCTTGGCTCGATGGTGAAGTGGTGGTGGCTAACGAGGAGGGCATGCCGGATTTCCAGGCGCTGCAAAATGCCTTCGAAAGTGAGCGCAGTGACGTCATCGTTTTTTACCTGTTCGACCTGCCGTACTTGAACGGCATGGACTTGCGCGAAGTGCCGGTTGAACAGCGGCGTTCAGCGTTGTCGACGGTTCTGGAACGTAGCCCCGACAACGTATTGCGGTTTTCCGAAGACTTTACGGAGTCGGCCGACAGCATGCTCGAGAGTGTCTGTCAGATGAAAATGGAGGGGCTGATTGGCAAACGAGTCGGTAGCCCCTATGTGTCGCGACGCAGCAGCGACTGGATCAAGCTCAAGTGTAAGCATCGCCAAGAGTTTGTAGTGGTGGGCTACAGCGAGCCCAAAGGCAGCCGCCATTCGTTCGGAGCCTTGCTGTTGGGCCTGCACGATGCCGACAGTGGCCAATTGCGCTATGCGGGCAAGGTCGGGACCGGATTCAACGAAGTGACCTTGCGCAGCATTCACAAGCAGCTCACGCCGCTGGAGATTAAAAAGCCCGCCGTGGTCAATCCGCCCACCGGGTTTGAAGTAAAAGGCGTGCATTGGTTGCGGCCCGAGCTGTTGGCGGAAGTGGCGTATGCGCAAATCACCCAGGACGGCTCAGTCCGACACTCTGTGTTTCATGGTCTGCGTAACGACAAGCCAGCTTTGGAAATCACCGAAGAAAAACCTAAACCAGTCACCGAGGTGCAGATGCCGGTGAAACCGAAAGTCCCCGCGAAAAAAAAGTCCACAACGAAAGCTCCCGTCGCTGATGCCAGTAAAATCAGAATCACCCACCCTGAGCGGGTGATCGATGCCAGCAGCGGTTCGACCAAAATGCAGCTGGCGCAATACTACGCGCGCGCATCGCATTGGATACTGCCGCACTTGAAGGACCGGCCCGTGGCGTTGGTTCGGGCGCCGGAAGGGATCGGCGGCGAGCTGTTCTTCCAAAAAAACGGCGAGAAACTGGCGATTCCGGGCATTACTACCTTGAGCAAGGAAATTTCCGGCCAGCCGGTCATGATCATCAACAACCCCGAAGCGCTGATCGGTGCGGTGCAAATGAGCACCATCGAACTGCATACCTGGAACGCTACCTCAGACGATCTGGAGCGCCCGGATCGTTTCATCCTGGACCTGGACCCGGACCCCGCGTTGCCGTGGAAGCACATGGTCGAAGCGACACAGTTGACCTTGGCGATTCTTGACGAACTGGGCCTGACCTCTTTTTTGAAAACCAGCGGCGGCAAAGGCATCCATATTGTGGTGCCCTTGACGCCAAAGGCCAGTTGGGAAGAAGTGAAGGTGTTCAGCCAAACCATCGTCAAGCACATGGCTAAGTTGCTGCCTGACCGTTTTTCGGCGGTGTCTGGGCCGAAGAACCGTGTCGGGAAAATTTTTATCGACTACCTGCGCAATAGCCAAGGTGCAACCACGGTCTGCGCGTTCTCGGCACGCACCCGCGAGGGGTTGCCGATTTCTGTGCCGGTGTACCGCGATGAAGTGGCCGAACTCAAAGGCGCCAATGGTTGGAACATCCATAACGCCATTGAGCGCATGGCGGATCAGGACCAAGACCCATGGGTCGAGTATTCCACCACTCGCCAAACCCTTACCGCTGGCATGCGTAAACGGCTGGGGTTGAAGTGACGCTGATCTGATCGCGCCCGCCTGAGCGCAGGCGCGATCATCTCCTCGTCAGACGACTAGCGACAGCAGCAAGATGAATACCAGACCCACGACTGACAGAATGGTTTCCATCGCGGTCCAGGTTTTAAAGGTTTCAGCGACGGTCATATTGAAATACTGCTTCACCAGCCAGAAGCCCGCATCGTTGACATGGGACAGAATCAGCGAGCCGGCGCCGGTAGCCAGCACCAGTAATTCACGGTTAACCCCTGGAATCATGCCGACTACGGGCGCAACGATACCGGCCCCGGTGATAGTCGCTACTGTGGCAGAGCCGGTGGCAATCCGCACCACGGCAGCCACCAGCCACGCCAGTAGTATCGGTGAGATTTCAGCACGGACGGCCATGTGACCGATCACGTCGCCAATACCGCTGGCCACCAACATTTGTTTAAAACCACCCCCTGCGCCCACGATCATCACAATCGCCGCAACGGGCGCCAGGCTTTGATCAAGCAGTTTTAAAATCTCTTGACGAGAGAATCCACGCGCCGCGCCAAAGGTGTAAAACGCCAGCAACAGGGCGGCCAACAGCGCGGTAATCGGATGACCAATCAAGTCCATCCAAACGCGGATCGCGCTGTTGTCTGGCAGGGCAATGTCGGACAGCGTTTTTAGCAACATCAAAAATACCGGCAACAGGATCGTTACCACGGTGATACCGAAGCTCGGCAGGTTGTCACGTTTCGATTCTTGAGCGAGCTGGTCCATCAATTCCTGGTTGGGCGTACCAGGTACGTATTTGGAAATCCATTTGCCATAAATTGGCCCTGCGATCATTGCGGTTGGCAATGCCACGATCAAACCGTAAAAAATGGTTTTGCCAATATCGGCGCCGTATACACCAATGGCCAACAGCGGGCCTGGGTGCGGTGGTACCAAACCGTGAACAGCCGACAAGCCAGCCAGCAAGGGAATCCCGATTTTAACGATGGACAGGCCGGTACGCCGGGCGACGATGAACACCAGCGGAATCAGCAGCACAAAACCAATTTCGAAGAATAACGGGATGCCCACTAGAAACGCAGCAAACATCATCGCCCAATGCACATGCTTCTTGCCGAACACCCGAACCAGGGTTTGCGCAATTTGATCGGCGCCGCCCGAGTCGGCCATCAGTTTGCCGAGCATAGTACCCAGCGCCAGCAGAATACCAACGAACCCGAGCACGCCACCGAAGCCGTCCTGGAAGGACTTCATGACCTTGTCTACCGGCATGCCCGAGGTCAACCCAAGGAAGCCCGAAGCGAGGGTCAGTGCGATGAAAGGGTGAACTTTAAAACGGGTGATCAACAGCACGAGGCCGATGATGGTCACCAGTGCATCGACGAGCAAGTACGTTTCTTGGGTCATACCGAACATGGGTGCCTCTCCAGTTGTATTTTTTTTTATAGCGGCGTTATGACTGCCGCGAGGCTTTCCACCAGGCCGCAGCTTGTTCGCCCAACGTCTCGATGGGAAGCGTAGCGTCAACGGCCAGGGTCAGAGGTTCGCCGTTAGGCGGCTCAAGGGTTGCGAACTGGCTGTCGACCAGGCTCGCAGGCATGAAATGTCCAGGACGGTGTTCGCAACGTTCAATCGCGACTTCCCTGGTCAACTCAAGAAACACGAAGCCCAGTGCTGGCACTGCATGGCGCAACGTCTCGCGGTAACTGTGTTTAAGCGCGGAGCAGGTCAGCACCGGGAGTTCGCCGTTCTGCACTGCAGTCGCCAACTCTTGGCCTAAACGGGTCAGCCAGCCGGCACGGTCTTCGTCATTGAGGGGAATGCCGGCGCTCATCTTTTCAATGTTAGCGGCGGGGTGAAAGGCGTCGCCCTCAATCAGGCGACCGCCACTGCGCGAGGCAATGGCAGCCCCGACTACACTTTTGCCGCAGCCGGAAACACCCATCACCACGAGGGCGGAAATAGCAGTATTCATAATCACCTCAGCTGAAGACAGCGCTATCTTTGGCGGCTTGAATAAAAGCCTGGCCAGGCTGCTTCCAGTTCTTGTCATTGTTTTGGGTAGATCAAATCGATCGTCAGACGCGGCATACATTGCTCGTACCCTTTTTCGGTGCGAATAAGTAGCGAGAAAATCATTGCGAGGGTGCGCGAGACAGCGCTACCTTAGAGCTCATTAGCAACATTTTGCAACCCCTCTGAATGATTGGCAGCGCATGACCCGCATTGGTTCCCGTTCCACTGGCCGTCCGACCCTTAATGAGGTCGCACGCCTGGCCACTGTTTCTCCTATCACCGCGTCGCGGGCATTGCGAGGTGTCGCTACGGTTGCGCCAGAACTGGTGGAGAAAGTCCGTGCTGCGGCGGTGAGTCTTGGCTACGTCGCCAACCCTGCCGCGCGGGCATTGGCGTCGGCGCACAGTCAGACCGTGGTGGTGCTGGTGCCGTCGTTATCCAATCAATTGTTCATCGAAACCCTGGAAGCGATTCAAGCTGTTTTGCGTACTCGCGGTCTAGAAGTGGTGATTGGTAACTATCACTATTCGCCAGCAGAGGAAGAAAACTTACTGCGCAGCTATTTGGCGAATCGTCCGCGTGGGCTGTTGCTGACTGGATTCGATCACACCCCGGCTGTACGTGAACTGCTCGCGGCCAGCGGTGTGCCTTGCGTGCACATGATGGAACTCGACCCCTTGCGCGGCGCCTATTGCGTGGGGTTTTCCCAAGAGCAGGCGGGTGCTGAAGCGGCTCGGCATTTGCTGAGTCGTGGTCGCCGTCGATTGGCGTACATGGCGGTGCAACTCGACCCTCGGGTGTTGCAACGGGGCGAGGGTTTTCGCCGGGTGCTGCGTGATGCTGGCGTTTACGACCCGGTGTTGGAAGTGATGTCGCCGCTGCCTTCATCCATCGGTTTGGGCGGTGAATTGTTCGCGAAATTGCTTGAAGAACACCCGGACGTGGATGCGGTTTTTTTCTGCAACGACGACTTGGCCCAAGGCGCATCGCTTGAGGCCCTGAGGCGAGGCATTAAGATTCCAGAGCAAGTGTCGCTGATCGGTTTCAACGATCTGCCGGGGTCGGCGCACATGGTCCCGCGCCTGACCTCGATTCGCACCCCAAGGGAGGCCGTCGGCCAACGGGCCGCGCAATTGCTGTTGGGATTGATCGAAGGCATCGCCCAGGAACCGCAAGTGGATCTCGGGTTTGAATTGGTCGTGCGGGAAAGTACGTAAATGTCTGTGCTGAAGCTTTGGTCGGCAAGCCTGCGAAGGCGGTGTGCAGGGCACACCGCCTGGCCAGTTACTGTTGTTTAAATGCCAAGCGGAACTCATGGAGCAACGGTTCGGTATAGCCGCTCGGTTGTTCGCGGCCTTTGAACACCAAGGCGCACGCCGCCTGGAACGCTACTGAACCGTCGAAATCCGCCGCCATCGGTTTGTACAGCGAATCCCCCGCGTTTTGCTGATCAACCACTGCTGCCATGCGCTTGAGGGTGTCCAGGGTTTGCGCTTCGCTGATGACCCCGTGGCGCATCCAGTTGGCCATATGCTGGCTGGAGATTCGTAGCGTCGCGCGATCTTCCATCAGCCCGACGTTATGAATATCAGGCACCTTGGAACATCCAACGCCTTGTTCCACCCAGCGCACGACATAACCCAACAGCCCCTGAGCGTTGTTTTCGACCTCTTCACGAATCTGCTCAGGCGTCCATTTGGCGGTCGGTGATACCGGAATCGTCAGCAGGTCGTTGAGGATTTGATCGCTCTCGCTGGCCAGATCAACTTTTTCCAGTTCTTCCTGAATCGCCCTGACGTCAACCTTGTGGTAGTGCAACGCATGCAAGGTCGCGGCGGTCGGTGAGGGTACCCACGCGGTGTTGGCACCGGCTTTTGGATGGCCGATTTTCTGTTCAAGCATATCGGCCATCAGGTCCGGCATCGCCCACATACCTTTGCCGATCTGTGCCCGGCCGCGTAAACCGCACGCCAGACCAACCAGCACGTTGCTGCGCTCGTAGGCCTTGATCCATGGAGTGTTTTTCATCTCGCCTTTACGCAGCATCGCGCCGGCTTCCATGGAGCTGTGCATCTCGTCGCCAGTACGGTCGAGGAAGCCGGTGTTGATGAACGCAACCCGAGCCGACGCTTCAGCGATACAGGCTTTCAGATTGACGCTGGTACGCCGTTCTTCGTCCATGATCCCCATTTTCAGGGTGTTGCGCGGCAGCTTGAGCAGGTCTTCGACACGGCTGAATATCTGCGCGGCGAATGCGATTTCGGCCGGGCCGTGCATTTTTGGTTTGACGATGTAGACACTGCCAGTGCGCGAATTGCCGCGACGGGCCAGGTCATGCAGAGCGATGAGGCTGGTGATCACGCCATCGAGAATACCTTCGGGAATCTGATGACCTTCGCCGTCGACAATCGCCGGGTTGGTCATCAAGTGGCCCACGTTACGGATCAACAGCAACGAACGGCCGTGAAGCTTCAGTGCGCTACCGTCTGCGGCGATGTATTCGCGGTCGGCGTTCAAGCGGCGAGTGATGGTTTTGCCACCTTTGACCAGGTCTTCAGTCAGGTCGCCCTTCATCAAACCGAGCCAGTTGCGATACACCGAGACCTTGTCGTCGGCATCGACGGCTGCGACCGAATCCTCGCAGTCGATGATGGTCGACACGGCGGCTTCCAGCAGTAAATCCTTGACGCCTGCTGCATCGGTCTTGCCAATGGCGCTGGAGGCGTCAAATTGAATTTCGACGTGCAGGCCGTGGTTTTTCAGGAGGATGGCGACAGGTTGAGATGCCTCACCTTGATAGCCGATGTATTTTTCAGCTTGCTTGAGTGCGGTCTGACTACCATCGGCCAACGTGACCATGAGTGTTCCGGCATCAACCGCGTAGCGCTGGGCGCCTACGTGGGAGCCCTTGGCCAGCGGAGCGGCCTCGTCCAGAAAAGCTCGAGCGAAGGCCACGACTTTGGCTCCTCGTACGGGGTTGTAACCGCTGCCTTTTTCCGCGCCGTCGGTTTCGGCGATGGCGTCGGTGCCGTACAACGCGTCATACAACGAGCCCCAACGGGCGTTGGCCGCGTTCAGCGCGTAACGGGCGTTGACCGCCGGTACGACCAACTGCGGGCCAGCCTGGCTGCTGATTTCGATGTCAACGTTAGCGGTGCTAGCCTCCACTCGAGCTGGCTGCGGTTGCAAATAGCCAATTGAAGTCAGGAAGGCTCGGTACGCCGACATGTCGCTGATTGGACCAGGGTGAGCCCGGTGCCAAGTGTCCAGCTCGGTCTGCAAGCGATCGCGCTCGGCCAGCAGCGCACGGTTCAGCGGCGCCAGTTCGTGCACCAGCGCATCGAAACCGGTCCAGAAGGCTTCACGGTCCAGGCCTGTACCCGGCAGCACTTCGTCATCGACAAAACGTTGCAGGTTGGCCGCCACTTTCAGGCGTTGGCAGTTCACAAAATCAGTCATGTCGGGCTCTCTTATTCAATTCGTAAGCAACCCCTGTAGGAGGCCGCCGAGTGCTGCGTTCAGCTGTGCAGCAGCCCACAGCACCTACTGGTCTAAACGATGATTACTTCAGGCAATCTGCGCCCGCTTTAGCCACTTGGGCGTCCTGGTCAGCTTTGACCCCGGACACGCCCACGGCGCCAATCACCTGACCATCAACGATTACCGGCACGCCACCTTCGAGAGACGTCAGCAATGGCGCGGACAGGAAGGCGTTGCGGCCACCGTTGACCATGTCTTCATAACCTTTGGATTCGCGACGGCCCAGCGCGGAAGTGCGGGCTTTTTCCATCGCGATGTAGGCGCCAATGGGCGCGCAGCCGTCCAGACGTTCCATGGCCAAAGGATGGCCGCCGTCGTCAACCACGGCGATCGACACAGCCCAGTTGTTTTTCAGCGCTTCGGCGCGGGCGGCAGCGAGGATCTGGCCAACTTCGGTCTGGCTCAATACGGCTTTGGTTTTCATCTGATTCTCCAATAAAACGTTATTAGTCGATTAATGCAGCGCATCTTCGACGAGTTCAATCCAATGCCTGACCGGAGTTCGGCCGGCGCTGTCCAAATGGGTCTGGCAGCCGATGTTAGCAGTGACAATCACGTCCGGCTTGCCGCTTTCCAGCGCGTTCATCTTGTTGTCGCGCAATTGCTTGGACAACTCGGGCTGGGTAATAGAGTAGGTGCCGGATGAGCCGCAACACAAATGCCCGTCGGGCACGGCGGTCAGGTTAAAGCCTAGTCGGATCAGCACGCTTTCAACCGCGCCACCGAGCTTTTGTGCGTGTTGCAAGGTGCACGGGCAGTGAAACGCCAAGCGCACATCGCTGTTCACGCCAAGCTTTTCCAGCGGCTCCTCGCGCAGCACCTCCACCAGGTCTTTGGTCAGCGCGCTGACGCGTTGCGCTTTGCTGGCGTAGGTTGGGTCGTCCCGCAGCAAATGGCCGTAGTCTTTGACAAACGCGCCACAACCGCTTGCGGTTTGAACGATGGCTTCGGCGCCATTTTCAATACCGGGCCACCACGCATCGATGTTACGCCGGGCGCGGTTCAAGCCAGCATCCTGAGCATCCAAATGGTAGTCCACCGCGCCACAGCAACCGGCCTGGCTGATAGGGGTAACGCTAATGCCCAAACGATCAAGCACCCGAGCAGTGGCGGCGTTAGTGTTAGGCGATAAGCCTGGTTGCACGCAGCCTTCGAGCATTAACACACGCCTAGCATGCTGCGGGGCCGGGCGCAGGCGGGCCGGGTGGATATCTTTGGGCAGTTTGGCTTTCAGGGCGCTTGGCATTAGCGGACGGAATGCTCGACCTAACTGAATCAGCGTTTTAAACAGCGCCGCATTAGGAACCACAGCGCGTAACCCAGTGCGCAGCAACCGTTGATTAAGCGGGCGGGGCACCGCCTGATCAACCACCGCGCGACCGATATCCAGCAGGTTGTGATAATCGACGCCGGACGGGCACGTGCTCTCACAGTTGCGGCACGACAGGCAACGGTCCAAGTGAAGCTGGGTTTTTTCCGTGACCTCATTGCCTTCAAGCACTTGCTTGATCAAGTAAATGCGTCCGCGTGGGCCGTCCAGTTCATCGCCCAGCAATTGGTACGTCGGGCAGGTGGCATTGCAAAAACCGCAATGCACGCAGCTGCGCAGAATGCTTTCAGCCTCCTCAGCGCGGGACAGCTGTTTGGCTTTTTCGCTCAATGTCGTTTGCATGGTCAGATCTCTGCGTACATTCGGCCCGGATTGAAAATCCCCTTCGGGTCGAGTTGAGCTTTTAACTGGCGATGGTAGTGCAACAAAGGCGTGGCCAGCGGCTGGAACGGGCTGTCGATGGCGCCGTGGCTAAAGCATGTCACATGGCCTCCGTGTTTACTGACGACGGCGCGAATGTGCTCGGCGTCGGCATCGGATTTCAACCAGCGCTGAGCGCCGCCCCAATCGACCAACTGTTCTCCGGGCAATGCCAACGCACCGGTATTGTTCGGCAGCGACAGGCGCCACAAGGTTTGACCTTCATCGAAAAAGCTCAGGCGCTGCTCGTTGAGGTCGCTCCAGTACTGGGTGTCGAGCAATTCACCGCCGAGGCGATCGTGGGCTGCCGCTACCGAACCTTCCCCACCTTCGAGTCGTAATCTTAATACACGACCGTCATGGCTGGCGGCGCTGATCGGAATCGGCTGCTGGCCCCATTCGGCAAGCCTGCGCAGGGCATGTTCAGTGTCCATTTCCAAGGCGATACTGATGCATTTTCGCGGCTTTGGCAGAACTTTCAGCGACACTTCGGTCAGCAGGCCAAGGCAGCCAAAGCTACCGGTCAATAGCCGAGAGAGGTCATAACCGGCGACGTTTTTCATCACTTCGCCACCAAAGCGCAAATGTTTACCCAAGCCGGTTATCACCCGTGTACCCAGCACGAAGTCACGCACTGAACCCGACCATGGGCGGCGTGGCCCGGAAAGCCCGGTCGCCACCACGCCGCCAATCGTTGCGTCACCGATGCCGTTTTGGCTGAAGCTGGGTGGTTCGCATGGCAGCATTTGCCCAGCCGCTTCCAGCGCGGCGTTCAATTCGTGCAGCGGGGTTCCGGCGCGGGCGGTGATCACCAGTTCGGTCGGGTCGTAAGTCACAATACCGCGATGGGCGCGGGTATCGAGAATTTCTCCGAAGACTTCGCGACCCAAAAATGATTTGCTGTTACCGCCCTGAATCCGCAGCGGTGTGCCATTTTGATAGGCCTGATTGACTTGCTCCAGCAGCGTGGCGCTGGCGTCGAGATCAGGCTGGGTGTGATCTTTATGAGCGAGCATTAAAAACGCTCCAATTCTGGGAAGGGCAACTTGCCCATGTGTACATGCATGGCGCCAAATTCAGCGCACCGATGCAGGGTAGGAATATTTTTGCCGGGGTTGAGCAGGCCGCTGGGATCAAACGCCGCTTTCACCGCATGAAATAGGGTCAGCTCGTCGCTGTTGAACTGAGCGCACATCTGGTTGATTTTTTCGCGGCCGACGCCATGTTCACCTGTGATGCTGCCGCCGACCTTGACACACAGCTCAAGAATTTTGCCGCCCAACGCTTCGGCACGGTCTAGCTCGCCGGGTTGGTTGGCATCGAACAGAATCAACGGGTGCATATTGCCGTCGCCGGCGTGAAACACGTTGGCCACCCGCAAGCCGTATTCTTCGGACAGCGCGGTGATGCCTTTTAGCACTCCGGGTAATGCACGGCGCGGAATCGTGCCGTCCATGCAGTAATAATCTGGAGACAAACGCCCGACGGCCGGGAAGGCATTTTTGCGTCCGGCCCAAAACCTGACGCGTTCGGCTTCATCCCGGGCCAGACGTACTTCGGTGGCACCGGCGTTTTCCAGCACTCGGCGAACCCGCTCGCAATCGTCATGCACGTCGGCTTCGACGCCGTCCAGTTCGCACAGCAAGATGGCTTCGGCGTCCACCGGATAACCAGCATGAATAAAATCTTCAGCTGCACGGATCGCCAGGTTGTCCATCATCTCCAGACCACCGGGGATAATGCCTTCTGCAATAATATCGCCTACCGCCCGGCCGGCTTTTTCCACCGAATCAAACGCGGCCAATAACACGCGTGCGACTTGCGGTTTAGGCAGCAATTTAACCGTGACTTCAGTGATGATCCCAAGCATGCCTTCGGAGCCGGTAAACAGCGCCAGCAGGTCAAAGCCCGGTGAGTCTAACGCTTCAGAACCGAGGGTCATGCGTTCGCCATCGACCGTGAGGATCTCGACTTTGAGCAGGTTGTGCACGGTCAGACCGTATTTTAGGCAGTGCACGCCACCGGCATTTTCCGCGACGTTGCCGCCAATGGAACAGGCAATTTGCGAGGAGGGGTCTGGCGCGTAATAAAGGTCGAACGGTGCCGCCGCTTGAGATATCGCCAGATTGCGCACGCCGGGTTGGACACGGGCGAAGCGCGCAGCAGGGTTGATTTCAAGAATTTGGTTGAAACGCGCCATTACCAGCAATACGCCTTTTTCCAGCGGCAATGCGCCACCGGATAATCCTGTGCCAGCGCCTCGGGCCACAACCGGTACCTGGCGTTGGTGACACAACTTGAGCAGGGTCTGTACTTGCTCGATGCGCTGGGGTAAGACCACTAGCATCGGCACGGTGCGATACGCAGACAAACCGTCGCATTCGTAAGGTTTGAGCTCTTCTTCGCGGTGGAGAATGTCCAAATCTGGCATCTGTTCGCGCAATGCCAGGTACAGACCGGCCTTATCAGAAGGGGGCAATACACCGTCGACGCGTTCGTCGTAGAGAATGTTCATGGTGGGCTGACAACCCTGTGTTGTTTTTTATTGGAGATCGTGTGGCTGATCCACTGACTTGCATCATTGGCTGTGAGCGCAGTACTGTCCATGACTTACGGAAGTGGTCGAACCAGTTTTTTTGACTGGAGAATCAATGTTTATTAAAAAAAATGCTGTTTTTCAAGTGGTTAACTTGCTGAATTGATAAAGGTGTTGTGATGTTTATGACTGGTCATACCAGTGGAGAGCAGGATTGAGTATGTCTTCTGTACCACGTGCGCCGCAGGTGGCCGATGTTGTGTGCGAGCGTATCGAACGCTTGATCGTCGACGGCGTGTTGAAAACCGGGCAGATTTTGCCGTCCGAGCGGCGTTTGACGGAGAAGCTTGGCGTGTCTCGCACGGCGCTGCGTGAAGGCCTGAAGTTGCTCCGCGCGCGGGGGATTATTGACACAGAGCAGGGTAAAGGTTCGTTCGTCGCGCAGCTGTCGGGCCATACCGCCACGTCGCCGCTGATGCACCTGTTCGGTTCGCAGCCGCGCACGCTGTACGACCTGTTTGAAGTGCGCAGCCTGCTGGAAGGGGAGTCCGCACGCTTGGCAGCCTTGCGCGGCACCGACGCCGATTTTGTGTTGATCACCCGTAGCTACGAAGCGTTGATCGCGGCCCACGGCCAACCGCTGGAGGCATCGGGGCATGCGCGACTGGATCATGCGTTTCACCTGGCAATTTGTGAAGCGTCGCATAACCCGGTGCTGGTCCAGACCCTGCGCTCGCTGACGGACCTGCTACTCAATACGGTGTTCGCTTCGGTCAACAATCTGTACCACCGTGAGCCGCAGAAGCGCCAAATCGACCGCCAGCATGCGCGACTTTATAACGCGGTTACAGGAAGGCTTCCCGAGCAAGCGCGCAAGGCGGCGATTGCGCACATTCAAAGCATCAGCGAGAACCTCAAGGAAATCGAGAACGAGGAAGATCGCTTGGTGCGCTCGACGTTGCGGTTGGAGGGGTGGACGTGATTGGCGACGCTTCCGGGGTGGGTCAGTATTCTCCCAACTTGACATCACCCCCTTGTCTCCATCAACTTACGCATTGCGTAATCAAATTACGAACATAAAAACGTGCAACGAAGCAGGCCGCCCCGTGGACTTATTTACCTATTACCGCTCAACCTCGAGTTATCGAGTGCGAATCGCTTTAGCGCTGAAGGGCCTGACGTACCAGTCGATTGCGGTTAACTTGATCCGCGACGGCGGTGAACAGCTAAAGCCTGATTACCTCGCCATTGATCCTCAGGGTCGGGTGCCTGCGTTGCGGTTGGACAGCGGCGAAGTGATCATTCAGTCGTCGGCTATCATTGAGTACCTCGAAGAGTGCTATCCGCAGCCGCCCTTGTTGCCAGCAAATTTGATCCAGCGCGCGCAACAACGGGCCGTTGCGGCCCTGATCGGCTGTGATATTCATCCGCTGCACAATGTCTCGGTGTTGAAGCGCTTGCGTGGGTCGGGAAGCCCGGAGCCGGAGGTGATCGCGTGGATCGACCACTGGATTACCGAGGGTTTCAGCGCTGTCGAAGCGCTTATAGGCGAAGAGGGGTTTTGCTTCGGTGAACCGGGGCTAGCCGACATATTTTTGCTGCCACAGCTGTACGCCGCTCGGCGCTTCAACGTCGATTTGACCGGCTATCCGAAGATCTGCCGAGTCGAGCGCCTGGCGTTGCAACATACTGCTTTCCAGTCTGCGCACCCCGATGCGCAATCCGACAAGCCAGAGTGATCCATTCAACATGAGAGTCCTGGGCTTACAGCTGATTTTCGGCGATTTTCTCGCCCGCAGTGTACGCGGCATCTCTTGCGCGCCGCCTTTGTAGAGAACGATTCGTTTTTGTTTTTTCTCTCTACTGCAAGGAGCCATGTCATGGCTGATCTCAACACTGATGTATACGAGAACCCGATGGGCCTTATGGGCTTTGAGTTTATCGAGTTTGCTTCGCCGATTCCGAACGTTTTGGAGCCCGTGTTCCAGATCATGGGCTTCACCAAGGTTGCCAATCACCGCTCGAAAAACGTTTCGCTGTACCGCCAGGGCGAGATCAATATCATCCTCAACAATGAACCCCACAGCGTCGCGTCTTATTTTGCGGCCGAGCATGGCCCGTCAGTGTGCGGCATGGCGTTTCGGGTCAAGGATGCGCAACAGGCTTACAGCCGCGCCTTGGAATTGGGCGCTCAACCGGTAGAAATCGCTACGGGACCAATGGAACTGAGGCTACCGGCGATCAAGGGCATTGGTGGTGCACCTTTGTACTTGATCGACCGCTTCGGTGAAGGGACCTCGATTTACGATATCGACTTCAACTTCATCGAAGGCGTGGAGCGCCACCCGGCCGGCGCCGGCCTGAAGTTCATCGACCACTTGACCCACAACGTGTATCGCGGGCGCATGGCGTATTGGGCGAATTTTTACGAGAAGCTGTTCAATTTCCGCGAACTTCGTTATTTCGACATCAAAGGCGAGTACACCGGCCTGACCTCAAAAGCCATGAGCGCGCCGGACGGCATGATCCGTATCCCGTTGAACGAAGAGTCGTCGAAAGGCGCTGGTCAAATCGAAGAGTTTTTGATGCAGTTCAATGGCGAAGGCATCCAGCATGTCGCGTTTTTTACCGACGACTTGATTAAAACCTGGGACGCCTTGAAAGCCATCGGCATGCGCTTCATGACACCGCCACCAAGTACCTATTACGAGATGCTCGAAGGGCGTTTGCCAAATCACGGCGAGCCGCAGGACCAATTGCAAGCCCGCGGGATATTGCTCGATGGCTCGTCAGACGGCAGCGAGCGACGATTGCTGTTGCAGATATTCTCGGAAACCCTGATGGGGCCGGTGTTCTTCGAGTTCATCCAGCGCAAAGGCGATGACGGTTTCGGCGAAGGCAACTTCAAGGCGTTGTTTGAATCCATTGAGCGCGATCAGGTCAGGCGTGGGGTGCTGACGGCTGACTAAGCCCCACGCTAACCACCCTACAGATTTAAAAGCTGAAAACTGCCACCCATTCTCAGGCTTATATCCTGGGCAGTTTTCAGCAGTTTCTGCGCGGCCTGATCTTGCGCCTCTCCGTTGAACCCCGAAGCCGATCCCACCACTGTAACCACTCCCGCCAGCTTGTTGCCCATGGCGAAAACCGGTGACGATACGGCATTCACTCCCGCCATCAACATCCCGTGAATCTGATGCACCCCAGTGCTGCGGATGTCCTTGAGGTGTTTTACGACGTCTTTCAATTGCCGGGCATTCAGTTGGGCTGACTCCGGCTCACGCAGCGCCGCTGTTTCATTGGCCGGTAGAAAACTGTTGAACACCAAGCCAGTGGAAGAGCTGAGCAGTGGCAGCACCGAGCCGATCTGGGTGACCAGCGTCACCGCGCCTATGGACTGTTCGACGTAGACCACGGTGGGTCCTTTATTGCCCCATACCGCGAGAAAGCAGGTTTCGTTGAGGTCATCACGCAACGCGCAAAGGTGCGGCGCAGCGGTTTTCAATACGTCCAGTTGTCCGAGCGCCGCCAGCCCCACCAGCAAGGCTTCACGCCCCAGGCCATAGTGGTTGGTGACGGCGTTTTGTTCGGCGAAACCGCTGGCGACTAACGCTTGCAGGTAACGATGAACCTTGCTCGCCGGCATGCCCACATGCTCAGCCAATTTCGACAATGAGGTCGCAGGCGCCAGCTCAGCCAATGCTTTGAGAATGCCAACACCGACTTCAGCCGCTTGGACTTTTTGCTGACGTGCGCCTGCTGGACTTTCGATTTCCGCTGTCATGAACAAGTACGCGCCGGTCTGGGAAGGCTGCTTTATAGCTTGACCTCATCACAAACTCAAATTACGTTATGCGTAATTCAATTACGTTAAAAGTCTTGAGAGCCACCTGGGTGGCGCTAGGGCTTACGCGGTGTGTCAGTTTCTGCCGCTTTGCCAACAAGACGGTATCTACAGAATCTTCTACAGAGGTCGAGATGCTCACAGCCCACTCTTTTGAATCCTTGGCCTACCAAAGCGGCTTCGGTAACGAGTTCAGCAGCGAAGCTCTGCCCGGCGCGTTACCGCGCGGGCAGAACTCCCCGCAGCAACATTCCCATGGTCTGTACACCGAGCAATTTTCCGGTACAGCGTTCACCGTGTCGCGTGCCGAAGCCCGTCGAACCTGGTTATATCGAATCAAGCCATCGGCGGCACACCCCCGCTTTGAGCGCTTGTCGAGGCAGATTGTCGGGCAACAGCTTGGCCCGATTACCCCCAACAGGCTGCGCTGGGACGCGTTCGAAATCCCATCAGCGCCCACTGATTTCCTTGATGGCTTAATCAACCTTGCCAGCACGGCCGCGGCGGATCAGGTCGAAGGCGTAAGTGTGTATGTCTACTGCGCCAACCGCTCAATGGACCGCGCGTTCTTCAATGCTGACGGTGAATGGTTGATCGTGCCCCAAGTTGGTCGCTTACGAGTGATCACTGAATTGGGCGTGCTGGAGATCGAGCCGCAAGAAATTGTCGTGCTGCCCCGTGGTTTGAAATTTAGTGTTCACCTACTCGACGCGAGCGCCCGCGGCTATGTTTGTGAGAATCATGGCTGCGCGTTGCGCCTGCCGGATCTGGGGCCGATTGGCAGCAATGGCTTGGCTAATCCACGGGATTTTCTGACACCTGTTGCGCAGTTCGAAGACCGAGAGGAGCCAGTACTGCTGGTGCAGAAATTTCTCGGCGAACTGTGGGCTACGCAACTTGATCATTCGCCGTTCGATGTGGTGGCGTGGCATGGCAACAACGTGCCGTATAAGTACGATTTACGCCGTTTCAATACCGTGGGTTCGGTGAGTTTTGATCATCCGGACCCGTCGATCTTTACCGTGTTGACCGCGCCCAGTTCAGTTCAGGGTCAGGCCAACGTCGATTTTGTAATCTTTCCGCCGCGCTGGATGGTTGCTGAAAAAACCTTTCGGCCACCGTGGTTCCATCGCAATCTAATGAATGAGTTCATGGGGTTGATTGAAGGCGCTTACGATGCCAAGGCAGAGGGTTTCATCCCCGGCGGCGCGTCGTTGCATAACTGTATGAGCGCCCACGGGCCGGATAATGCCACCGCAGAAAAAGCCATCGCTGCCGAATTAACGCCGCAGAAAATCGACAACACCATGGCGTTCATGCTCGAGACCGGCAAAGTGCTGCGTCCTAGCCGCCATGCCCTCGACTGCCCGCAACTGCAAACTGACTACGATGCCTGTTGGTCAGGCATGGCCAAAACCTTTGATTCGGGAACCCAAGCATGACGTCTCCATCGAATACCCTTAGCTGGGTGATCTCGGCCAACGGCCACAGCGATTTCCCGTTACACAACCTGCCGCTGGGTGTGTTCAGCCGAGACGGTCTGAGCAAGCGCGGTGGCGTGGCCATCGGCGAAATGATTTTCGACCTGCGAGCAGCATTAAGTGCGGGCTTTTTTAACGGCGCCGCCTTTGATGCTGCAGAAGCCGCCAGTCGTGATCAGCTCAATGACTTTTTTGCCTTGGGTTCGCCTGCCCGTAGGGCGTTGCGCAATGAGCTGTTGCACTTACTCGACCATGCGAGCCCGCAACTTTCACGCTTGCAGCCCTTGGCTGAAACCTTGCTGCACCCCATGGCCGACTGCGTGATGCATGTACCAGCGCGCATCGGTGATTACACCGATTTTTACGTTGGTATCCATCATGCGATGAACGTCGGCAAGCTGTTTCGCCCGGATAATCCGCTGCTGCCCAACTACAAATACGTGCCTATCGGATACCACGGTCGTGCGTCGACCATTTGTATTTCAGAGACCCCGGTCAAACGTCCTAACGGCCAGACCTTGGCCCCGGGCGCGACGGTTCCCGAGTTTGGCCCGAGTAAACGCCTGGATTACGAACTGGAAATGGGCGTGTGGATAGGTCCGGGTAATGCGTTGGGCGAGGCAATCGCCATCGGTGATGCTGCCGAGCATATTGCCGGGTTTTGCTTACTTAATGACTGGTCGGCTCGCGACTTACAAGCTTGGGAATACCAGCCATTGGGGCCGTTCTTGTCCAAGAGCTTTGCCACCAGTATCTCCGCCTGGGTAGTGACGGCAGAGGCTTTGGCTCCGTTTCGCACCGCGCAACCGGCGCGACCAGCGGGCGATCCGCAACCTTTGCCGTACCTGTTCGACGCTGGCGATCAACGGGACGGGGCATTGGATATCGAACTGGAAGTGTTGCTACTCACCCAGCAGATGAAAGAGCAAGGCATAGCGCCTCAGCGTCTGGCCTTGAGCAATACGCAAAACATGTACTGGACCGTCGCACAAATGGTGGCGCACCACAGCGTCAATGGGTGCAAATTGCAGCCAGGTGATTTGTTGGGTACCGGGACGTTATCCGGGCCGCACGCGGGGCAGTTTGGTAGCTTGCTGGAAATCAGCGACGGCGGAAAAACCGCGCTGGCATTGGCCAGCGGTGAATCGCGGCGCTTCCTGGAAACCGGCGATGAAGTGATCTTCCGCGCGCGCTGTCACCGTGAAGGTTATGCGTCGATTGGCTTTGGCGAATGTCGAGGTGTTGTGCTCGGCGCTTGAATGGAGTGCCTTTTGAAATGGCCTTCGCAGGCCAGCCTGCGAAGGAGCTAAGCAGGGGAATCAAAACTCGCGGTCAAACCCAATATTCAACGACCCGCTGCGCGGCAAGAAGCGTCCTTGCCGATTGCCTTGGACCTGCCCTTCGGCGTAGCTCAACTGACCATTGACCCACACGGCATCAATCCCCTCGGCGGCGCGTTGTGGGTCATTAAAGTCGGCAACGTCACGGATGCGTGTTGGATCAAACAGGACCAGATCGGCCCAATACCCTTCGCGAATTTCTCCCCGCTCATGCAAGCCAAAACGTGCCGCTGAAAGACCGGTCATTTTATGTACGGCGGTGTGCAACGGGAACAGGCCCAGGTCGCGGCTGAAGTGTCCCAGCACTCTAGGAAACGCGCCCCACAAACGCGGATGCGGAAACGGGTCTTCGGGCAAACCGTCAGAGCCAATCATCGATAACGGGTGCGCCAGAATACGCTGCACGTCGCTTTCGTCCATGCCGTAATACACCGCGCCCGCAGGCTGCAATGTGCGTGCGGTGTCCAGCAATGAAAGGCCCCACTGATTGGCGATGTCGATCAAATCGCGACCGCTTTGATCAGGATGCGGCGTCGACCAAGTAATGGTAATGCGGAAGGCGTCGGTGACTTGTTTGAGATCAAGCGTCGAGGAACTGGCGGCATACGGGTAACAATCGCAGCCTACCGGGTGGGTGTGTGCGGCGCTTTCCAGTGCAGCGAGCAGTTGCGGACTGCGGCCCCAATTACCGGCACCAGCGCATTTCAAGTGCGAAATCACTACCGGCGCTTTGGCGTGACGCGCAATGCGGAACGCTTCGTCCATCGCCTCCAACACGGGCTCAAATTCACTGCGTAAATGCGTGGTATACAGCGCGCCGAATGCGGTCAGCTCTTCGGCCAGTTGCAGCACTTCGTCGGTGTCCGCCGAAAACGCCGAGGCGTAAGCCAAACCTGTAGAAAGCCCCAGTGCACCGGCCTCAAGGCTTTCGCGCAACTGGGTACGCATGGCAGCGATTTCCGCCGGGGTGGCGGTGCGGTGCAGATCATCCAGATGGTTGCTGCGCAAGGCGGTATGACCGATCAGCGCCGCGACGTTGACGGCGGGGCGGGCGGCGTCTACTGCCGCGCGGTAATCGCTGAAACGCGGGTAAATAAAAGCAGCGGCGGTGCCCAGCAAGTTCATCGGGTCCGGCGGCTCAGCCAACAGACTCACAGGTGAAGCACTGATTCCGCAGTTGCCAACGATCACCGTGGTGACACCTTGGCTGATTTTCGGCAGCATTTGAGGTGTGCGAATAACCACGGTGTCGTCGTGGGTGTGGACGTCGATAAATCCCGGTGCCAATACCCGGCCATTGGCGTCAATTTCGTCCTTGGCCGACACATCATCGAGCTTGCCAATACGTTGAATTCGGCCTCCATGGATGGCCACGTCGGCAGGGTAGGCCGGACTGTTGCTGCCGTCGATGACCAGTACGTTGCGGATCAGTAAGTCGTAGAGCATGTCTGTCTCCCTGTGGTCGAAAACCGTTCACGGTACGCCTGAGGTGTAATCGCGACGGCTCTTAAAAAGCTGCGGCGCAATGTCTCTTCAGTGCCAAATCCACAGCGGTTGGCAATGCGTTTGATCGGCAGGACGCTATCACTCAGCAGGCGCCGTGCAGCTTCTACGCGAAGCTGTTCGATAGCCCGCGCCGGGGTGCTTGCGGTTTCGGCGCGGTAGTGACGGACGAAACTGCGTTCACTCATGCCGACCCGTTCGGCAAGGACGGCGACTGATAAGTCGCCGCTGAGGTTGTCGGCAATCCAGGCATGAAGTTCAGCGAAGCGCCCGGCGCTTTTCTGTAACGCAAGGGTCGCGCTGAACTGCGATTGCCCACCGGGACGTTTAAGGAATACCACTAGATGTCGAGCAATGGCCAACGCCAATTCCTGGCCCAGATCCTCTTCCACTAGCGCTAACGCCAGATCAATGCCCGCTGTCACCCCCGCGGAAGTCCAGACCATACCGTCGTTGATGAAAATAGGATCAGGCTCTACTCGCAGTGCTGGATAGCGTAGCGCCAGTTCATCGCAACGGCTCCAATGCGTAGCCACCCGCCGTCCATCCAGCATCCCGCCCGCCGCCAGCAAAAACGCACCGGTGCACACCGACGCCAGTCGCCTTGCCGTTGTCGCTTGCCCACGTAACCAGCTCAGCAACTCCAGGTTTTCAGCCGCAGCATTAACGCCCCGACCGCCCGCGATGATCAAAGTATCGGAGGGGTCATCAGCTCCGGGCAACGGCGCGGTCAGCAATCCCAAGCCTGCCGATGAAACCACCGAGTTCGGTTCGGCGGCGATCACCTGAAGTGCGTAAACCAGGCCACGGCCTTGCTTGCGCATCAAGTCGTTGACCGTGGCAAATACCTGCAGCGGGCCGCAAACGTCTAGCAATTGCACGTCGGGAAAGGCCAGCAGATGCACGGTTTTAAGTGGGGTGGTCATGGCAGGCTCCGCGCCAACGAAGCATGTTGGCGGAAAATGTGGGGTGTCTGGCGTATCTGCCAAAGGCTAGCGGACTACAGTGGTTTCGTCCATCACCCACACCACGGCATACCCAGAGAAGGAGACATCGCATGGCGCTTCACATCGGTTTACTGGTATTTCCTAACGTGCAACAGCTGGACCTGACCGGGCCCTATGAAGTATTCGCGTCGTTGCCTGACGTGACCGTGCACCTGGTTTGGAAGACGCTTGCGCCGATTCGTTCCAGCACCGGACTGACCCTAATGCCCGATACTGTTTTTGAAAGCTGTCCGCCTCTGGACGTGATTTGTATTCCTGGGGGGAAGGGTGTCGATGCGTTGATGGAGGACGCCGAGACGCTGGCGTTCATTCAACGTCAGGCGCAGGGTGCGCGCTTTGTGACCTCGGTCTGCACTGGCGCATTGGTGTTGGGAGCGGCGGGTTTGTTGCGGGGCCGGCGCGCGACCACGCATTGGGCGTCACACGGATTGCTCGAAGCGCTCGGGGCGGTTCCGGTGCAGGCGCGGGTGGTTCGTGATGGCAACCTGATGACGGGCGGAGGGATCACGGCGGGGATCGATTTCGCGCTGACCTTGGCTGGGGAATTGTTCGGTGCGCTGGAAGCCCAAGCCACCCAACTGCAACTGGAATATGCGCCTGCGCCGCCGTTTAATGCAGGGCATCCCGAGACGGCGCCCGCTGAGGTGCTGGCGTTGGCCGTCAAACGCGGTGCGGCGTCGCTGGCCAACCGTCAGCAGGTGATAGCGCGGGTTGCCGCCAGACTGCACAGCGCCTGAGCCTTCAGCGCCGCCGGGCTCAAGAACACTCAATCACAGGAAAACGCCACCGGAGGCTTCGATGCGCTGACCGTTGACCCAACCGTTGCCATCGGCCAATAGCATGGAAATTGCACCGCCGATGTCGTCAGGCAAACCCACCCGGCCTAACGCGGTGCCAGAGGCAATATGTTGATTAACCTGTGGATTGTCACGTACCAATCCGCCGCCGAAGTCGGTAGCGATAGCGCCCGGCGCCAAGGTGTTGACCCGAATACCCCGTGGCCCCAGCTCTTGCGCTTGATAACGGGTCAGCACTTCAATACCGCCTTTCATTATTGCGTAGGCCGCTTTGCCGATCATGGAAAAGCGGGTCAAACCTGAGGAAATATTAACAATCCGGCCCTGGTCCGCAATCATCGGGAGCAGACGTTGAGTCAGGAAAAACGGACCTTTGAGATGAACATTCATCATCTGGTCGAATTGCTCTTCACTGGTCTCGGCGAAGCTGGCGTCTATACCGGTACCGGCGTTGTTGATCAAAAAGTCGAATGAATCCCGAGAAAAATTGCTGTTGAGCGCGTCACTGACCAATGAGGTAAACCCAGCAAAAGTGCTGCTGTCGCCGACGTCCAGTTGCAGCATGACGGCGCGGCTGCCGAGGCGCTCGATTTCCTTGGTAACGGCTTGAGATTCAGTGGTGTTGCTGTGAAACGTACCAATGATGTCGATGCCTTGGGCCGCCAAGTGCAGGGCGGTGCTTTTGCCGAGGCCACGGCTGGCTCCGGTGATGAGTGCGATTTTACGGGTCATTGTGTGTTCCTTTTGCGCAAGAGTGATGCGGTGGACGTAGTGTATTTATCCGCCGCTTCATGATAAATAGGGCTAAATCGGAATCACTGATCGAATATTTCGAACAATCCAAGGGTTGGCGATGAACAAACTTGAATTACTGAAAACATTCGTCAGGGTCACCGAGCTGTCGAGTTTTACTCAAGCCGGGGAAAGCCTGGGCCTGCCGCGATCAACGGTTTCCGAGCACGTGCAGGCGCTGGAAGTCTTGATGGGCACGCAGTTATTGCACCGCACCACCCGCAAAGTGCAGGTTACCCAAGACGGTTTGGTGCTGTATGACCGTAGCAAAAGTTTGCTGTCGAACATGGACGAACTCGAAGGTTTATTTCGACAGGAGGGTGCGGTATTGGCCGGACGTTTGCGGGTGGACATGCCCAGTTCATTGGCACGCAAATTGTTTATGCCACGGCTGCCTGAGTTCGTTCGCCGTCATCCGCAAATCGATCTGGAAATCAGCAGCACCGATCGTCGGGTTGATCTAGTGCGGGAAGGGTTTGATTGTGTGTTGAGAGTGGGCGCACAACCGGATCAATCGGTTATCGCTCGGTCGATTGGGCGGGTCACGATGATCAATTGCGCGAGCCCGAGTTATCTACGCGCGTATGGGGTGCCAATCGCCCTCGAAGATTTGGCCCAGCATCGGCTGGTTCATTACGTGGGGGTTTTGGGCGCACGCTCCGATGGGTTTGAATACCTGCACAACGGTAAAGTGCGACGGCTGCCTATGGCGGGCTGTATTACGGTCAATAACACCGAAACCTACGAATCCGCCTGCCGTGCGGGCCTTGGTCTGGTGCAGGTTCCACGGATGGGCGCGCGCGAGTTTCTGGCCAGCGGCGAATTCGTGTCGATATTACCTGATTACGTGCCCGCGCCAATGGAGGTGTCGCTGCTCTACGCCCGGCAGCAGCACGTACCGGAGCGGCTGAGAATTTTCATGCAATGGCTTGAGGCGTTGTTTCGCGAGTATGTGCAGGAGACTTAATTACTGGGCTGTCGGGATTTCATACCACCCCAGAAACAGGCTCAGCGTGGATTCCATCACCGATTCTTGAGCGCAGGAAGCCAACGTTTCAGCGCCTTGAGTGATCTGTGGCCAGAAGGCAAACGCTTTTATCAGGGCGTGAATCTGGGTCGCGGCGAAGCTGGGGTCAACGGCTTTGAAACGGCCGTCCAGTTGCGCTGCGCGGATCCAGGCAGTGAAGCTTTCTTCCCGTTCATTTAGGCGTGAGACCATGTTTTGCGCGCGCTCTGGAGAATGAATTGTGGCAGCAATAGCCACGCGCGCCAGATCAATGAAGTTGCTGTCAGCCAGCGTTCGCATTTTTGATTCCAACAATGCCTTGAGTTGATCGCGTAGCGGGCGCTCGGGGTGGTAAGTCATATCTTGCAGATCGGTACTGCTGGTCCATAGCCGTTGCAGAATTTCGGAGAACAGTTCCTCCTTGCTCGGAAAGTGGTTGTACACCGTGCGCTTGGAGACTTGTGCCACTGCGGCAATTTTGTCCATGCTGGTGACGTCGAACCCATTGACGCGAAATTCGGCAATCGCCGCCAAGACAATGGCTTCACGTTTACGGTCGGTCAGGCGCAGGGGAGCTTTCATAAAAATTCGCTTCAGACGGGCGGATTGAAAAATTTACACTTTGCAGTTTACTTGTCACCCGGGTTGTTGCAAGCTTAAAACTACACTGTGTAGTGTAGTTGTTCCCGCTGGACACTCTACCTGTCATCCTCGTTCGTCAAGATCCAGGAATCCCGTCCTGCTCCTTGGAGTCAGCTTCTCATGACCAAGACACCGCAATTCGTTAAAGTCGCCGCCCCTGTGTTGGATTCTTTTCAGCAGGAAGGGCGCTACCGTAACCACGCCCCAACACACCGATTGGGATTTCTGAAAACCCTGCGTTTATTTTGGATGGCGCTTTTTGGAAAGCCTTCGCACACCCGCCCAGCGGGCGACATCCCGGTGCAACCGCTGTCCCGTCAGCAACTGCTAGCGGCGCCTAATAACAGTGTGTTCCGTTTGGGTCATTCAACGGTATTGCTCAAGCTGCGTGACCAGTTCTGGCTGACTGATCCGGTGTTCGCTGAGCGTGCATCTCCCGTGCAATGGGCCGGCCCGCAGCGTTTCCATCAGCCACCCATCAGTCTCGACGAACTGCCGCCGATCAAGGCTGTGATTCTTTCGCATAACCATTACGACCACCTCGATCACATGGCAATCAAGGCGCTTATCCACAAAACCGAACACTTCCTGGCGCCTACAGGGGTGGGCGACACCTTGATTGAGTGGGGCGTGCCGGCAGAGAAAGTGCAGCAACTGGATTGGTGGCAATCCACTGAAGTGGGTGGCTTAACCTTTGTGGCCACGCCATCGCAACACTTTTCCGGGCGTACGTTGCTCGACGGCAATAGAACGTTATGGGCATCGTGGGTGATGGTCGATAACAACCAGAAAATCTTCTTCAGCGGGGACAGTGGGTATTTCAACGGTTTTAAACACATCGGCGACCGCTTTGGCCCATTTGACCTCACGCTGATGGAAACCGGCGCCTACAACGTCGACTGGCCCGATGTCCACATGCAGCCCGAGCAAACACTGCAAGCGCACATTGATCTGCGCGGGCGTTGGCTCTTGCCGATTCACAACGGCACCTTCGATTTGGCGATGCACGCCTGGCATGAACCGTTCGATCGCATCCTGGCGCTGGCTTGGGAAAAAAATATTGCCATCAGCACGCCGCAGATGGGCCAGCCGTTCTACCTGGATTATCCCACCCGCGGGCATGCCTGGTGGTTAGGGGTTGAAGGGGTGGTTGAGACAAGTCCAGGCAATGCGGAGCGTCACGGGATTCGGGGTTTGTAGGAACTATCATGTTTGAGGGGGAAACTCCGCGTGCTGCAACAGGGCTTCGTACCAACGATTCACCGACAATCCCAATCCGCCTATGTCGAGGAAAGGTCCTTGGGATCGGGTGGGGTAGTGGGGCGCGGTTTTTCACCCTGTTGGTTGAGCTTTTTATTGTGTTCGCCCACATCACCGACCTCTTTTGGTGTTTGAGTAGTGCCGCTGCGTTTGGTCTTTTGAATCATGCTAGGAGCCTCTATGGTGGTTACTGGCTAAGAGAGCGAATCAATCGCCGCGCTTCATCGACCGCTAGTGGCTGCTTCATTCGTTCGGCAAATAACGCCATCGCCCGTTGATATTGGCAGGCGACGATGGCAGCAACCATACCGTTCTGGCTTAGCAGGGCGATGAAGTTGTAGTGTTCCGGCGAGCCTTCAAAGACGATGTCGTCCCACGTTTCGGCGTGGCCCAGGTAATCGAAGCGTTTGCCAAAGTGGTAGGTCCAGAAAAACGGCACGTCGGCGTATTGTTCATGAGCGCCTAGCATGTTGTGCGCCGCGATCCGCGCCTGTTGTTGGGCCAGTCGCCAATGTTCGATGCGATGCGGCTTGCCAGACAATGGGAAGGTAACGATGTCGCCTGCTGCCCATAAGCCCTCGGCGACTTGCATGCCCCCATCCACTCGTAGGGAACCGTCGTGTTCTCGATTGACGCCCTCGACCCATTCAATCGCCGGGCTGACACCGATACCGATCAGGGCTAATTCAGCTTGGAGCCGCTCGCCGGTATCGAGTACCACCGACTCAAGATGCCCAGCGCCTTCAAAACGTGTCACGTCCACGTGGGTACGAAACAACACGCCGTTTTGTTCATGCAAGTGACGAATAGCGCGCCCGATACGTTCGCCAAATTGCGCGCTGAACGGTGCTTGATGCCGCGCTATTACGGTCACCGACATCCCGCGTTTGCGCAACGCCGAAGCCGCTTCTAACCCAATAAAGCTGTCGCCGATAATCACCGCTTGAGCGCAAGGAGGCGCTGCGTGCAAGATCCACTCTGCGTCCTGTCTTGTGCGCAGTAGCAACACCTCTGGCAACTTGGCGCCGGGCACGTCCAGTGAATGGGGTTCTGCGCCGGTGACCAACAGCGCAGCGTGGTACTCAAACGGCTGCTCACCTGTCTCATTCAGGCGCACCGTCAAGCGTTTGCTGGCAACCTCCAGCCGGGTGACCTCGCCATGAATTCGCTCGATACGGTGCTGGCGGTAAAAAGCTTCATCGCGCAGGGGCGGGATTTTGTCCGGTTTCATTTCCCCAGCGATGACAAACTTACTTAGCGCGGTGCGGTCGTAACCGGGTTGGGCCTCACGGTCGATCAACAGCAGGCGACCGCCAAAGCCTTTTGCCCTTAATGCAGACGCCGCGGCGGTCCCAGCAGCCCCAGCGCCAATAATTGCAAAGCAGCGTTCATCCTTCACAACGGCGGCGGACGTCAGTAGGGGGTTGTCGTCGATTCGCACTTCGCCATCCACTACATACGCCGGGTAGCGCTTCAGGTTATCCAGAGCGGGTGGTTCACATAACGTGCCGTCTTCGATGGCAAATGTCCCTTTGTGCCAGGGGCAAATCAGCCTGCCGTTGCACACTGCTCCATCAACTAGAGGCGCGCCGGCGTGGGGGCATAGAGCTTGATAAGCACGGACCTCATCGCCAAGCCGCAGCAACAAAAATTTCTGCTCGCCAATTTCGACTTGGGTACCCCCGTCATGGCTTAGGTCGGCGAAACGGGCGACTGGATGTAGGGCCATGAGCATTCTCCAGGAGGTTGTTCCCCTTATGAGTCAGCGTCTTGGGTGAGGTTCAGTGAAAATGACCGTTGCCTGCCTGCAACTCGGCTACGTTCGTCGGAGAAGCGCCCCTACCTGAACGGTGACGCTGGGTGACATTCCCGCGCTTGCACCCGGCCAGTCTCGGCACGCATGATCTGGCCTTTGCTGACGGCTTTACCGTCAGCTGCCGAATCTGCTGTCACGGAGGCACTGTTGTCGATGGAAGAGGTTAGTCGCGGTTTCAGCAGCTGGTTGAAGGCGCCGGGCCACGCGGATTGGTTGTCGCGGGAGGGCAATCGACTATTGGCGTTTGCCAAGGCCGCAAAACTACCGCAAGGTTTCGGCAATCTGGATGATGAAGGGCATCTGCCCGAGCACGCCCAGGCCGAAACCATGAACACGGCGCGCATGACTCATAGTTTTGCCTTGGCGCACATCGCCGGTATTCCAGGCTGTGCCGCGTTGATTGATCATGGCATTGCGGCGCTCCGTGGCCCGCTTCGCGACGCCGAGCATGGCGGCTGGTTCGCCACTCCGCTGGCCAGTGGCGCTGATGACGCAAAAGCTGCCTATTTGCATGCGTTCGTCGCACTGGCCGCCAGCTCGGCGGTAGTCGCCGACCGCCCCGGCGCATCTGAATTGCTGGCGGACGCTATAGATGTGTTGGAAACGCATTTCTGGAGCACAGAAGAGGGCGCCTTGCGAGAGTCCTTTGCCCGCGACTGGAGTCATGAAGAGGCCTATCGCGGCGCTAACAGCAATATGCACGGCACCGAAGCTTTTTTGGCACTGGCCGATGTCACTGGCGACAGCAAATGGTTGGACCGTGCTCTGAGTATTGTCGAAAGGGTGATTCATACCCATGCTGCTGCCAACAGCTTTCAAGTGGTGGAGCATTTCAGTCTGAATTGGCAGGCTCTGCCTGATTACAACCAGGACAACCCGGCGGACGGTTTTCGGCCTTTCGGCACGACCCCGGGCCACGCTTTCGAATGGTCACGGTTGTTGCTGCA
Source organism: Pseudomonas sp. 10S5 (assembly GCF_035019745.1). Lineage (NCBI taxonomy): Bacteria > Pseudomonadati > Pseudomonadota > Gammaproteobacteria > Pseudomonadales > Pseudomonadaceae > Pseudomonas > Pseudomonas sp. 10S5. The sequence goes on from NZ_JASJVL010000012.1 coordinate 165,344, forward strand.
CCTTGAAGCGGCACGCCAACAAGCGAAACTGCCGACGCCGCATTGGTTGCTTGAAGATGCCACGTTATTGTTCAAAGGCGCTTGCCAGAATGGCTGGAATGTCGACGGAGCTCCTGGCATTGTCTACACCCTGGACTGGCAAAACCGTCCGGTGGTGCGTCACCGTCTGCACTGGACTCACGCTGAAGCCTGCGCGTCAGCAGCGGCGTTGTTGCAGCGTACCGGCGAAAAACAGTACGAGGACTGGTATCGGCTGTTCTGGGAATTCAACGAAACCTTCTTCATCGACCGCATAAATGGCAGCTGGCTTCACGAGCTAAACCCACATAACCAGCCCAGCGCCGATATCTGGCCCGGCAAACCAGACCTGTATCACGCGTACCAAGCGACGCTGTTGCCCTTGCTGGCACTGACACCCAGCCTGGCCATGGGCCTCGCTCGGATTAGGTGAGCTCAAAAGACCTTAATTTTTCAGGCGAAAATTCGTTGGCCAGACCTGTGCTCGCCAAGGGCGCTTAGAGTGAGGCGTGTCACTCATCAATCGTCAGTTCAACCCATGTTGGCGCGTGATCGCTGGCGTGGGGCAGGTCTCGCGGCCAGCGGTCGACGCCAGCGTTTTTCAATCTTGGCGCAAGCTCGGCGTTGAGCAGCAGATGGTCAATGCGCAAGCCAGAGTTAGTTTCCCAGTGTTTGCGAAAATAATCCCAGAAGGTATAGATCCGTTCATCCGGGTAGTGGGTGCGCAGGGCATCGGTCCAGCCTTGAGCCAGCAGGCGTTGGAAGCATTCGCGGCTTTGCGGCTGTAGCAGCGCATCTTTTAGCCATGAACGGGTGTTGTAGATGTCTTGATCGGTGGGTATCACGTTGTAGTCACCAGCCAGCACCACCGGGTGGCCGCTGTCATACAAGCCCGCAGCATGCTCGATCAGCTTTTGGAACCAGTGCAATTTGTACTCGAATTTTGCCCCCGGCTGGGGATTGCCGTTAGGCAGGTATAAGCAGCCAATGATGATCCCATGCACGGCAGCTTCAAGATACCGGCTGTGGGTGTCGTTTTCATTGTCCGGTAACCCGCGACGAATCTCTAGCGGGTCCATCCCTTTGGCGAGAATGGCCACGCCATTCCAAGACGATTGCCCGTGCCAGACCGCCCCATAACCCGCCTCCCGAACGTCATTGATAGGGAACGCCAAGTCGGTTGCTTTCAATTCCTGCAAACACACTACATCCGGTGCTTCACGTGCCAGCCACTCCAACAGAATGGGCAGGCGTGCGCGAATGCCATTGATATTGAACGTAGCGATCTTAAGCAGGTTCATGGGCTGGTGTCTCAGATGGGGTCTCAGTGCTTTGAGAGGTGCCGCCGCGAGAGATTCAATGCGTTGCACTGCCCATTGCGGTCTTTTTGTCCGTTAGTGAACACTTGCCAGGCAAGCCGCCGCCGTTGACTTTGCGCTTTGGTGGCTACTTGTTACCGGCGGCACCGTCCATGCTTTAGGTGCTGCGTAACAGCAAAGGGCTTTTTAACGCCACCTGATGGGCTTAACCTGTGGTCAAATCTCAGTGATCGAGGGAGACACACCCGATGAACGCAAACGCCTGCGCAGACACTCACATCCAGCCATTACCTTTTCAATTGGGCGGCGATCAATCGCCGCTTAACGATGCCGACGCCGATGAAGACGACAGTTACGGCGGCTACGGCGGCGACGTCGATCTTGATCTGGAAGACCTGAGACTTGAAGAATTCAGTGACTCAGACAAACTCGACTCGACCCATGGCGGTGACGTTGGGTCGTCGTCATTGAGCTAAGATCGTTGTGCTGCCTGGGCGACGACGCGATTTCAAACAGCGCCGCCTTTAGCCATATGCCGCGCCATGTCGATCACCGCTTCTTCGGCCGTTGCACTCACACCTGCCCAACTGCAGGCCAGCATCAAATTGCGCGGCAGGCCGAAGTCTTCCACCATAAACCCATCTGCATCAAACCCTTGCGGGTCATGACTTACCAATTCGCGCAGCGACCCGATCGGGTCGAAATAAGCCCACACCGGTTTACCCAGTGCTACCGCCATCCCGACTTCGAATGCGGTGCCCGAGTCCGGCTCCAGGCCGCGAAACACGTTTAAATTGGCCAATACCCCTTCGCAGCGCCTGAGCATGACGATGTTCATTGCACAGATCTGTTGTGCAGTGGCCTCTGGCGTTCGATCTTCGGTGACTTCGTTATCGAAGGGGTACAAACCCTCTATTCCCTGATTCGCGCACAGAGCTTTGAGGTAGTGGCCGTGCTCAATGGCGTCTGGCCTGAAAACGTCGAAGCCCGCTAGATAGATTTGCGGTGCCGATAATTTTTTCATATCAAATACCTTGAATTTTTCGCCTTGCGTCGATTCTAGCTTGCCGCCGTGGACGTGCGCTGTTATCTGTACGGATAACCAGTATCGGCCAATGTAAATCAGCTTTGTGAATAACTTCCGTGAACAGTACTCCCCTAGACAACCCGTTTTATTACCTCGTCAATTTTCAGCGCGTGCTGGAGTGGGTCGCTGAGCGTTACGCCGATTTGCTGGACAGCGCCGAGCGCCAGTTCATCAGCGACTTTATCGATCTGCCTCAGAACGCTCAAGGCTTGCTAGTACGAATGGTAATGCGCAAGGGCACACTGTTTCGCGCCAGTAAATTGAGCTACACAGAGATTGGCGACCCAGCGGCGGCCGTGCAACCGTTGCTGGAAAATGGCTGGGTAAACCCGCGACCCCTAACTAGCCTGGATGAGCTCTTCGGGCTGTTGCGCAAGGCCGAGGTCGTTACGTGTTTTAAGGCGCATGGATTAAAAAATACTGAAAAAAAAACCGTAATGCTTGAACAGTTACATGGCCTTTATCCCGAAACGCAAACGATTGATCAGTGGCACAGCACGTTCAATGAACCGGTGTACGGCCTTACTGTCATGGCGCTCTGCGAACGGTTACGGCTGTTGTATTTCGGCAATTTGCACCAAGAATGGTCGGAGTTTGTGCTCGCCGATCTAGGGGTTTACCGCTACGAAAAAGTCGAATTCAGCGCAGAATCTCGCGGTATCAATGAACGCGCAGACATCGACACCTGTTTGCAGCTGCACCTATGTCGGCAAACGTTGGAGCTATCACTGACGGTGGAAACGCTGACAACTTTGGCCCAGCAAGCGCTCGCGGTCGAGAGTCGCAGTCCGTGGCTGAATATGCGCCGAGCCAAGCTGCTGTTCCAGATAGGTCAACGGGCCGAACGGTTGCAGGACTGGGCGCTGGCCTTATCGGTTTATGAGCAGGGCAATTACCCCGGTGCCCGACTGCGACGGATTCGGGTGCTGGAACGCAGTGCTGACGTCCTAGGGGCCATGGCATTGCTCGAGAGCGCCCAAACAGCGCCTGAAAATGCTGCCGAGGCTCAGGGCTTGTTACGCATATTGCCGCGACTACAACGCCGGTTGGGTTTGCAGAGCCCGCGCCGACGCCGTGCCAATGTGCTGAGTCGTCTTGATATAACGGTGCCTCAGAACCTGGAGCTAAGCGTTGAGCACATGATTCAGCGGCACTTGGCCGATGATGCCGGACCGGTTTACTACGTCGAAAATACGCTGATTAACTCGCTGTTTGGATTGCTCTGTTGGTCGGCCATCTTTGCTCCGCTACCCGGGGCGTTTTTTCACCCGTTTCACAGTGCGCCCAGCGATCTGTATAGCCCTGATTTCTATCAACGCCGAGCAACATTGTTTGACGATTGCCTGCGACAGCTGGATTCTGGGGCGTATCAGACTACTGTTCGCCAACACTTCCAAAACAAACAAGGCCTGCAATCGCCGTTTGTATTTTGGGGCACATTGACTGAAGAGCTGTTAGACCACGCGTTGCAGTGCTTGCCCGCCGAGCATCTGCGCCGATGGTTTCTGCGGTTGCTGATGGACATCAAAGCCAATCGCACGGGCATGCCCGACCTGATCCAGTTTTATCCGGCCCAGCAGCGTTACCGCATGATCGAAGTCAAAGGGCCCGGCGACCGTCTACAGGACAATCAGTTGCGTTGGCTGGATTTCTGCACTGAACATGGTATGCCAGTGGTGGTGTGTTACGTGCAATGGGCAAAAGAGTCGCTGGCCATATATCCGGCAGCCTGAGCACCGGTTCTTTTTCATTAAGCCCACTACGACAATGACCTGGAAGCACCAGTTCTTGCACACGCTTATGACAGCCTCGATCATCTCTACTACGTTTCAAAACGGGTCGCCCTAGTGCAAAAGTGACCCGTTTTTACCGCAAAGTAGTTACTTGCTACCGCTGCCACCAGCCCCCCC